>CANPWM010000049.1 GCA_947584295.1 uncultured Oscillospiraceae bacterium | reverse complement strand
TTGCACTTATTTTACCATATTTGGGCGGATTTGTCTTGAGGTTCCTGGGAGTTTTGTTTGTTCAGGGAAGATTATATTAAATATCCTGATTCCTCTTGGGGAGCATTAGGACCTACATATGATCTTTGATTATACGGGGTAAATATGGGGTCGCTGAGAGAGGTAGAACCCACGGACTAGCATCCTAAGCATTCGCAAATGGTTCTTGACAAACTGCTTGTGTTAAGCCAAAATTACTTTGACCTGACGATAAGAGATCAGCCCTGAATTGGGTAGACTGCCGATAACTATACTTTTTGGGGTGATGCATTATGTTTAGAATAGCCATAATTGAAGACGAAGCTGAATACTCAAAGACGCTTTCAGAGTATGTTGCCCGTTATGCGGCAGAACAGCGCATTTCGTATGATATTGCCTTTTTCTCGGACGGCGTATCTTTTTTGAACGGTTATCAGCCCAACTATGATATCATCTTTATGGATATTCAGATGCCGTATATCAACGGCTTTGAGGCTTCTCAGCGGCTACGCGAATTGGACCCAAAGGTCAGGCTCGTTTTTGTCACGAGTCATACCCAGTTTGCACCCAGCGGCTATGAGGTGGAAGCCTCCGGGTTTCTGGTCAAACCCGTAAGTTATCTCAGCTTTTTTACACTGATGGACCGGCTCATCCGCACTGGCCTGCGGGACAAGGGCTGTGAACTGGTGGTTCGCCTGCGGGACGGTGTTCGGGTTATTCCCTATGCTGAGTTGATGTACATTGAGATCTCTGGCCACAGCATTAAATATGTGACCGAGAAAGGTCCTATAGAAGCCAGCGGCTCCTTTTCTAAGCTGGAGGAAAAATTGCCTGAGGACAGTTTTGCAAGACCGTCTAACAGCTTTATTGTACATCTCAAATTTGTTAAGGGCGTTGTAGGAAATACCGTACAGGTAGGGACAGAGACTGTCCCTATCAGCCGCGCACGCAAAAAAGAGTTTATGATAAATGTAATGCGCTATTTCGGAGATAGATTATCATGAATTACACATCCTACGTTTCTGTGAAATTTCTCACTGAGCTCATCGTAGTCGTCGCGCTCTACGTTTTGCCGTATGAGCGCAGACACCATTTTTGGCTGAAGCTGCCCATATGCCTTGCAGTATGTTACACATTTTCTTATTGTACCTCACCGATGCTGACCAGATACCATCAGTGGGAAAGGCTCGCGGTTGTAGCCATTGATGTATTGAGATATACAGCGATTTTTTCAATAGTTGCTCTGGCCATATGCTGTTTATTCTGCTTCAGCTTCCGAGAGTCGTTTTTTATCTGCTCCGGAGCCTATGCTGTCCAGCACACGACGATTAAGCTCTATAAGTTTATTGAGACGCTATACATAGACCAAGTGTCTATCGTTGTTTTATCAGTTATTTATGTAGGATTTCTTGCATTGTGTTATACCTGTATGTATTTCCTTGTGATTCGGCGGCTCCAGAAGCAGGATGATATAAAACTCAAGGCCAACGACTCCTTTACGGTCAATATTCTCACCGTAGTTAGCCTAATCGTAATCAACGTGCTTGCCGGCGATCTGTCCCCTGTTTCCGTCCTGGGTGAAATAGCCTCTGTGGGCTATGGCATGATATGCGGAATTTTTCTTCTGTCTCTGCAAATGAACATTTTTAAGCGAGGAGCAATAGAGCGGGAGAACGAGCAGATTGAGTACATTCTGGAACAGGAGCGAAAACGATTTGAGTCCTTTCGGGACGGCGTGGACTACCTGAATATTAAATATCATGACCTGAAACACCAGATCCACCGGCTAAAGCAGGTGTCATCAGTACGGGCCGAAACAATCGCTGAGTTAGAGGACGGCCTTTCCCAGTATGAAAGCTACTACAATACAGGGTGTCCTGCGTTGGATATCATACTTGGCGAAAAGTATTTCGCCTGTAAGGCAAAAGGAATCGAATTCACCGCTCTGGTAGATGGAGAAAAACTATCAAAGCTGTCTGAATCGGATATTTATTCCCTGTTTGGAAATGCCCTAGACAACGCTGTCGAATATGAGGAAAAACTTTCGGAGGGCAGCCGTTTGATCCGTCTCAGCATAAAGGATATTGGAAATATGCTTTTCATTCGGGTGGAAAACACCTACAACGGGCCGAACATTGCAGACAGAGAATTGGGAACCAGCAAAGAGGACAAACAGTATCACGGGTTCGGAATAAAAAGTATGCGCCACATTGTCAAAAAGTACGGCGGGGAAATGGATGTGAATGCAACGAACGGTCTGTTCTGCCTCACCTGTATGTTTACCTTCTGACTTACCATTCGCGCTGTGAAAACAACCAAATTTGAAATGAAGAGATAATTTGCACCTCGAAATGACCGGTTGCGAATTATCTCTTTTTTTATTCAACTCAGAAGATACAATGAAACTAGCAAAGACTAAACGAAGACTAAAAGGAGGAGCTACCGTACAATGAAAAGAAGAGTGTGGAAAGCGCTGTCACTGGTGACGATTTTTCTCACTGTGGCGTGCCTCATCGTGACCAATGTCGCAGGTACCTATGAAAATATGGTCAACCAAGCTTTAGACCTTGAAACCAGCAGGATTGAAGGCGGCAGCGGGATTTCCATGTATTACACCTCCGACTACGATGACCTCCAGGATATGTACCAGGCGAAGGTGCAGACGCTGCGGGAGATTGCAGATGAAGGTGTGGTTTTGCTGAAGAATGACGGAACCCTGCCGTTACGCACCGGGAAAATCGCCGTATTGGGTGAGGAAAACTTTCTTTTTTCCACCGGCTCGGGCGGCGGCTCCATTACCGGAGAGATGAAGGCGCGGAGTACTACCCTTTCCAGCGCATTGAGCCAGGTAGGACTCACTGTGTCCGATGACCCCGCAAGTTGCGATATGGCGCTGGTGGTCATTGGCAGAGTGGCTGGCGAAGGCACGGACATGGAGTCGGGGCGCTTGTCCATAACTGATGACGAGCAAGCCCTCATTGATACCGCAAAGGCATCCGGTACCAAGGTTGTAGTTCTGCTCAGTGGCGATCACCCCATTGAAGTGGGGGATTTGGAGAGTGATGCCGGCATATCGGCAATCCTCCGCTTCGGCAATGCGGGCTACCGGGGCGCCTACGGCATCGCTGATGTCATCAGTGGGGTCATCTCCCCTTCTGGCAAGCTGGTGGAAACCTATACGGTGGATACCAACGCCAGCCCTGCCATGATGAACTTTGGAAACTATACATACACGAACGGTTCCAGAATCAAGGCTTCTCAGGCTAAAAATTATGTGGTATATGCCGAGGGCATCTATTCCGACTATCGATACTTTGAAACTAGGTATGAGGACTGCGTGCTGGGCCAGGGCTCGGCAAACTCCTCTGCGGGTGTGTATGCGGGAAACGGCAGTTGGAACTATGCGGACGAGGTGCTCTATCCCTTCGGCTATGGTCTGAGCTATACCACATTCAGCAAAGAATTGATGGGCGATCCTGTCTTTGACAACGACACCCATACCGCAGTTCTGACGGTCAAGGTCACCAACACCGGTACGGTAGCAGGCAAAGAAGTAGTCACCGTGTTCGCCCAGTCGCCATATACCGACTACGACGTACAGAACAAAGTTGAAAAAGCATCCGTACAGCTTGTGGGCTTTGAGAAAACAAAAGAGCTTGTACCCGGTGCTTCTGAAACACTTGAAATCACGATCCATCTTCAGTGGCTGGCCTCCTATGACTATGTGTCAGCCAAAACCTACATTATGGATGCCGGAGATTACTACTTCTCCGTGGGCGGCAGCGCCCATGAGGCGCTCAATAATATTTTGGCCGCAAAGGGGAAAACCACTGCAGACGGGATGACGGAAGACGGCGATCCCTCGCTGACCTACCATTGGAGGCAGGACAGCCTGGACACCACCACCTACGCCAACTCAATCTACACTGGGTATGCCATCACCAACACCTTTGCTGAGGCGGATCTCAATTACTGGGCTCCCGGCAGCGTGACCTACCTCTCCAGAAGCGACTGGGCAGGAACCTATCCCGAGGCCGTGGTAATCGAGGCCACCGATGATATGCTGGCTGCGCTGAATGACACCAAAAAATATGAAAACGCCCAATGGAACGATACCGCTGACCGTGCTCAGGCCACTGATGTGACCTATCAGGACTACATTACGCTGGACGAAGTCAACCGCAAAATGGTGCCGCTCAATGTTGTGAGTATGCGGGATAAGGACTACTCTGACCCGGGCTGGGATGAGATTTTGGACAACCTTTCCATCTATGAGATGAGCCGTTTGGTAGCGCAGGGCCGATACCATGTTCAGACTGCTCCCTCCGTGACCTTCCCGGAGAGCAACGGAGGCGATTCCCCCATCGGACTGAATATCCCCTATCTCAATCTCTCCGTCGATCCCATCACGGGTGAAAAAAACGCAATTCCCGCCGGGTACACCATGACTGACGGTATTACTGAGGAGCCAGTCGCTGTAGACGGGACGCTGGACGCAAATATGTTTGCCTCTGAACCGGTACTGGGTGCCACCTTCAACAAGTCCCTGGCCGCCCGTCAGGGAGACTTTATGGGGGAGGATGGCCTATACTGCGGCGCCAGCTTTACATACGCTCCTGGCGCCAACCTGCACCGCACTCCCTACGGCGGCAGGCTCTCCGAGTACCTTTCCGCCGATCCCGTGCATACCTCTCTCATGCTGGCTGAACTCACCAAGGGTGCCGGAGCGAAGGGTCAGGTCATCACAGTGAAGCACTTCGTCCTCAATGATCAGGAGCAAAACCGAATCGGCGTGGGTACCTTCACCAACGAGCAGGCGCTTCGCGAGGTCTATATGCGGGCTTTTGAAGGCGTTATGACTTACGGCGAGGCAAACGGTATGATGAGCTCCTATAACCGAATCGGTTTGATTTCTACCAGCGCCGAGTATGACCTGCTGACGGTAGCACTCCGGCAGGAGTGGGGTTCTCAGGCATATGTCATCACCGATCTGGGATCTCCCACAGCAGGCCTTTACGACGGGAATGCTGCTATTGCCGCTGGTGTCAGCACGATGATGAACAACGGCGTATATGACGATTCCTCCAAGGCCTATGTAAATCAGACGCTCACTCCCGAAAGCATCAAGGCTGACCCGGTGCTACTCTCCGCCACCCGTGATGCCTGCCACCGCATTCTCTACAGTTTCATCCATTCCAATGCGGTCAACGGAATCGACGCAGAGTCTAAGATTGTGCTGATTACTCCTTGGTGGAAAACGCTGTTCAATACACTCGATATTGTCTTTGTCATATCTGCGGTGGCTACAACTGCGCTATATCTATTCAATGCGAACAAAAAAGTCAAGGGAGGTTCTGAAAAATGAAAGAGTTCTTTTCTAAAAAGGGGAAAGGCTATCTGTTTTCCCTGGCTGCGCTACTGTTCACGGCCATCGGCCTCATTTTCTTCCGTATGCTTACCGCTGTGTCGGTGGAGCAGTCCGAACACCCCGCTTTAATCATCGGCTTGGCTTTCGGGTCGATTTTCCTGAATCTGATCGCGACCTACAAGGACTATGCTAAGGTGCCTTCCATCGCGGCATACGCTACCACCACGGCGCTGTTCTTCTCGCTGATTGAAGGCCGTGTCAGCTATCTCGCGTTTTACTTCAGTGGCGACGTGATGAACACTGGTCTTTCTCCTTATCTGGTGACAGCACTGGTTCTGTTCCTGCTGGCCATGGTCTGTGCACTCTTTTCCGTCATCTGCAAGCAGGAGAAGGATGAGCAGTATTCCTTCCGTCCATCGGATCTGAAAGTCGTCATTCCCATGGTGGTACTAGTGGCCGTCCTCTGCGGCGTTGCGCTCTTAAACAGTAGTGGGAGTCCCATCGATACCGACCCTTCCACAGAAAGCACAGGGAGTTTGGTGTCTGAACCCGCAGGTGCCACGAACAATCCGCAGAGTGAGGGAAACTACAAGACCCCGACGGTGGCGGAGGATGTCTGGCAGGGTTATACTCCTGAGGATTATCTGGCAGAAGATGTTTCGGCAAAAACGATTGTGTACCAGTTGACCGGATCAGCAACGATTGAAGGTGGCGGTGAAGCAAAGCAATTCGATGCCATTCTTAATCTTTGTGAGGATGGTGAGTCGGTACTGAGTGTTTATGGCAGAGGACACCGGTACGATTATTATGGATACTGGACAAACGAGGAGGACGATCACTTGTGGTTCTGCGTGGCCTGCTATACCATAGAGGGTATGGACGGCGTATGCACGATTGATTACTCCTATGACTTGACCGGTCATTTTGACGAGATCACCATCAACATTGCCTTGGGCTTTGCTGATGGCGGCCAGTTTGTCCGCAATATGCCCATTGGCGGCAACGGCAGTGTAAGCTACGCCTCCGCTGAAGACTTCCTCCGGGAAAAGGGATGGGAACCCACGCAAGCACCATCCGGCTCCGGAAACCCCGTCGGCGGAGGTGAAGGGAACGATGCCGAGGGTGAGCCTCTGTTCAGATTCACCTCCGATTCTGAGAATTACCTTCTTGACTGCTATGCGGACGGCACCTACAAATTTACTTTCGTCACGGCAGGGCTGGTAGAGAGCGGCGAGTGGACCTGGAAAGACTGGACCTTTAGCTTGACGGACTCTAACGGCAAAGTGACCGTCGCCGATAAGGATGACGAGAGTCACGCGCTCAGCCTACATTTTGTCGCTGCAATCGATGAACGTGTGAACCGCGATTTTACTTGCGATGCCACTACTTGGGGTACAGCGCTGGGCACAACGGGAAATTATGAGCCTGTAAGCGAGGCATCTGTGCTCTTCAGTTTTGCCTCTGATTCTGAGAACTATCTTCTTGACTGCTATGCGGACGGCACCTACAAATTTACTTTCGTCACGGCAGGGCTGGTAGAGAGCGGCGAGTGGACCTGGAAAGACTGGACCTTTAGCTTGACGGACTCTAACGGCAAAGTGACCGTCGCCGATAAGGATGACGAGAGTCATGCGCTTAGCCTACATTTTGTCGCTGCAATCGATGAACGTGTGAATCGTGATTTTACCTGCGACGCCACTACTTGGGGTACAGCCCTCGGCCTGACCGGCAATTACGGAGATTGATTTTTAATCGCAAACCAACTTAGGGCTGGTACAATGGAGCAATCCATGCTGTTATCTCCAAGAGGGCGATAGGACTGTCGTCGTTCCTATACTCTTCTTTTTCAAATGGCAAGTGTCGGGGTTCTTTAGGATCCCGACACTTACCATACCTGCAGATATATTCTAGAAAGGGAAGCCGCAAGTAAATTACGCCCAGCGACACTCACAGCACCACAGGGGCTCTCCGGCCCATTTACCTGGGAGAGTCAGTCTCTGTACTGGATTCCGCCGCGAATAAACCCTTCTACCATCTCTACTGTCAACTTTACCCGCTTTGCGGGGTTGTTTCACGCATTGTCGACCTTGATGAGGAATCAACATGCTATATAATATTCATGAAACCAAACTGGGCATGCCAAACTATGAAAGGAGCGTGTACCTGAATGAAATATCAAAAGTATCAAGCAGTCAACCCCTATTTGCCCAGTTGGGAGTACATCCCCGACGGCGAACCCCACCTGTTCGGGGATCGGGTCTACGTCTACGGCTCCCACGACAAGTTCAACGCCCTTATCTTCTGCGTCAACGACTACGTGTGCTGGTCCGCTCCGGCGGACGACCTCAGCGACTGGCGTTGCGAGGGGATTATCTTCCGCAAGGATCAGGACCCCAAAAACAAGCTGGGCCTTCGCCTTCTGTTCGCCCCGGACGTGTGCCAGGGCCCCGACGGGCGGTACTATCTCTACTACGCCTTTGATTTCATGGGGATCATGGGCGTGGCGGTGTGCGACACCCCGGCGGGCAAGTATGAGTTCCTGGGCCACGTCCACTACAAGGACGGCACCATCTGGGGCCGCCGGAAGGGGGACCAGTTCCCCTTCGACCCCGGCATTCTCTATGACGATGACGGCCGCGTCTGGCTGTACTCCGGCTTCTACACCCCCACCCCGGCCATCGTCACCGGCGGCAAGAAGCTGAAAAACGACGGCGGCGTGGTAGTGGAGCTGGAACAGGACATGGTGACCATCAAGACCGAGCCGAAAGTCATCTTCCCCAAGGAGGGCCCCGGCTCCTTCCCCAACCACGAGTTCTTCGAGGCCAGCTCCATCCGCAAGGACGGGGATAAGTACATTTTCGTGTACTCCTCCCGGCACAACCACGAGCTGTGTTATGCCGTCAGCGACCGGCCCGACGGCGGCTTCACCTTCGGCGGCACGCTGGTGGATCAGGGCGATCTGTTCCTGGACGGCAACGAGGACGAGTCCAAGGCCCTCAACTACCTGGGCAATACCCACGGCGGGATGCTGAAGCTGGGGGATCAGTGGTACATCTTCTACCACCGGCAGACCAACCGGCACTCCTATTCCCGGCAGGCCTGCGCGGAGCGGCTGGTGCAAAATCCCGACGGTTCCTTCCAACAGGCGGAGGTCACCTCTTGCGGGCTGAACGACGGGCCGCTGAAGGGCGAGGGCCGGTACGAGGCCCGCATCGCCTGCAATCTCTGGAGCAAGGACGGCGTGGGCCGGTATGACGGCTCCAGCCCCCGGAAGCGGCTGGCCGCCCACCCCTACTTCACCCAGACGGGGAAAGACCGGGAGGAAAACGGCGATCAGTACATCGCCAACATGCGTGACGGCGCGGTGGCCGGCTTCAAGTACTTCCAGCTGGACGGGCCCGTGGACGTGACCGTGGAGCTGGGTGGCACCGGCTCCGGGACCTTTGAGGTCTCCGACAAGCCCACGTTCGCCAAAGGAATCGGCATCAAGGTGGACGTGCAGGGAGGGAAGCGAAGCTTCTCCGGCAAGCTCGACGTGGGCACAGGGGTCAAGACCCTGTATTTCAAATTCGTCGGTACGGGCGCGGTGGACTTTATTGCATTTGAACTGAAATCATTAAAAATTCCATCTTAAAAAAGGTGAAACGAAATGGACTTGCTATTAGGGATCGATCTTGGCACTTCAGGCACAAAAGCGGTGCTGTTCGACGTGAACGGGACGCCGTTGGCGAGCCACACCGTGGAGTATCCGCTGCATCAGCCCCGAAACGGCTGGGCGGAGCAGGACCCCCACGACTGGTGGGGAGCGGTACAGGAGACCGTCCGGGCCGTTCTGAACAAGAGCGGCGTCAAGCCGGAGGAGATCAAGGGCGTGGGGCTTTCCGGCCAGATGCACGGACTGGTGATGCTGGACGCCCAGGGTCATGTTCAGCGCAACGCCATCCTCTGGTGCGACGGACGGACCCAAAAGCAATGCGATGAAATCACCGAGGCGCTGGGACAGCGGCTGATCGACATCACCGCCAATCCCGCGCTGCCCGGCTTTACCGCCGGAAAGATTCTGTGGGTGCGGGAGAACGAGCCGGCGGTCTACGAGAAGTGCCGCCACATCCTGCTCCCCAAGGACTACATCAGATACAAGCTCACCGGCGAGTTCGCCACCGAGGTTTCCGACGCCTCCGGCATGAACCTGCTGGATGTGCCGAACCGCCGCTGGAGCGGCAAGGTCCTGTCCGCCCTGGACATCGACTCTGGCCTGCTGGGGCGGATGTACGAATCCTGCCAGGTGACAGGGGCGGTGACCCTGGCCGCCGCCGAGGCCACCGGGCTGGCCCCGGGCACCCCCGTGGTAGGTGGGGCGGGAGACAACGCGGCCGCCGCCATCGGGACCGGCGTGGTGGAGACCGGCAAAGCCTTCACCACCCTGGGCACCTCCGGGGTCATCTTCGCCCACGCGGATCAGGTGACCATCGACCCCAAGGGCCGGGTCCACACCTTCTGCTCCGCCGTACCGGGGGCGTGGACGGTGATGAGCTGCACCCTGGCTGCCGGACTGTCTCTCCAGTGGTTCCGCAACCAGTTCTGCGGCGCTGAGCGGGAATTGGCTGCCGCCCAGGGGCGGGACGTATACGAGCTGATGACCGACAGCGCGGCCCGCAGTCCCATCGGGGCCAACCGGCTGATCTACCTGCCCTATCTCATGGGGGAGCGGTCCCCGCTGCTGGACTCCGACGCGAGAGGCGCGTTCATCGGCCTTTCCAACATCCACACAAAAGGCGACATGATCCGGGCGGTGATGGAGGGTGTGGCCTACTCCCAGCGGCAATGCCTGGACGTGTTCCGGGAGATGGGGGTGGACGTGTCCGACATGGCCGCCTGCGGCGGCGGCGGACGGAGCCCCTTTTGGCGGCAGATGCTGGCCGACCTGTACGGCTGTCCCGTAAAGACCATCGCCTCCGAGCAGGGGCCGGCGCTGGGGGCGGCCATCCTGGCGGGGGTGGGCGCGGGGCTCTACTCCTCCGTCGCGGAGGGCTGCAAGGTGGCCGTCCACGCGGGCGAGATCCAGCAGCCAAAGGCGGAGAACTCCGCGGCATATGAGCCGTTTTACCAGCTCTATCGGAATCTGTATCCCACGCTGCGGGACAGCTTTCACACCCTGGCGGCGCTGTAAGGGGGGACACACTATGGAAATCAAAACGGTTTTTGACCCGACGTTCAAGCCCTATGGCAAAGTGCTGGAGGGCTACGACACCTCCGCTCTGGTGCGGGCGATGAATGACATCCCCTTGCCGGAGTCCGGTACAGAATATGAGCCGGACATCGCGTCCCTGGAAGCCTGCGCTGTCTACCGAGAGTTTCGGGACAACGCCTACGGCGGTATGCCCATCCAGATCGGTATGTGCTGGGGCCGCAATACCAGGCTGAACTGCCTGGAATACCACCGGGACAGCGAGGTCAACGTGGGCGAGGGGGATTTCATCCTGCTGCTGGCCAGACAGGAGGAGATCGTGGACGGCGTGCTGGACACCTCCCGCGTCAAGGCGTTCCGGGTGCCCGCCGGCGTTCCGGTAGAGGTCTACGCCACCACCCTTCACTACGCGCCCTGTCATGTGAGCGAGGCCGAGGGGTTCCGGGTCGCCGTGGTCCTGCCCAGGGGCACCAACACCGCCGTCCCCGGCGCGAAGCCGGTCAATGAGGAGGACACCTGGCTCACCGCCCGGAATAAATGGCTGCTGGCCCATCCTGAGTCCGATGAGGGGAAGGGCGGCGCCCACATCGGGCTGAAGGGCGTCAATATCGACATTGCAAACGATATATGAGGAGGAAAGGATCATGCTTACCAACATCCCCGAAGTGAAACTGGGCATCATCGCTGTGAGCCGGGACTGCTTCGTCATCTCCCTGTCGGAGCGGCGGCGGGCCGCCATCGTGTCCGCCTGCGCCAAGAGCGGCCTGGACCTGTACGAGTGCAAGACCACTGTGGAGAACGAGCTGGATATGCTGAAAGCGGTGGAGGAGGTCAAGTCCGCCGGCTGCAACGCCCTGGTGGTGTTCCTGGGCAACTTCGGCCCGGAGACGCCGGAGACGCTGATCGCCAAAAATTTCGACGGCCCCGTCATGTACGCCTCCGCCGCCGAGGGCGACGGCGACCTCATCAACGGGCGCGGCGACGCCTACTGCGGTATGCTGAACTGCTCCTATAACCTGGGGATGCGCCACCTCAAGGCGTATATCCCCGAGTACCCCGTGGGCACCGCCGAGGACATTGCGAAGATGATCGCGGACTTTGTGCCCATCGCAAGGGCCCTCATCGGCGTGGCAAATTTGAAGATCATCACCTTCGGCCCCCGGCCCCAGGACTTCTTCGCCTGCAACGCCCCCATCAAGGGCCTGTACGAGATCGGCGTGGAGATCGAGGAGAACTCCGAGCTGGACCTGCTGGTGAGCTACAAGGCCCACGCCGGCGACCCCCGCATCGCCGGTATCTGCGATGAGATGGCCGCTGAGATGGGCGAGGGCCGGTACTATCCCGAACTCAGCGCCCGGATGGCCCAGTTCGAGCTGACCCTCCTGGACTGGGCAGAGCAGCACAAGGGCAGCCGCAAGTATGTGGCCTTTGCCGACAAGTGCTGGCCCGCCTTCCCGGAGGCTTTCGGCTTCGAGCCCTGCTACGTCAACTCCCGCCTGGCCTCCCGGGGCATCCCCGTGGCCTGCGAGGTGGACATCTACGGCGCCCTCAGCGAGTACATCGGCATGTGCGTGTCCGGCGACACCGTGACCCTGCTGGACATCAACAACTCCGTCCCCGCTCAGATGTGGGCGGAGCAGATCAAGGGCAAGTATGACTACGCCCTCACCGACACCTTCATGGGCTTCCACTGCGGCAACACGCCGGCCTGCAAGCTGTGCGCCGACCGGGCAGTGAAGTACCAGCTCATCCAGCACCGGCTGCTGGAGCCGAAAGACAGCGAGCCTGACTTCACCCGGGGCACCCTGGAGGGGGACATCGCGCCCAGCGACATCACCTTCTACCGTCTGCAATGCGACTCCAACGGCGACCTCCGCTCCTACATCGCCCAGGGGGAGGTGCTGCCGGTGGCCACCCAGTCCTTCGGCGGCATCGGGGTGTTTGCCATCCCGGAGATGGGACGGTTCTACCGCCATGTGCTGATCCAGAGGCGGTACCCCCACCACGGGGCGGTGGCTTTCGGCCACTACGGCAAGGCTCTGTTCGAGGTGTTCAAGTTCCTGGGCGTGCAGGACATCGCGTACAATCAGCCCAAGAGCCTCCCCTATCCCACAGAGAATCCCTGGGGTTGAGGAGTTGATCATATGACTGCAAACGAGAAAAAGCAGCTCCAGATCGCCGCCTGCAAAGTCCGCATGGGGGTCGTCGAGGGCACCCACGCGGCCAAGGCCGGCCACCCCGGCGGCAGCCTGTCCGCCGCCGATATGTTCGCCTACCTGTATTTCAAAGAGCTGAACATCGACCCGGCGGACCCGAAAAATCCTGACCGGGACCGGTTCGTCCTGTCCAAGGGCCACACCGCCCCCGGCCTGTACGCCGCCCTGGCAAACCGGGGCTTCTTCCCGGTGGAGGATCTGAAGACCCTGCGGCAGATCGGCAGCTATCTTCAAGGTCACCCCAACATGAACACGGTCCCCGGGGTGGACATGTCCACCGGCTCCCTGGGCCAGGGGATCTCCGCCGCCTGCGGCATGGCCCTGGCCGCCCGGCACATGGGCAAGACCTGCCGGGTCTACACCCTGCTGGGGGACGGCGAGATCGAGGAGGGCGAGGTCTGGGAGGCCCTGATGTTCGCCCACCACTACAAGCTGGATAACCTGTGCGTCATCATCGACAACAACGGCCTCCAAATCGACGGCCCCGTGACGGAGGTCATGAACTCCTATCCCATCCCGGACAAGCTGGTGGCCTTCGGGTTCGAGGTGGCCGAGATCGACGGCCACGACTTCGACCAGATGGAGGCGGTCTTTGCCAAAGCAAAGGAGACCAAGGGGGTGCCCTTCGCCATCGTGATGCACACCACCAAGGGCAAGGGGGTCAGCTACATGGAGAACCAGGTGGGCTGGCACGGCAAGGCCCCCAACGACGCGGAATACGAGCAAGCCATGGGTGAACTGAACGCCCAACTGGCCGGATTGGAGGCGGAGTGAGATGGCGGACGTGAAAAAGATCGCCACCCGTGAGAGCTACGGGAACGCATTGAAGGAGCTGGGCGCCGCCCACGAGGACGTGATCGTGTTCGACGCGGACCTGTCCAACGCCACCAAGACCAACACCTTCCAGAAGGCGTACCCGGACCGACACTTCAACTGCGGCATCGCCGAGGGGAACATGATGGCGGTGGCGGCGGGCGCGGCCTCCATGGGGCTGGTGCCCTTTGCCTCCAGCTTCGCCATGTTCGCGGCGGGCCGGGCCTTTGAGCAGGTGCGGAATTCCATCGGCTACCCCCACCTGAATGTGAAGATCGGGGCCACCCATGGGGGCATCTCCGTGGGCGAGGACGGCGCCTCCCATCAGTGCTGCGAGGACTTCGCGCTGATGCGGTCCATCCCCGGCATGGTGGTGATGTCCCCTGCCGACGACGTGGAGACCAGGGCCATGGTGAAGGCGGCCTATGAGTACAAGGGGCCGGTGTATATGCGGTTCAGCCGCTTCGGCATGGACGCGGTCCACGACCCGGACAATTACACCTTTGAGATCGGCAAGGGCGAGGTCTTGCGGGAGGGCACCGATGTGGCCATCATCGCCAACGGGCTGCTGGTGCCGGAGGCGGTGAAGGCGGGGCAGATGCTGGCGGAGGAAGGTATCTCCGCCATGGTCATCGACATGGCCACCGTCAAGCCCCTGGACGAGGAGCTGGTGCTGAGAGCCGCAAAGACGTGCGGGAAGATCGTCACCGCGGAGGAGCACTCCATCATCGGCGGGCTGGGCGAGGCGGTGTGCGCGACCGTCGCCGAGAGCGGCATCCCCTGTAAGGTGAAACGAATCGGCGTCAATGACGAGTTCGGCCACTCGGGCCCCGCCGCCGCCCTGCTCAAACAGTTCGGCCTCAGCGCGGAGCATATCGCGAAGGTCGTCCTGCCGGCATGAGCCGCAATCATTTTATTGCTGAAACCGCGTAATGCGCATTTCCCTCCTACTTTTCCAAACGGCAAAGGCCGGGTCCAACAGGGCTCGGCCTTTGCCGTGTCAATTCTTCTTTGAATACGCTGGTGCAACTCACCGCTGAGGACTTTTGCGGTATCTATATGTGAAGCTTTTTGGGGGTCTTATTGTTTTAAGCAGGGTAATTTTTGCACTTTCCGTATGGGATGGGTATTGACCACATAATCAGCCACAGATATTTTTGGAACACATGGAGAACGCAGCGACAAAAAGTTCTGTAGAACACTTTGAATGAAACAAAAAGCACTATAAAGGAGTGAAAACTGTTATAAAAAAGTTTAGGCGGCTTCTTGTTTCAGGCATGGTACTTTTTGCACTGATTGAAAGGCTGCGGTGTCACGCTTTAGGCTTTCGTAGCCCTTGATCCTCTAAGGCTCAAAACCGCGAAACGGGAGGGGCCCGTGTATTTACCTTACCGCCCTAAAAAACGGACTTACAAGCGTGACATGAGTTTCCTGCTTTCTACGCATTTCGGAGCTTCACAGCCCTTGAAAACAGGGGCTTCACAGGGCACGTCAGAGGGGGGTCTGTATACCTGCTCTCAAAAGCGGTTTCTATATGCGTAGAAAATCCTTTCCCCAAAAGGCAGGGCCGCTCCATTTGCGGAAGGAGCGGCTCCCGATTCCTTGCGAGGTCAGGTCACATAGACCCGGTACTCCGTGTGATTATACACGCCATCCTTGTACAGATCCCACGCCTCCACCGAGTAGGTCCCCGGCGGGCAGGAGTTGAACAGCTTGGTCAGTTCGCTGTCCCGCCACGGCCAGAAGGACCAGGCCCCGGCGCTGTCCGGGATGGTCAGGCTGATGCGGACGTAAGGTGTGCCCCTGGAACCGTAGCGCAATTTGCCCCCGCTGCTGGTTTCAGGGTTTGTCCCTGCCAGATTCATCAGCGTGTACTGCATTCTGCGGGTCTCGTAGAGGTTGCGGATGTAGAGGTAGTCGCCATTGGATTTGATGAAGTGCCTCGCCTCCGGTGCGGGCAACTCCACGGCGGGGAAGCTGCTCCAGTCGCAAGTGGGCGTGGGCAGAGGTGGCAGCGGCCCTTCGGAGAACATGTTGGCGTCCCATCGGCTCACATCCTTGATGGTGTATGTGGTTCC
>CANPWM010000048.1 GCA_947584295.1 uncultured Oscillospiraceae bacterium | reverse complement strand
TGGTGCGTGTATGTCCAGTGCCTGGACTGCGGCGCCCACACCTCCGAGGTCAGCTTTGACACCGACGGCGACAAGCACGCCGCCGCCCAGCGTGCGGCGGACAATTGGAACGCCCGCAAGGTCATCGCCCCCGGCCCGGGGGAGTGAGACTGTCGAAAAAGCCCTGACGGGCTTTTTCGACAAAGGGAACGTGCGGGCAATTTTTTCTGAATTTTGCGAAATTCAGAGAAAATCGCCCTGCCGTCGCCCTTCATGCACGCAGAGCGCACACTTGGGCGACAAAAGGGATTTTTTCCAATGCGTATGTCGCCGGAAAAAATATCGAATTTGAGTTTTTTGGAAAGCTACAAAACCCGGAGCTGACGCCGTCAGCTCCGGGTTTTGCTGTATTCGTTACAGGAATTGGAGGCATTATTGCCCTGCCTCCGGGGCGGGGCGGGGGACGGCGGCCACGTGGGCGTACATGCGCTTCCGGGACAGGAAGCAGGCGGTGGCGATGACGGCGGCGGTGATGCTGAGGCTCACGGGGTAGACCATCATCAGCGTCCCGAAGGTGGGATCGGCGGGGAACACCACGAACACCCAGAAGAACCGGCTGCCGCAGACAAAGACCAGGGAGCAGAGGGCCGGGACAAGGCTGTACCCGAAGCCCCGCATATACCCGGACAGCACCTCCACCGCCAGGGAGAAGGTGTGGCCCAGGAACATATAGCGGATACGGATCAGGCCGTTTTCAATGACCGCCGGATCCCTGTTGAAGATGCGCAGCAGGGGGGTGGCGAAGGTCAGCAGAAGGGCCACCGCCGCGCCAAAGAAGATGTAGCCGATAAGGAGGGTGACCTTCAGGGAGCGGCGGCACCTGTCCAGGTTCCCCGCCCCGCAGTTCTGGCCCACGAAGGTGGTGACGGCCTGCCCGAAGGAGCTGAGGACGGAGTAGGTGAAGCTCTCCACATAGTTGGCCGCCGAGGAACCGGCCATGACCACCGTACCCAGGGAGTTCAAGGCCCGCTGAATGGTGATGTTGGCCACCGAAAAGACCATGCTCTGCACCCCGGCGGGCAGGCCCACCTGGAGGATACGCTTCAGGGTGAAGAGATCCAGCTTCAGATACCGGGCCTCCACCCGCACCTGATCCCGGCTGCGCACCAGAAGCCACAGCAGCACGGCGGAGCTGACCAGGTTGGAGACCACCGTGGCGATGGCCACGCCGTCCACCGTCATATGGAATCCGACCACAAAGACCAGGTTCAGGATCACGTTGACGATGCCGGAGACGAACAGCACGATCAGCGGCGTTCTCGTGTCGCCTTGGGCCCGGAATACGGCGGACAGGAAATTGTAGAGCAAGATGACGGGCATTCCCATCAGGTAGATGCGCAGATACAGCACCGCCATGTCGTGGACGTCGTCAGGCACGTCCATCATGGTCACTACCGGGGAGGAGATGAACCACCCCAGCACGGCCAGCCCCACGCCGCCGATCAGCCCCAGGAGAATGGAGGTATGTACCGTCTTTCTGACGCCCTCCCGGTTGCCCGCGCCGATGTACTGGCTCACCAGCACGTTGGTGCCCAGGGACAGCCCGATGAACAGGTTGACCAGGAGGCCGATGACGGGGCCGTTGCTCCCCACCGCCGCCTGGGCGGCGTTGCCCACGAAGCGGCCCACCACCGCCACGTCCGCGGCGTTAAAGACCTGCTGGAGAATACTGGTGGCCGCCAGGGGCAGGGCAAAGAGCAGTATCTTGTCCCAGATGGAGCCGGAGAGCATATCGGATTTGCGTTCGCTTGCTGATTTCATGCTGAAAAGACCGTTCTTTCCTTGAATATTTCCCCGCCTTTGGGGAATCGCGTTATTTCCGAAGTAGGGGCAGAGTTGTCACGTCCTCCGGGATCTCCGCCAGATACATCTGGCAGTAGCCGGTGACGTTGGAATTGTAGAGGATATGCCTGCCGTCGGCGCAGAAGCGGGGGTGGGGGTGATGCGAGCCGTAGAAGAAGCTGCCGTCGTGCATACACAGCACCCTGGCCGGGTCGAAGTCCGAGCCGTTGAAGCGGTAGAGCTTGATGCTGCTGCCGGAGTCGGAGGCGATCAGGTTGAAGTCGTTGGAGTGGATATGATCCGGGGAGGGGAAGGGGACGCAGGCGGCCTCGCGCTCGCCGGTGCCGTCGTATTTCACCGTACCGAACCAGGACTTGCCCTCCTCCCGGCGGTGTACCTGGTAGCCGATATGCTCCCCGTCCAGGTGCCAGTACTCGTGGCCCACCATCTCGCCGGGGACGCGCCGCTCCCGCACCCGCCGGGGCGTGCCGTCCCGCAGATCCAGCACCCAGATGCGGTGATCCACCAGGTTCCACGGCCCCTCGTGGCAGAAGCTGATAAGCTCGGGGCGGGTGGGGGAGGGGTTCACGTGGCCCACCCAGTTTTTCTCCCGCCAGACGGTCTCCCCGCCGCCCTTCTCCGTGTCCACCCGGACGATCCGGGTGTCGGGGTGGGCGTTGAAGATGTCCTCCATGCCGATGTAGCTGGCGCTGAGATCGGCGTAGATCCGCCGGGAGAGATCCTCCCCCACGGTGCCGTAGACGTACCTCCCGTCGGCCCCCACAAGGCCGCCGTGGAGGTTAAAGCCCTCCGGGCAGGTGTAGAGAAGGCGGGTCTTAAGCGTCTCCAGCTCCAGGGCGTAGAGCTTGTTCTCCAGGGTGTAATAGACCTCCGGCCGGACGGGGTTCACGTCGTTGGCAAAGCCGGGGGCGCTTTTCGCCCCGGCGGGGAAGTCCGTCAGGCGGCTGATCTGGCCGCTCTCGATCTCGATGGAAAAGAGGTTGGAGGCGTTGTCCCGATCCCCCCGAAAAAGGAGCCTCCTGCCGGAATCCCACCAGCCGTTGTTGGTGAAATAGGCGTGGCAGCTGTGGCCCAGATAGCTTGTCAGCTGGGTGACCTTGACGCCGGAGACCCTGTCCGCGCGCCGGATCTTCTCGCTGGGCCAGGTTTTATAGGCTTTCATCATATCGCTCCTCAATCGTGGCGGGTGTCGTCGGTCCAGCACTCGCAAAAGCGGGCGGAGAAGGACGGCTCCTCGCCGTATTTCAGCAGATGGGACACGTCCCCGTAGCGCCATACCCGGAAGGAGGCCGTACCCTGGCGGCGCTCCTCGGTGAGAACGGTGGTGACGGAGGACGGCGCGGCGCACAGGCCGTGCCAGAAGATCATGGGCGACGTCCCCAGAAGGTGGCTCAGCAGGACGCACCCCACGCCGTAGTGGCAGAAAAGGGCCACCGTCTCGTGGTTGGGCCGTTCCGCCCGGTAAAGGCCCCCGTCCCGGACATACCCGTGCCGGGCCAGAAGCTCGTCCAGACCGGCGGTGACCCGGTCATACTCCACCTTCACGTTCCCGGCGGCCATGACGGGGTGGGTGTACCAGCGATCCCTGTCGTAGAGGAGCGGCTCGTTGCGCCAGTCCTCCGGCAGCCAGTCCCAGGTGATATGCTCCCGGGCGCTGTCGTCGGGCCGCCGGATAGGCGCCCAGAACTCCCGGAGCCAGTCGCACACCACCGCCTCCCGCCCGAATTCCCTCAGCGTCAGGGACGCGGTGTCCCGGGCCCTGCCCAGGGGGGAGACGTAAAACCAGTCGATGTCCTCCCCCTTCAGGCTCTCCGCCAGCCGCGCCGCCTCGTGCCAGCCGGTGGGCGTCAGGGAGTCCTGCTCATAGTCGGGATCGGCGTGCCGTATCAACAATAGCCTCATGGCGTCCCCCTCTTTTCATACTGAACTCATTTTACACCATTTGTTCCCCGCTGTCCTCTGGCTTTTTGACAAAATTCAAAGGAAATTCGCCGCCCAATAAGGGAATTTGACTTATCTCACGAAAAAACGCTGAAAAGCCTTGTCAAAAGTGCGGCAAGCTCCCTGCCCGCCCCGCCTCGGTTTGGGCAAGCCTCCAACTTTTCCCCGCCGCCCCGGAAAATTCGTTAGGGGCCTTGACAATCGGCCTGTCCGTGGCTATAATTTCTAAGGAACCTAACGAATTTCAAGGAAGTGGAAAAATGGACGAGGAAGGGAAGACCCCCGAGGGCGGGGACAACTCCCTGCACGGGCTTTTTTTACAATGCTCCAACATCATCGCCCGGCGCATCGGCGGCAACGCCAGCCGGAGGCGGATCATCGCCCTTTTGGACGAGCGCGGGGAGCTTACCCAGCGCCAGCTCCAGGAGCTTTTGGGGATCCAGGCCGGGAGCCTCAGCGAGCTGGTGTCCCGCATGGAGAAGTTCGGCGTCATCACCCGCGCCCCCGACGAGAAGGACCGGCGGCGCATCGTCCTGCGGCTGACGGAGCTGGGCCGGGAGCGGGCCAGGGAACCCCGGGAGATGACCGACGAGCGCCTGTTCGCCGCCCTGACGGCGGAGGAGCGGGAGACGCTGGGGGCGATGCTCCAGAAGATCGTGGACGCGCATCTGAAATGGCGCCGGGAGGTGGACGGCAAATGAAGCTTATATTCCGCTATCTGGGAAGATACAAAAAATACGTGTTCATCGCCATGGTGATGAAGCTGGCCGGTACGGTGGTGGAGCTTCTGCTGCCCACCATCTTCGAGCATATCATCGACAAGGTGGTGCCGGAGGGGAAGCTGATCCCCGTACTGCTGTGGGGCCTTGGCATGTTCCTGACGGCTATCCTCTGCCGGGAGCTGAACGTCCGGGCCAACCGGCGGGCCATCGACAACGCCCACCACGTCAGCTACGACGTGCGCCAGGATCTTTTCCGCAAGACGGTGAACCTGTCCGGGGCGCAGTTTGACGCCTTCGGCCTGCCCAGCATCATTTCCCGCATGACCTCCGACAGCTACAACGTCCAGTCGGCGGCCCAGCAGCTCCAGCTCATGTGTATCCGCGCGCCCATGATGCTGGTGGGCGGCATCATCGTGTCGCTGCTGATGGACGCCAACCTTGCCATGATCATGGTGGTGATGCTCCCCCTGCTCATCGCCATCATTCTGGGCGTCTCCGCCAGGGGCCTGCCCCTGTACGCCCGGGTCCAGCAGAAGCTGGACGTGGTGGTGCGGGTCATGCGGGAGAACATCACCGGGATCCGGGTGGTGAAGGCCTTGTCCAAGGCCGACTATGAAAAGCGCCGCTTCGCCGGAGTCAACGAGGACATGACCAAAAGCGACATCACCGCCACCACGGTGATGGCCATACCCGGCCCCTTCATGCAGATGTGCCTCAATACCGGCCTTGCCTTAGTGGTGATCATCGGCGCGGGGCGTGTCAACCGGGGCGTGATGGATCCCGGCGTCATTCTGGCCTTCCTAACCTACTTCAACATGGTCACCATGGGCGTCATGGGCCTCTCCCGCATCTTCATGACCATGTCCCGGGCCTCCGCCAGCGCCAACCGCATCGCCTCGGTCATCGACGCGGATACCGACCTTACGGTGCTGTCCGAGGCCGAGGCCAAAAAGCCGTCGGGGGAGGGCTTTATCCGCTTTGAGAACGTGGACTTCAGCTACGGCGAGGACTCCGCGGACAAGTCCGGCTTCGTGGGCGAGACCCGGGAGAAGGCCCTGTCGGGCATCTCCTTCACCGTGAAACGGGGGGAGAGCCTGGGCATCATCGGCCCCACGGGCTGTGGCAAGACCACCATTATAAACCTGTTGATGCGCTTTTACGACGCCACCTCCGGCGGCGTTTTCGTGGACGGCCGGGACGTGCGCACCTATGAGAAGGACGAGCTTCGCCGCCGGTTCGGCACCGTGTTCCAGAACGACGTGGTCTTTCAGGACACCCTGCGGGAGAACATCAGCTTCGGCCGTAAGGTGACGGAGGAGGATATCCTGGAGGCCGTGCGGGACGCCCAGGCGGCGGAATTTATTGCCGGTCTGCCCGACGGGCTGGAGCATGAGGCCGCCATCAAGGGCGCAAACCTCTCCGGCGGCCAGAAGCAGCGGATCTTCGTCTCCCGGGCCCTGGCCGCCAAGCCGGAGATCCTGGTGCTGGACGACTCCTCCTCCGCCCTGGACTACAAGACCGACGCCAGTATGCGCCGGGCCATCATGGAGGGCCACCGGGACAGCACCACCATCATGATCGCCCAGCGGGTCAGCAGCGTCATGAACATGACCAATATCCTGGTGCTGGACAACGGCAGGTGCATCGGCTACGGCTCCCACGAGGAGCTTCTCAAGACCTGCAAGCCCTATCTGGACACCTTCAAGGTGCAGATGGGCGAGATCGAATAAGGAGGTGAGGAAATGCCCGGAGCAGGAGACAGGGGCGGCGTCAAGCGCAAGCCCAAAAACGCCAAGCGCACGCTGCTGCGCATCATAAAATATATGGCTGTCTACAAATGGGTCGTGGTGGCCCTGGTGATCGTGGCCTTCCTCAGCAACATCGGCAACCTGATGGGCCCCCAGCTGGCCGGCGAGGCCATCGCCGTGGTGGAGGAGGGCTATAAGCAGGGGCCCGGCAAGATCGACATGGACAGCGTCACCCGCTATGCCCTTCTGATGATCGTCTTCTATGTGGGGAGCACGCTCTTGAGCTTCCTGGTGGGCATCGGCATGGCCCGCGTGGGCCGGCGGATCGCCAACCACATGCGGCGGGACGTCTTTCACAAGCTGATGGTCATGCCGGTGAGCTATTTTGACCGCAACCAGGCCGGCGATATCATCTCCCGCGTCAGCTACGACGTGGACGTGGTGACCATGAGCCTGTCCTCAGACGTGGTGCAGATCATCACCAGCTTCGTTACGGTGGTGGGGAGCTTCATCATGATGATCATCGTCTCCCCGCCCATGGTGCTGTGCATGATCTTCATTATCCCCGTGTCCATATGGTACACCCGCATGATGTCCAAAAAGACCCGCCCCCTCTACTCAAAGCGCAGCGCCGCTTACGGCACCATGAACGGCTTCGCCGAGGAGATGTTCTCCGGGCAGAAGACCATTCTGGCCTACGCCAACGAGGACCGGGTGACGGACAACTTCTCCGCCATCAACCGGGCCGCCGCCGAGGCGTACAAAAATTCCGACAGCCTGGGCGTCACCATGGGGCCCACCATCGGCATGATCAACAACTTCGGCCTCTCCGCCATCGGCATGGGCGGCGCGGTGCTGTATCTGATGAAGATCGTGGGCCTGGAGCAGATCTCCAAATTCGTCCTCTACTCCCGGAAATTCTCCGGCCCCATCAACGAGATCAGCAACATCATCAACGAGATCTACTCCGCCCTGGCCGCCGCCGAGCGCGTCTTTGAGTTCCTGGACGAGCCGGAGGAACCGGCGGACGTGGAGGACGCGGCCCTGCTGGAAAACTGCCAGGGCCAGGTGCGGGTGGAGGACGTGAGCTTCGGCTATGTGCCGGAGAAGGTCATTTTGAAAAACATCAACCTGGACGCCCAGCCCGGCCAGACCATCGCCATCGTCGGCCCCACCGGCGCGGGCAAGACCACCATCATCAACCTGCTGATGCGCTTTTACGACGTGAACAGCGGCAATATTTACGTGGACGGCCGGGAGGCCCGCCAATACACCCTGGACAGCCTGCGCCGCAGCTACGCCATGGTGCTTCAGGACACCTGGGTTTTCAACGGCACCATCTTTGACAACATCGCCTACGGCAAGGAGAACGCCACCGAGGAGGAGGTGGTTCGGGCCGCCAAGGCCGCCATGATCCACGGCTACATCATGCGTCTGCCCCAGGGGTACAAGACGGTGATCAGCGAGGACGGCGGCAACATCTCCAAGGGCCAGAAGCAGCTGCTGACCATCGCCCGGGCCATGCTCTACAACACCAGTATGCTGATTCTGGACGAGGCCACCTCCAACGTGGACACCACCACCGAGCGCCAGGTCCAGGCGGCCATCAGGGGCCTGATGCGGGGCAAGACCAGCTTCGTCATCGCCCACAGGCTCTCCACCGTCCAGAACGCCGACAAGATCCTGGTCATCGACCACGGGAACCTGATCGAGCAGGGCAGCCACGAGGAGCTGATGGCCATGAAGGGCTTCTATTACAAGCTCTACGCCAGCCAGTACGAATAAGCTTTCGGTATAATCACGATAAGCGTCTCTCGCGCCGTCTCCCCGCCGGGGAGGCGGCGCGAAACGCGCGATACCTCACCGCCACGCAAAGCGTGACGGCTCGGTTGCAGCATTCGCTCCGCCTTTCCCAAGCGGCTAACGGGCCGCTTGGGTTCCCAAAGAACGGCCCGATGGGGGCCCTAATAAGGTGCGTTTTTCGACGGCCTCGATTATTTCATGAAACTTTTTTCCGTAAGCCGTTGCGCTTTCCGGCGGGAAGTGTTAAAATAATCACACTACGCCAAAAAGCGCAAGGAGGTACTGGAATGAACATCACCAAGGATATCAAATACATCGGCGTCAACGACCACAAGGTGGATCTTTTCGAGGGGCAGTACACGGTGCCCAACGGCATGGCCTACAACTCCTACGTCATTCTGGACAGCAAGACGGCGGTCATGGACACGGTGGATCGGAACTTCACCCACGAGTGGCTGGACAATCTGGCGGAGGCCCTGGGCGGCCGGAAGCCGGACTACCTCATCGTCCAGCACATGGAGCCTGACCACTCCGCCAACATCATGAGCTTCATGAACGCCTATCCCCAGGCCGTCATCGTCTCCTCCCAGAAGGCCTTCACCATGATGAAGAACTTCTTCGGCACGGAGTTTGACGACCGCCGCCTGGTGGTGGGGGAGGGGGACACCCTGAGCCTGGGCCGCCACACCCTCACCTTCGTCACCGCCCCCATGGTTCACTGGCCGGAGGTCATCGTCACCTACGACCAGGCCGACAAGGTGCTTTTCTCCGCCGACGGCTTCGGCAAATTTGGCGCGCTGGACGTGGAGGAGGACTGGGCCTGTGAGGCGCGGCGCTACTACATCGGCATCGTGGGCAAATACGGCGCCCAGGTGCAGGCCCTGCTGAAAAAGGCGGCGGGCCTGGATATCCAGATCATCTGCCCCCTCCACGGCCCCGTGCTGACGGAGAACCTGGGCTACTACCTGAACCTCTACAACATCTGGTCCAGCTACGGCGTGGAGAGCGAGGGCGTGGTCATCGCCTACACCTCCGTCTACGGCCACACCAAAAAGGCCGTGGAGCTGCTGGCTGAGAAGCTCCGGGAGCGGGGCTGCCCCAAGGTGGTGGTCACCGACCTTGCGAGGTCCGATATGGCCGAGGCGGTGGAGGACGCCTTCCGCTACGGAAAGCTGGTCCTGGCCACCACCACCTACAACGCCGAGATCTTCCCCTTCATGCGGGAATTCATCAACCACCTGACGGAGCGGGGCTATAAAAACCGCACCGTGGGCCTGATGGAAAACGGCTCCTGGGCGCCTATGGCCGCCAAGGTCATGAAGGGCCTGATGGACAGCTGCAAGAACATCACCTGGACGGACACCACTGTGCATATCACCTCCGCCCTCAACGACGTGAGCCGCGGGCAGATCGACGCCTTGGCGGAGGAGCTTACCCGGGACTACGTGGCCCAGAACGGCGAGACCGCCAACAAGAACGACATGACCGCCCTCTTCAAGATCGGCTACGGCCTCTATGTGGTCACCTCCAACGACGGCAAGCGCGACAACGGCCTCATCGTCAACACCGTCAGCCAGCTCACCAGCTCCCCCAACCGGGTGGCCGTCTGCATCAACAAGGACAACTACTCCCACCACATCATCAAGCAGACGGGGAAGATGAACGTCAACTGTCTGTCCGTTGAGGCCCCCTTCTCCGTGTTCGAGTGCTTCGGCTTCCGCAGCGGCCGGAACGTGGACAAGTTCGAGGGCGCCGAGGTGCTGCGTTCCGACAACGGCCTGGTGTTCCTGCCCCGGTATATCAACTCCTTCATGTCCCTGAAGGTGGAGCAGTACATCGACATGGACACCCACGGCATGTTCATCTGCTCCGTCACCGAGGCCCGTGTCATCTCCGATAAGGACACCATGACCTATACCTACTACCAGCAGAACGTCAAGCCCCGGCCCAAGACCGAGGGCAAGAAGGGCTGGGTCTGCAAGGTCTGCGGCTACGTCTATGAGGGCGACGAGCTTCCCGAGGACTTTGTCTGCCCGCTGTGCAAGCACGGCGCGGCGGACTTTGAGCCGATACAGTGATTTTGCCAGAAAGGAGTAATCCCCATGAAATACGTCTGTGAGATCTGCGGCTGGGAGTATGACGAGACCGTTGGCGACCCGGAAAACGGCATCGCCCCCGGCACCAAATTCCAGGATCTGCCCGAGGATTTCGTCTGCCCCATGTGCGGCGTGGGCAAGGAAAACTTCACCGCGGAAGAGTAAGACTGGCTCGAAAGCCCCTCCCGGCGCGCATTTTGCGCGCCGGGGTTCTTTTTTGGATTTTTTTGAAAAATGGTCTTTTCACTGGCCCGGATTGGTGATATACTATACTTGACATAATATATTTGGAGGGAAAGCCATGTCCGTACCTGTCATCACCGACAACAAGAAGAAGATAAAACGGGGCTTTTTCGCCATCGTCACCGGCCGTACCTTCATCATCGCCCTGCTGATGGTTGCCCAGTTCGTCCTTCTGATGTGGGGCTTTGAGCGGATCGGCGAGTATATCCACTTAGGCTCCGCCGTGGCCTCCGCGCTGATGCTCATCTACATAGCCAACTCCCAGAGCGACCCCACCGTAAAGCTCACCTGGTGCTTCGTGGTGGCGCTGGTGCCGGTGCTGGGGATCCCCCTCTATTTCTTCATCAAGACCGACCTGGGCCACCGCACGGTCCAGCGTTCCATCAGCCGCTGCATCGCGGAGACGGCCCCCTATATGCTCCCCGCGTCCGACGCCGGGGGCGCGGCGGCCCTGACCCTGGAAAAGACCGACCCGGACGCGGCCTCCATCGCCCGGTACCTCCGGGATATTGCCGGATTCCCCGCCTACACCGGCAGCCAGGTGACCTACTTCCCCTTGGGGGAGAACAAATTCGCCGCCATGGTGGAGGAGCTGGAGAAGGCCGAGAGCTTCATCTTCATGGAGTATTTCATCGTCACCGAGGGCCGCATGTGGAACACGATCCTGGAGATCCTCACCCGCAAGGCCAGAGCCGGGGTGGACGTGCGGTTCATGTACGACGGCACCTGCGCCTTCTCCGACCTGCCCTATTCCTACCCGGAGGAGCTGGAGGCCCGGGGCATCAAGTGCAAGGTGTTCGCCCCGGTGCGCCCCTTCGTCTCCACCCACTACAACAACCGCGACCACCGAAAGATCCTGGTGGTGGACGGCCGGGTGGGCTTCACCGGCGGGGTCAACCTGGCCGACGAGTACATCAACGAAAAGCTCCGCTTCGGCCACTGGAAGGACACCGCCATTCTGGTGCGGGGCGAGGCCGTCAGGAGCTTCACCCTGATGTTTTTGCAGATGTGGAACTCCACCGAGCGGGCCGGCGGCTGCGCCTACGAGCGGTTTTTGCCGGAGCCGGAGGCCGTCTCCGTCCCCGACGCCCCCGGGGTGGTCATTCCCTACGGGGACAGCCCCATGGACGACGAGCGGGTGGGGGAGATGGTGTATCTGCACCTTATCAACACCGCCCGGCAGTATGTTTACATCATGACCCCCTACCTGATCCTGGACGGCGAGACGCTGACGGCCCTGACAGCGGCGGCCAAGCGCGGGGTGGACACCCGCATCATCTTGCCCCATATCCCCGACAAGACCTACGCCTTCTGGCTGGCCAAGAGCCACTACGCCCAGCTGGTGGAGGCCGGTGTGAAGCTCTATGAGTATACCCCCGGCTTTATCCACGCCAAGGTGTTCCTCCAGGACGGCAAGATGGGCGTGGTAGGCACCATCAACCTGGATTACAGGAGCCTCTACCACCACTTTGAGTGCGCCGCCCTTCTGTGCGGCGTCCCGGCCCTGGAGGATATCCGCGCCGACTTTGAGGACACCCTCGCCAAGTCCCAGCGGGTCACCCGGGAGAGCGTCGCCCATGAGAAGCTCCATGTGAAATTTTTCGGCGCGCTGTTGAAGATCGTCGCGCCCTTGATGTGACGTCGCCGCGCCGCTGATGTGACGCTTTGACTGATTTCCCCCGCGCGGCTTCAAATCAGGGGGCCGGAAAGCCTTGACAGACGCGATTTTGTATGATTCGGAGGTACTGCCATGATCCATATTCTCCACGCGGCGGATTTCCACATGGATTCGCCCTTCCACGCCTTGCCGGAGGACAAGGCCGTTCAGCGCCGACGGGAGCAGAGGGAGCTTCTGGACCGGCTGGCCGCCCAGGCGGAAAAGGCGGACGTGGTGCTGCTGGCCGGGGATCTTTTCGACTCCACGGCCTCCTACTGGGAGACGGCGGAGACCCTGACAAGAGTGCTGTCCTCCATCAAGGCGCAGGTGTTCATCGCCCCGGGCAACCACGACCACTACACCGCCCGTTCCCCCTACGCCTTCATGGAGCTTCCCGAAAACGTCCACATCTTCCGCACGCCCCAGCTGCGGGGCATCGAGATCCCGGAGCTGAACGTCCGGGTCTGGGGGGCGGGGTTCACCGCCGGGGGGTGCGAGCCGCTGCTGCGCTCCTTCACCGTCCGGGCCAGCGACAAGCTGGAGCTGATGGTGCTCCACGGCGACATCGCCCAGAACTCCCGCTACAACGCCATCTCCGAGGAGGACATCGCCCGCACCGGCCTTGACTACCTGGCCCTGGGCCACGTCCACACCTTCTCCGGCGTCAAAAAGGCCGGTTCCACCTTCTACGCCTACCCCGGGTGCCTGGAGGGCCGGGGCTTTGACGAGACGGGGGAGAAGGGCTATATCGTGGGGACTTTGGACAAGGGGAAAGCCGACCTTGCCTTCCAATGCGCCGGGGGGCGGCAGTACAGGATCCTCGAGGCGGATCTGACCCACTCCCAGGACGCGCTGAAGACCGCCCTGGAGGCCGTGGGGGAGGGCTTCCCCCGGGACATCGTCCGGCTGGTGCTGAAGGGGGAGTACCCGGAGGACGTGGACACGGAGGCCATCGCCCAGGCCCTTTCGGACAAATTCTATCATCTGACCGTCAAGAGCGAGCTTCGCCGCCGCCGGGATCTGTGGGCCGGGGCGGGGGAGGACACCCTGACGGGTATGTTCCTGGCCGATCTGAAGGCCAAATATGAGGAGTCCGCCGACCAGGAGAGCCGCCAGCTTATCGAGCTGGCCGCCCGGTACGGCATCGCCGCCCTGGAGGGCAGAGAGGAGTGGAGACCGTGAAGATAAAGAAGCTCTCCGCCACCTTCGGCAAGCTGAAAAACGCCGTTTTGGAGCCGGGGGACGGCCTCACCGTGATCACGGCCCCCAACGAGTCCGGCAAATCCACCTGGTGCGCCCTGCTGACGGCCATGCTCTACGGCATCGACACCTCCGAGCGGGACCGGGCGGGCCGCCTGTCGGTGAAGACCCGCTACCGCCCCTGGGACGGCGGCAGTATGGTGGGCACCATGGAGATCGAGGACGGCGGCAAAAGCCTGACGATCCAGCGCACCACCAAGGGGGCCGCCCCCATGAAGAATCTTATCGCCGTCTACACCGGCACGGCCCAGTTTATCCGCCTGCAGGACCCGGACAGCCTGGGCCAGCAGCTCACGGGCGTGTCCCGGCAGGTCTTTGAGCGCACGGCCTTTATCGCCAGGCCCGAAATGCGCGTGACCCAGACCTCCGAGCTGGAGAAAAAGATCGCAGGCCTTGTGTCCGCCGGGGACGAGAACACCTCCTACACCGACACCGACGAGCTTCTGCGTAAATGGCAGCGGAAGCTCCGCTACAACAAGTCCGGCGCTATCCCCTCCTTGGAGCAGGAGCTGCGGGACGTGAACCACGCCTACTCCCTGATCGCCTCCTCCTCCGAGGAGATCGCCGCCCTGCGGGCCTCCATGGCCAGGACGGAGAAGAACATCGAGCTGCTGGAGGAGGATCTGGTCACCCACGAGAAGCTGGAGGCCCGGGCCGCCGCGCGGCGGCTCACGGAGGCCAAAAGGAGCATGGAGGTCGCCCAGGAGCGGGTGGACAGGCTCACGGACGCGCTGACCGTGGACGGGCGGCTGATGACCCGGGAGGACACCGCCGCCATCAGGGACACCGCCGCCGCGGTGATGCCCATGAAGAAGGTGGCCCGGGACGCGGAAAAGGCCCTGTGGCGCGCGGAGAAGGAGCTGAACGACGCCTCCGCCCGCCGCGCCGCCTCCCCCCTGGCCGGGGTGCCGGAGGACAAGGCCGCCGCGGATATCCAGCGGGGGCGGGAGCTGCGGGAGAAGGCCCTGACGGTGAAGGAACCCAGGGTGCCCCGGTGGATCCCCGTCCTGCTGTGCGCCCTGGCGGTCATGGGCCTGGTGCTTACCACGGGCCTGCTGTCGCCCCTTTTCCGCCAGGATCCCCAGGCGATGAAGATCGTCGGCCTCAAGATCTGGGGCATTTTGGCCTCCCTGCTTGTGGGCGCGGCGGGACTGGTGCTGTTCTTCGTCAAGCTCCCCCACAGGCGCGGCGCCGCCGACGAGCTGAACGACCTGCTGGCCGCCTACCGGGTCAGCGATATCGGAAAATTGGAGGCCCTGCGGGACACCTACGCCGCCCTTATTCGGGACGAGGAGAGCAAGCGTTCCGCCCGGGACACCGCCCGCGCCGCCTATGAGAGCGCCGGGAACGCCGCCCGGGAGGCGGAGGAGAGGGCCGTGGCCAGGATCTCCGCCTTTATGCCCGACGTGAAAAGCGGCGAGCAGGTGCTGGAGGCCCTGAACGTCACCGAGCGGGCCATCGACGAGCTGACCCGCGCCCAGTTCGACGCCGTCTCCACCAGGAACATCTACGAGACGCTGCTGGCCGGACAGGACCCGGACGCCGTGCCGGAGCCGGACGACACCTACCTGCCCATTCCCATGCGCAACCGGGAGGAGACCCAGACCGCCCTGGAGCGGGCCAAAGCCCAGCTCACCGAGCAGACCCGCGCCCTGGATCTGGCCACCGGCGCCCAGAGGACGCTGGGCGACCCCGCCGTTATCGAGGGCAAGGCCCTGGCACTCAATGAGGAGATCGGCGAGCTGAACCGGCGTTATAGCGCCCTGACCTTGGCCGTGGAGGCCTTGTCCGAGGCCAATACCAAGCTCCAGACCCGCTTCTCCCCGGAGGTCAGCCGCAAGGCCGGGGAAATCATGTCCCGCCTCACCGACGGGAAGTACGAGAAGCTCTACTTCGACAAGGGCTTCGACGCCGGCGCCAAGGAGGGCGCAAGCCCGGAGACCCACAACGTCCTGGCCCTGTCCGACGGCACCGCCGACGAGATCTATCTCTCCCTGCGCCTGGCCATGTGCGAGCTTCTGCTGGGCGGGGACGACCCCTGCCCCATCGTCCTGGACGACGCCCTGGCCAACTTCGACGACCGGCGCTGTCAAAACGCCCTGAACGTCCTATTGGAGATGGCCGGGAGCCGCCAGATTTTGCTCTTCTCCTGCCACAGCCGCGAGGCGGATATGCTGGAAGGTACCCCCGGCGTCAAGATCATTCGGGGATAAAACGTGTTTTGAGTACATATACGGAACCTTGAAGAGAGGGGAAAATCTGTTCCCGACTCCCGGTTGCGCGACCGACATCTGGATCAATATTCAGCGACCCAGGCCCCGATTTAACGTCGCGTCACTTTATGAGAGTCCCAATTCGACTTTGTGTTCCCGGTCAAAAGGGTGGATATTGATCAACTAAAGTAAAAATACAAGTATCTTTTTGAAGATTGGATAAAGATTCCCCCCGGGCATAGCTCGATATTCCGGGAACACAAAAGGGAATGGGGAGTTATGAGAAAGAGAGATTCTTATGAAAATAGGCTGCGTGTGGGAGCATAACGACGAGGACAGTATGCTTTTCGCGGATCAGTTTCCCGGCGCCTATACAAGAGGCCCCTCCAAGGCGCTGGCGCTTCAAAAAATGCCCGCTGAGATCAGGGCCTACCAGCTGTGGAGAGGCGGCCCGATACCCGACGCCCTTGAGGTGGAGATCGTCCAGGAAAAGACCTCTGAGCTGACGGTATCTGACGCCGATTCGGACGTGCTTTTTGACTCGGAACGGAAGGAATTGCGCCTGCCGGAGTACGCGGAGCTGAAAGCCCTCGCTTTGAAGTCGGCACGGGACTTTTTGACGCTGTTTGAGGCGATCCCGGATAA
>CANPWM010000047.1 GCA_947584295.1 uncultured Oscillospiraceae bacterium | reverse complement strand
TTCTTCCAGCACCGCGAGGCCTGCAACAAGTACTATGAGGCCCTGCCCGCCGTGGTCGAGGAGTACATGGACAAGATCAATGCCAAGCTGGGTACCGACTACAAGCTCTTCAACTACTACGGCGCGCCCGACGCTGACCGGGTCATCGTGGCTATGGGTTCCATCTGCGACGTGACCGACGAGGTCATCGACTACATGAACGCCCACGGTGAGAAGGTGGGCATCATCAAGGTCCGCCTGTACCGCCCCTTCGCCGCCGACAAGTTCGTGGCGGCCATTCCCCAGACCTGCAAGAAGCTGGCTGTTCTGGACCGCACCAAGGAGCCCGGCTCCCTGGGCGAGCCGCTCTATCTGGACGTGATCACCGCCCTGAACGCCGCCGGACGCACCGGGATCCAGGTCATCGGCGGCCGTTACGGCCTGGGGTCCAAGGATACGCCTCCCTCCAGCGTGTTCGCTGTCTACAAGGAGCTTTCCAAGGACGCGCCCAAGCATCAGTTCACCATCGGCATCGTGGACGACGTCACCAACCTGTCCCTGGCTGAAGAACCCGCCCCCAACACCGCGGCGGAGGGCACCATCGAGTGCAAGTTCTGGGGCCTTGGCGGCGACGGCACCGTGGGCGCCAACAAGAACTCCATCAAGATCATCGGCGACTACACCGACAAGTACGTTCAGGCCTACTTCCAGTATGACTCCAAGAAGACCGGCGGCGTCACCATCAGCCACCTGCGCTTTGGCGACAAGCCCATCAAGAGTCCTTACTACATCAACAAGGCCGACTTTGTGGCCTGCCACAACCCCAGCTACATCACCAAACGCTATCCCATCGTCCGTGACGTGAAGCCCGGCGGCACCTTCCTCATCAACTGCCAGTGGACGCCCGAGGAGCTGAGCCACCATCTGGACGCCGCCTCCAAGCGGTACATCGCCAAGAACGGCATCCAGGTCTACACCATCAACGCCATTGACCTGGCTATCCAGGTGGGCATGGGCAAGCGCACCAACACCATCCTTCAGTCCGCCTTCTTCACCCTGGCCAAAGTCATGCCCCAGGAGGAGGCCATTCAGCACATGAAGGACGCCGCCACCAAGTCCTACTCCAAGAAGGGCATGGACATCGTGGCCAACAACCACAAGGCCATCGACGCCGGCGCCACCGCCTTTGTGAAGATCGACGTTCCCGCCGACTGGGCCAACGCCCAGGACGAGCCTGTGGAGGCCAAGCATCAGGGCCGCGAGGCGCTGGTCAAGCAGGTGGTGAACATCATGGAGCCTGTGGGCCGCATGGACGGCGACAGCCTGCCGGTCAGCGCCTTCATGGATCACGTGGACGGCCAGTTCGAGCAGGGCGCGGCCGCCTATGAGAAGCGCGGCGTTGCCGTCTCCGTCCCCCACTGGGACGAGACGAAGTGCATCCAGTGCAACAACTGCGCCTATGTCTGCCCCCACGCCACCATCCGTCCCTACGCCCTCACCGCCCAGGAGGTCTCCGACGCTCCCGCCACCCTGCGGGCCGTGGATATCAAGGCCGGCAAGGGCAAGGGTGTGTATAAATACACCATGGCCGTTTCGCCTCTGGACTGCATGGGCTGCGGCGTCTGCATCGGCCAGTGCCCCACCGGCGCGCTGACCATGGTGCCGCAGGAGAGCCAGCTTTCCGAGCAGGAGACCTTCGACTACTGCGTGGCCAAGGTGGCCGACAAGCCCGACATGATGGACAACACCGTTAAGGGCAGCCAGTTCCGCAAGCCGCTGCTGGAGTTCTCCGGCTCCTGCGCCGGCTGCGCCGAGACCAGCTATGCCCGCCTTGTGACGCAGCTCTTCGGCGACCGTATGTATATCTCCAACGCCACCGGCTGTTCCTCCATCTGGGGCGGCCCCGCCGCTACCTCCCCCTATACCGTCAACGCCGCCGGTCACGGTCCCGCCTGGGCCAACTCCCTCTTTGAAGACAACGCCGAGCATGGCCTTGGCATGTATCTGGGCCAGAACGCCATCCGCACCCGTCTTGCCGGGAAGGTCCGCGAGCTGATGGATTCCGAGAACGCCCCCGCCGCCGTGAAGGAGGCCGGAGCCAAGTGGCTGGACACCATGGACGACGGCGAGGCCAACAAGGCCGCCGCGGAGGCCCTTGTGGCCGCCCTGGAGGCCTGCGGCTGTGACAAGGCCAAGGAGATCCTCAGCCAGAAGGCGTACCTCAGCAAGAAGTCCGTGTGGATCTTCGGCGGCGACGGCTGGGCCTATGATATCGGCTTCGGCGGCGTGGATCACGTCCTTGCCTCCGGCAACAACGTGAACGTCTTCGTCTTTGACACCGAGGTGTATTCCAACACCGGCGGCCAGGCCTCCAAGGCCTCCAACATCGGCCAGGTGGCGCAGTTCGCCGCCGCCGGTAAGGAGATCAAGAAGAAGAGCCTTGCCGAGATCGCCATGAGCTACGGCTACATCTATGTGGCCCAGGTGGCTATGGGCGCCAATCCCAACCAGACCCTGAAGGCCATCACCGAGGCCGAGGCCTACAACGGCCCGTCCCTGATCATCGGCTACGCCCCCTGCGAGATGCATTCCATCAAGGGCGGCATGGTCAACTGCCAGAAGGAAATGAAGAAGGCCGTGGAGTGCGGCTACTGGAACCTGTTCCGCTTCAATCCCGCCGCTGAGCCGGGCAAGAAGTTCGTGCTGGATTCCAAGGCGCCCGCCGGCGGCTATCAGGAGTTCCTGCTGAACGAGGCCCGTTACAGCGCCCTGACCCGCAGCTTCCCCGAACGCGCCAAGGATCTGTTCGCCAAGAACGAGAAGGCCGCTATGGAGCGTTGGGATCACCTGAACCGCCTGGTGACCATGTATTCCCAGGAGTGAGGCTCCGCTGAGCGCAAGACCCGGTAAACCGTAATAAAAACCCCGCCGAAAGGCGGGGTTTTTAGTTTTTTGGGAAAAGCCCTGACGGGCTTTTCCCAAAAAAGGGGGACGTGCGGGTAAAATTTCTGAATTTTGCGAAATTCAGAAATTTTACCCTGCCGTCACGCCGCGCGCGCCGCAAGACGGCACACTTGCGTGACAAAAGGTGTTTTTTCCGACGTACATGCCGCCGGAAAAAACATTGAACGAATTTGAGAGCTGTACGGGCCGCCGCCCACGGCGGCCCGTCCCGGTCAATATCCGGGCGGTCAATCATCGGCGGACGGGTCGCCCGGGAGGGCGGCCCCTACGGGCGCGTAAAATGTAATGCGCCGGGAAGTCGTTTGGCGGGCCGGCCGGGTGTCCGGCCCGTACGGGGGTTGGCGCGTTGGGGGAAATGCAAAAACATGGGGAAATTGTTGCATAAGTCGTGGGCCGCCGTGGGCGGCGGCCCGTACGGCGTTTACAGATAGATTTTTTGTAAATAGTCAGACGGGCCGGCCGGGTGTCCGGCCCGTACAGAACATTTTGCGTAATAAATCAGGCTTCCGTATAATCGGAGGGAAGAGGTTGGAGGGGGAACCGTCAGGGTTCCCCCTCCATTTCAATCACCCGCCGGACGGCGGGCCATCAGGGTTCCCCTTCTGATCCAATTAGTCAAGTATTGCCCGCCGCACCGCGGCGGGCAATACTTGACAAGGCGGGGGCAGCGTGCTACTATAAATAGAACGCGATTTACTGGACAGGGCGTGTTGGCGGAATGTCCGAACGGAGGCAGAAGAACGTGAACGGCGAGAGAGAGACGGGCCGTAGGGCCGGGGCGGTGGTGATTGCCGCGCTGGCGGTGGCCTTTGCGCTTTTGGGCGTTATGTCGGCGCTGACCCTCTGGAGCGCCGACGATATGCTGTACGCCACGTTCCTGGACAGCGGCTGGCGGGAGTACGCGCGGCTGCTCTCCTGGCACTATCAGGAGTTCAACGGGCGGGTGCTGGTACACATCGCGGCCCAGGTGATCCTCCATTTTCCTTTGTGGGCCTTCGTCCTGGCGAGTCTGGCGGCGGCCCTGACGATCCCCTTGGCCGCGGGAGCGGCGGCGGGGCTTCAGCGGCGGCAGCTCTCCCTGGCGGCGGCCGTTTTTCTGTGCTGTCTGCCGGCCATTCCGGCGCGGATCTTCTGCCAGGGGTGGTTTTGGATCTCCGCCTTCTGTAACTATGTCCTGCCCACGGCGATGCTGTGCCTGCTTATCCTGCTGGCCGGGGGCCTGGAGGGGGACGGCTTGTGGAGAAAGGCGGCTTTTGTGCTTATGGCCGCCGCCTGTGGGGCCTCCACGGAGCAGTCCGGCGCGGTGGCGGTGGTGCTGACGGTGTATTATCTGGTGAGGGCCATCGTCAAACGGCGGGGCGTGGGGACGGCGTGCGCCGCCTGCGTTTTCAGCGGCGCGGGTCTTGCCAGCATCTTTTTCTCCCCGGCCACCAGGGAGCGCATGAACACCGAGATGAAGATCGGCTCCCTGCGGGAGCTGGTGGAGAAGCTCATGAAGGAGCTGGAGCCGGCGGCGGGGGAGTTTGACGAGGGACTGCTGATCCCGGCGCTCTTCGCGGCCCTCTTTATCCTCACGGGCGTGATCGCCGCCCGGAGGCTGAAAAAACGCTGGCCCGTCCCGGTGGGGGCCGTTCTGGCCCTGCTCCCGGTGGCGGCGCTGTTTACCGAGGGGCCGGTCCGCACCTGGCTCTACGCCGCCCTGTGCGTGGCGGCGGCGGTGGGCGCGGGGTGTCTCATCGCCTTGGGGCGCGAGACGCCGGGCCTGCTGGTCTTTACCGGCCTTGCGGCCCTGGGGGTAATCTTGCTGACCAACAGCGCCGGGGAGAGGACGCTGCTGCCCCTGTGCCTCTACCTCCTGGCCGCCGTGGCCGTCCTGGCCGCGCCGGAGCTGGGAAGGCTGGGGACAGGGGGGCTGGCGGCCTTCATGGCGGCGTTGACAGCCGTCAGCGTGGCCGCCTCCGTGCCGCTGCTGACGGGCATGGCGAAGAACTATCGGATCGAGCTGGAGAACCGGGAGAACATCGAGGAGGCCCGGACGTCCGGGGTGCTTCTCTACAACATCGACTACGATATGACCTACACCTGGACCAAGTGCGACGGCATGTTCAAGGAGGAATATCTTCGGAAAAACGGGCTTGCGGAGGATATGCCGGTGTATTTCTACACCCGGCTGCGGCCCAACGTCTACGCCGGGGGCGTACCCCATTTCCCGGTGCTTCAGACCGAGGAGGGGGAGGACTACATCACCATACGGGTGGTGGAATTCCTGGGCGGGAGCGTGGAGCCGCTGAACGCCAGCTACTCCGATCTGCGGGTCGTTACCCCTTGGCGGGAGTGTTTCGTCACCTCCCCGGAGCCTGACAGGGCCGTTTTCACCTGGACGGAGGACGGCGTTGAGCAGACGCTGGAGGCGCGGCGGATCCCCAAGGACGGGCGCACCTACTTCCCCCTGGAGGTGTATACCCGGGCGCTGGGACTTCAGGTGACCTTTGACGGCACGGACTATTATGTGGCCGCGCCGGAGACGTAAGGAGGGCGGGGACGTATGGACGAACGGCTGGAAAAACAGCTGGCGTTTTCCCTGGAGATCGACAAGGAAAAGAATATCTTCCGACAGACCCACCTCTCCGGCCACGGCCGGAGGGAAAACGACGCGGAACACGCGTGGCATATGGCGATCATGGCGTATCTTCTGCGGGAGTACGCCAACGAACGGGTGGATATCCTCCGGGTCATGCTGATGTGCCTGATCCATGACATCGTGGAGATCGACGCCGGGGACACCTACGCCTATGACGCGGAGGGCCTGAAGACCCAGAAGGAGCGGGAGGACAAGGCCAAGGAGCGGCTTTTCTCCCTGCTCCCCGATGACCAGCGGGCGGAGCTGACGGCGCTGTTTGACGAGTTCGAGGCCTATGAGACGCCGGAGGCCCGGTACGCCCACGCGCTGGACAATTTACAGCCGCTGATCCTGAACAACAGCAACGACGGCGGCGACTGGAGGGAGCATGGCGTGACGGCGGCGACGGTGTACGGCCGCCAGCGGAAAACACGCCTGGGGTCGGAAAGACTGTTTGAGGTCACAGACCGGATCCTGCAAAGCAACATCAAAAAGGGGAACCTCCCGGAGACATGAGCCGGGAGGCCCGTGTTTTTATGGAAAATTTTCAGGCCGCTTCGCGCGGCCTTTTTTCTTTGCCGGAAGGCTCTTTAAAGTGCTACCCATATATTGTGTCAAAGTGCCGAAAATTGTTCTTTACACGGGCGAAAATCTATGATATAGTAACAAAAAGAGAGAAAATGGAGATGAGGGAGATCATGGAAATTAACGAAATTCTGGAAAAGGTTGACCACACGCTTCTGGCCCAGGCGGCCGCCTGGGAGGAGATCCGGGCCCTGTGCGACGACGGGATAAAGTACCATACGGCTTCGGTGTGTATCCCCGCCAGCTTTGTGCGCCAGGCTAAAGAGTATGTGGGGGACAGACTGCCGATCTGCACGGTCATAGGCTTCCCCAACGGCTACTCCACCACGGCGGTGAAGGTGTATGAGACGGCTGACGCGGTGAAAAACGGCGCGGACGAGATCGACATGGTCATCAACATCGGCTGGGTCAAGGACAAACGCTGGGACGACATTCTGGGGGAGATCCGTGCCGTCAAGGCCGCCTGCGGGGAGCATATCCTGAAGGTCATTATCGAGACGTGCCTTTTGACCCGGGAGGAGAAGGTGGAGCTGTGCCGGATCGTCTCTGAATCCGGGGCCGACTACATCAAGACCTCCACGGGCTTTGCCGGGGGAGGGGCCACCCGGGAGGACGTGGCGCTCTTTGCCGCCCATGTGGCTCCCCACGTCAAGATCAAGGCCGCCGGGGGCATCAGCTCCCTGGAGGACGCGGAGGCCTTTATCCGGCTGGGCGCCTCGCGCCTGGGGACAAGCCGTATCGTGAAGATCGTCAAGAACGCCGACACAGACAAGAGCGCCTACTGAGAAAGGGGGAGAGGCCGCTATGGCAACACCGCACAACAGTGCCCAAAAGGGGGACTTCGGCAAGACCGTCCTGATGCCCGGGGATCCGCTGCGGGCCAAATTCATCGCCGAGAACTTTCTGGAGGCCCCGGCTTTGGTGAACAACGTCCGGGGGGTACAGGGCTATACCGGGCTTTACAAGGGGACGAGAGTCTCCGTCATGGCCTCCGGAATGGGTATGCCCTCCATCGGCATCTATTCCTATGAGCTTTTCACCCAGTACGACGTGGAGAACATCATGCGCATCGGCTCCGCCGGGGCCATGAGCGACAAGCTGAAGCTCCGGGACGTGGTGGCGGGCATGGGCGCCTGCACCAACTCCTGCTTTGCCCACCAGTACGGCCTGCCCGGCACCTTCGCGCCCATCGCCGACTACACCTTTTTGGAGACCTGCGTGGGCGTGGCCCGGGAGATGGGCGTGCGTATGCCCGTGGGGAACCTTTTAAGCTCCGACGTCTTTTACGACGCCTCCGGCTCCACCATGAAGTGGGCGAAGATGGGCGTTCTGGCCACGGAGATGGAGGCCGCCGCCCTCTATATGACCGCCGCCTACACCGGCAAGCGTGCCCTGGCCATCTGCTCCATCTCCGATAACCTGGTCACCGGCGAGGAGCTGGACGCCGCAGAGCGGCAGAACACCTTCACCACCATGATGAAGATCGCCCTGGAGACCGCCGTCAGAATGGAAAAAATGTAAATTTCTCTTGCCCTGAGGGGAAAAGCCCGGTATAATGTCGTCCATGGTCAGGCGTCTGACCAATAAACCAATAAGAATAAAATGGAAAAGGAAGGTATGAACATGAAGAAAAGCATCGCACTGCTCCTGGCGCTGGTAATGGCGCTGGCCCTGGTGGCCTGCGGCGGGGGAGACAAGGACAAAACCGACGGGAACGGGGACTACAAGGTGGCGATGATCACCGACTACGGCGACATCACCGACCAGTCCTTCAACCAGACCACCTGGGAGGCCGTTCAGCAGTTCGGCAAGGACAACGGCGTGGAGACCAAGTATTATAAGCCCACCTCCAACGACACCGCCGGCCGTGTGGCCCAGGTGGAGCTGGCTATCGCCGACGGCTACAACGTCATCGTGATGCCCGGCTACGCCTTCGGCGGCACCCTCGTTGAGTGCGCGGCCCAGTATCCCGACGTGAAGTTCATCGCCCTGGATGTGGGCAAGGGTGACATTCTTGAGGCCGCCGTCCCCGCCAAGGAAGAGACATACAGCTACAACCCCGACGAATATAAGCTCGAGGACTACATGGACATGAGCAACGTCTACTGCGCCATCTACCAGGAGGAGCTGTGCGGCTACATGGCCGGTTACGCCGCCGTGAAGCTGGGCTACACCAAGCTCGGGTTCCTGGGCGGCATGGCTGTCCCCGCCGTCATGCGCTACGGCTACGGCTATGTCCAGGGCGCCGACGCGGCCGCCGGTGAGCTTGGCATCAAGGTCGACATGAGCTACATCTACGGCGGCCAGTTCTCCGGCGACGCGGATATCACCGCCGTCATGGACACCTGGTATCAGGGCGGTGTCGAGGTCGTCTTCGCCTGCGGCGGCGGCATCTACACCTCCGCCATCGACTCCGCCAAGAATGTGAACGGCGCCAAGGTCATCGGCGTGGACGTGGATCAGGTGGGCGTCCTGGCCGCCTACGCCGCCGGTAAGGATGCCACCCAGGCGCAGATCGACGAATACAAGACCATGGTGGTGACCTCCGCCATGAAGGGCCTGCGTCCCACCACCATCAACACCCTGGTGGACGTGATTGTTAACGACAATTGGGAGAAGTACGTGGGCAGGATCGACACCCTGGGCCTGGTCAGCGGCGACGACCCCGACGCCAACTATGTCCAGTTGGGCACCACCCAGTATGTCGACGGAAAATTCACCGAGGCCGACTACAAGGCTTTGGTGAAGGGCATGTTTGACGGCACCATCAAGGTCAGCAATGATATTTCCGCCGAACCCGCCGTCACCAACGTGAATGTCTCCTATCAGGGCAACATCAAGGGCTGACGCGCCCTGAAAGCCAGCGAAAAAGTTCATCTGTTGAAGGATTCCTGACTTATTGCGGGGGCGAGCGCCGCTCGTCCCCCGTTTTTTAAACCGCGGGACGTATAAAGCGGCTTGATCCCGCGGCTTATCATGAAAACAAATAAAAGCAAAGGAGGGAATGGGGCTTGGACAATACACCATACGCCATAGAGATGCTGAACATCACAAAGCGCTTTCCGGGCATCATCGCCAACGACAACGTGACGCTGAGGCTCCGGCGCGGCGAGATCCACGCGCTCCTTGGCGAGAACGGCGCCGGAAAATCCACCCTGATGAGCGTACTCTTCGGGCTGTACCAGCCGGAGGAGGGCGTCATCAAAAAGGACGGGAAAGAGGTTCAGATCCGCGATCCCAACGACGCCAACGACCTGGGGATCGGTATGGTACACCAGCACTTCAAGCTGGTGGAGTGCTTTACCGTCCTGGACAACATCATTCTGGGCGTGGAGCCCACGGACAAGGCGGGCTTTCTCAAGAAGGATGAGGCCCGGAAGAAGGTGCTGGAGCTTTCCGAGCGCTACGGCCTGAAGGTGGATCCCGACGCCGTGGTGGAGGATATCTCCGTGGGTATGCAGCAGCGCACGGAGATTTTGAAGATGCTGTACCGGGACAACGAGATCCTGATTTTTGACGAACCCACCGCCGTTTTGACGCCCCAGGAGATCGAGGAGCTTCTGAAGATCATGAAGAACCTGGCCGCCGAGGGCAAGAGTATCCTCTTTATCTCACACAAGCTCAACGAGATTATGTCGGTGGCCGACCGCTGCTCCATTCTCCGCAAGGGCAAGTACATCGGTACGGTGGACATCGCCAAGACCGACAAGGCGGAGCTTTCCCGCATGATGGTGGGCCGGGATGTGGAGTTCGTGGTCCACAAGGAGCCGTCAAAGCCCGGGGACACGGTGCTGGAGGTGTCCGGCATGACCGTGGCCTCCAAGGTACACAGGAATAACGCGGTGAAGAACGTCTCCTTCCGGGTGCGCGCCGGGGAGATCGTCTGCGTCGCCGGGATCGACGGCAACGGCCAGTCGGAGCTGGTGTACGGCATCTCCGGGCTGGAGCCGCTGGTAAGCGGCAGCCTTAAGCTGTGCGGACAGGATATCACCAGGGCCCCCATCCGCCGCAGGAGCCTGGCGGGCATGAGCCATATCCCCGAGGATCGCCACAAGCACGGCCTGGTGCTGGACTATACCCTGGAGGACAACATCGTGCTTCAGCGGTATTTTGAGCCGGAATTTACCAAAATGGGCTTTTTGCGCCGCAAGAATATCCGCGCCTACGCCGAGCGGCTCATCGAGCAGTACGACGTGCGCTCCGGCCAGGGCCCCGCTACCGTGGCCCGCTCCATGTCCGGCGGCAACCAGCAGAAGGCCATTATCGCCCGGGAGATCGACAAGGATCCCCAGCTGCTGATCGCCGTCCAGCCCACGCGGGGCCTGGACGTGGGGGCCATCGAGTATATCCACAGCCAGATCGTGGCCCAGCGGGACGCGGGCAAGGCGGTCCTGCTGGTGAGCCTTGAGCTGGACGAGGTCATGAACGTTTCAGACCGTATCCTGGTCATGTACGAGGGGGAGATCGTGGGAGAATTCGACCCGAAGAAGACCACGGTGGAGGAGCTGGGGCTTTACATGGCCGGGGCCAAGAGAATGGAGGTGGGCAGATGAAAAAATCTGAGAGATCCGTTTTCCGCCGTCTCATAGAGAACGACGGCGTACAGACCCTGCTGGCCTCGCTTTTATGTATCCTGGGGGGCCTGCTGATCGGCTATATCGTGCTTCTCATCATCGAACCCAGCGCCGCCTGGGGATCCATCACGGCGGTGGTGAAGAACTTCCTGCGCTATCCCGCCTCCCTCCAGGGCAAGTACCTGGGCCAGACGGTGGTGCGGACGGTGCCGCTGCTGCTGTGCGCCCTCTCCGTGCTTTTCGCCTACAAGGTGGGTATGTTCAACATCGGCGCGGCGGGGCAGTACGTCATCGGCGCGTGCGCCACGCTCTACTGCGCCATCGCCCTGAAGCTCCCCTGGATCGTCTGCCTGCTGGCGGGGGCCGCCGCCGGGGCGCTCTTGGGCGCCGTCTCCGGCGTCCTCAAGACGCTCTGCAACGTGAACGTGGTCATATCGGGCATCATGCTCAACTGGATCAGCCTCTATTTTACCAACAACCTGCTCTCCCGGAACGGCATCAAGCGCCCCACCGGCCCCGAGACGATCCAGCTTATCAACGCGAACCCCAAGGCCCTTTTGCCCACGCTGGGGATCGACAGGCTCTTTGGCGAAAAGAGCGCCGGGATCGCCATTCCTCTGGCGCTGGTCATCGCCGTCCTTGTCTGGGTGGTGCTGAACAAGACGAAATTCGGCTATGAGCTGCGGGCCACCGGCAACAACCCCAACGCAGCCAAATACGCCGGTATGAAGGAGAACAGGAACATCGTCCTCACCATGGTGATCGCCGGGGCCCTGGCGGGCCTGGGCGCGTCCCTCTTCTTCCTGACGGGCCTGGTGGACTGGGAGACCTCCATCAGCTCCGTGCCGGATATGGGCTTCAATGGCATCGCGGTGGCGTTCTTGGGGGGCCTTTCGCCCCTGGGTTCCATTCTCTCCGCCTTCTTTATCCAGCACATCACCTCCGGCGGCGGCGGGGTGGATCTGCGGTTCTACTCCTCGCAGATCTCCTCCCTGATCTCCTCCCTGATCATCTTCCTGTGCGCCTTCGTGGGCTTCTTCAAGCTGGCGATCCAGAACCGCATCAGGCGGAACGACGAGAAAAAAGCCGCCGCGCAAGCCAATGGATCCGGGAAAGGGGGCGAGGGTAAATGATCCTGCTTATTCAGTACACCCTGATCTTCGCCTCCGTCCTGATGCTGGTGGCCCTTGGCGGGTGCTTCGCGGAGCACTCCGGCGTCATCAACATCGGGCTTGAAGGCATCATGCTCATCGGCGCGCTGGGCGGCGCGCTGGCTATGAAGTTCATTCCCACCTCCGTGGGCGCGCCCGTGATGATCCTGTGCGTGATCCTGGCCTCCGCCCTTTTCGGCATGTTGGCGTCGCTCTTTTTGGCGGTGGCCGCCGTCACCTTCAAGGCGGATCAGACCATCACCGGCACGGCCATCAATATGCTGGCGGTGGCCGGCGCTACCGTGGCCGTCAAGGCCATGAACACCGCCGCCTCCGGCGGCTCCGACGTGTCCTCCGAGATCACCTACACCGCCGCCCGGGACTTCTTCACCGTCCGCATCGGCGCGTTCCAGTTCAACTGGTTCATGCTGGTGGCCGTGGCGTGCCTGGCGGCCAGCTACATCTGCCTCTATAAGACGCGGTTCGGCCTGCGCCTGATGGCCTGCGGCGAGCATCCCCAGGCCGCGGACTCCGTGGGCATCAACGTGGCCAAGATGCGCTACGCCGGCGTGCTGATCTCCGGGCTTTTAGGCGGCCTTGGCGGCATCGTCTACATCACCGCCGGGACCAACGCCTGGAAATTTGAAAACGGCGTGGCGGGCTTTGGCTTCCTGGCGCTGGCCGTCATGATCTTCGGCGCGTGGCATCCGGTGAAGATTGCCCTGGCCGCCCTGCTCTTTGGCTTCTTCCGGGCGCTGGGCAACGTCTACACCGGGATCCCCTTTATGGCCGCGCTGAATTTGAACTCCACCGTTTACAATATGCTCCCCTATATCATCTCCCTTGTGGTCCTGGCCTTCACCTCCAAAAAGTCCCGGGCGCCCAAGGCGGAGGGCATACCCTACGACAAATCGCAGAGATGACCGCGAGCCTCCGGGCCGCCGAAAGCCGGCGGCCCGGGTTTTTCAAATCCCCGTCGAGGGAGAAATGATTTCAGGAAGGGTGATTATATGATACCGTCCGAATTGCAGTACCATATCCAGTGCAGGGCCGGCGACGTGGGCCGGTATGTGCTTCTACCGGGGGATCCGGGCAGATGCCAGTCCATCGCCGAGCTGTTTGACCAGCCCCATTTTGTGGGCCAGAACCGGGAATACCGCGTCTACACCGGCACGCTCCTGGGGGAGAAGGTGTCCGTCTGCTCCACCGGCATCGGCGGGCCGTCCGCGGCCATCGCCCTGGAGGAGCTGACGGCCATCGGCGCCGACACCTTTGTTCGGGTGGGTACCTGCGGCGGCATTGACATCGACGTGCAGTCCGGCGACATCGTCGTTGCCACCGGCGCCGTCCGCTTTGAGCATACGAGCGTGGAATACGCGCCCCTGGAGTTCCCCGCCGTGTCGGATTTCGACGTGGCGGCGGCCCTCCGGGACGCCTCCAAGGCCCTGGGCTACCGCACCCACCTGGGCGTCGTCCAGTGCAAGGACAGCTTCTACGGCCAACATTCCCCCGGGCGTATGCCGGTGAGCTACGAGCTTTTGCAAAAATGGGAGGCGTGGAAGCGCCTGGGCGTCAAGGCCAGCGAGATGGAGTCCGCCGCCCTCTTTGTGGCGGCCTCGGCGCTGAAGGTGCGGTGCGGGAGCTGCTTCCATGTGGTGTGGAACCAGGAGCGGGAGGCCGCCGGACTGGATCAGAAGGAGAGCCACGACACCTCCGCCGCCGTGAAGGTGGGCGTGGAGGCCATAAAACGGCTCATCGAGCAGGACAGGGCCGGGTGAGGGCGCGGTATGAGGAAATATGACCGTATTTTCGTGGTGGTGCTGGACTCCGTGGGGATCGGCGCCATGCCGGACGCCGCCGATTACGGGGACGCCGGGGCGGACACCCTGGGCCACATCTCCGCCACGGTGGGGCTGAAGATCCCCAACCTTGCGAAAATGGGCCTGGGCAGCCTCCGCCCCCTGGCCACCGTCCCCCCGGCGGAGCGCCCCATGGGCTACCGGGCCATTCTCCGGGAGAGAAGTCCCGCCAAGGACACCCTGACGGGCCACTGGGAGATGATGGGGATCCTCACCACCAGGCCCTTCAAGACCTTCACCGACACCGGCTTCCCCCCGGAGCTTATCGCCGAGCTGGAGAGGCGCACAGGACACAAATGCATCGGCAACAAGGCCGCCAGCGGCACGGAGATTTTGGAGGAGCTGGCCGAGGAGGAGATCGCCACCGGCCACATGATCGTCTACACCTCCGCCGACTCCGTTTTGCAGATCTGCGGCAACGAGGAGACCTTCGGCCTTGCGGAGCTTTACCGTTGCTGTGAGATCGCCCGGGAGCTGACCCTCCGGGACGAATGGCGCGTAGGTCGCGTCATCGCCCGCCCCTACGTGGGGAAACGGCGTGGCGAGTTCAAGCGCACCGCCAACCGCCACGACTACGCCCTGCCTCCCACGGGTACTACGGCCCTGGACGTTTTGAAGGACGCGGGGCTTGACGTGATCGCCGTGGGGAAGATCAACGACATCTTCGACGGCCACGGCGTCACGGAGAAGCTGAAATCCAAAAGCTCCGTCCAGGGCATGGAGCAGACTATCGACCTTGCCGGGAGGGACTTTCAGGGCCTCTGCTATGTGAACTTGGTGGACTTCGACGCCCTCTGGGGCCACCGGCGCGACCCGGCGGGCTACGCCGCCGAGCTGGAGCGGTTTGACGAAAAGCTGGGCGCGCTCCTGCCGAGGATAGGGGAGCGGGATCTGCTGATCCTCACCGCCGACCACGGCAACGACCCCACCCACACCGGCACCGACCACACCCGGGAGAAGGTGCCGTTTCTGGCCTGGTCGCCCTCCATGGAGGGCGGCGGGACCCTTGCGGAGCAGGATACCTTCGCCGTCATCGGCGCCACCGTGTTGGACAATTTCGGCCTTCCCCTGCCGGAAAACGCCATCGGCACGTCGCTTTTGACACAACTGAAATGAGGTGCATCTGACATGACAACTGAGGAACTTTGCCGGAAGGCCGTGGCTATGATTGAGATGGCCTACGCCCCCTATTCCCACTTTCGCGTGGGGGCGGCGGTGGAGTGCGACGACGGCGCGGTTTTCACCGGCTGCAACATCGAAAACGCCGCCTTTACCCCCACCAACTGCGCCGAGCGCACTGCCATCTTCAAGGCCGTCAGCGAGGGCCACAGGCGCTTTCGCCGCATCGCCGTGGCCGCCGAGACCGAGGACTTCACCGCCCCCTGCGGCGTCTGCCGCCAGGTGATGATGGAGTTTTCGCCGGATATGGATGTGCTTATGGTGAACTGCCGGGGCGATGTCAAGACAGTCCCCCTCCGCCAGCTCCTGCCCTACGGCTTCGACAGCGCCAGCCTCCCCGCCAACCCCTGACCCGCCCATTCGGGTGAATTAAAACCTGTCCCCGACATCAAAACAGGACTTGCGAAAGCAAGTCCTGTTTTGGTGTAAGCGGTCAAAAGCTTACTTTTCTTATAGATTTGACGAGGCCAGAAAAACCCACAGACCCATCACAAACACGCCGACTAGTACAGCCACAAGGACTAATTTTCTGACCAATAAACATATAATAGTGCCATCATCTTATAAGGTGGTGAAAAAATGAAGCTGAATGAGGCGGTGAGCGCGCGGCTGACCCAGCTGTTAAAGGAGCGCGGAATGACCCAGTATCAGCTTTATATGCGCAGCGGCGTGCCTAAATCCACCATCGGGAATATCGTCAATTTGTCATATGATTCCGTAAAGCTCCGAATCCTCCATGAATTATGCCAGGGGCTGGAAATCTCCTTGACAACGTTTTTCGAGTCCCCATTGTTTGACGAAAATAATTTAGAGCCGTGATTCGACCGCCCCGCCGCCGTGCGGCGGGCCATCAGGGTTCCCCTTCTGATTTGATCAGTCCCCGACTCCAAAAAAGGACTTGCTTTCGCAAGTCCTTTTTTGGAGTAAGTGGTTAAAAATCCTATTTCCGCCCGCTAAAAGTTCTCAGAGGGAAGGGAGCTCAAGGGAAACCGTCAGGGTTTCCCTCGAATGAAAATGTCACCGGCACCAGAAAAGCGGCCCCGCAGGGGCCGCTTTTCTGGTACGGTTATTCATAAGGGACTTTGAAAATAACAAAAACCGGCACCAACCACATATCCGGGGAGGACGCTCAGAAGGGCAGAAATGGTCTTCTGAGCGTTTTCTTTTTGCACATTCGCCTTTTGGCGTGGCGGCTGGTACAATGTAGACATCAAAAAAGGAGGTATAAAAATGAGCACACAATTAACTTACCACCGCGAGGGCGACTACATGATCCCGAATCTGATTGCGCCGGAGGCTGAATCCATCGGCATTTGGGGCAGAAGACGAAAAGAGTATTTGAAGAAACATCGTAACGGGATATATACCGGGATGCTTCTCTCAGGCAAGCTCAATGCCCATTTTGAGGAGATTGACCGGCAGGCAGAGGAAATGTTCGAGCGCCTGACATGCCAGATGGCGGCGGAGCAGGGCGTCACGGAGCAACTAAAAGCCGAGAATCAGATGGCGTGGGTAGGGGCGATGAACAATATCCGCAACGCAGTGAATGAGATGATATTGGACGAATTGATATACTCTTAATGGAAATAGATAGCGGCATCAGAGTGAAAATTCTGATGCCGCTCATATATAACAGATACTTTTAGAATGCTAAATTTTCCTGTT
>CANPWM010000046.1 GCA_947584295.1 uncultured Oscillospiraceae bacterium | reverse complement strand
TTCCCATCACCGAAAATAAAAGCAATTGGCCCATCGTCCCCATTGGATGGCCCACAATGCGTGGCCAACTTTAATGCTCCACACTCACTGTCGGAAAAAACAATCTGTAGCATGGTAAAAGCTCCGTTTCAAATCCATAATTTGTCGAACAGTCGCCCATTCGATATTTGACATTTGTCTATGTCTATGGACAACGCCATAAATTTTTCATAAGCAGTTCTCATTGATATGCCTCCCACAACTAACAAATTTCAATTCATTATCCTAAACATTTTCAAAACGGATAAGCGTTCCTGAAATGTATCCAATAAAATAAACCATGCCAATATGCACACAGAAACAACTGACAGTTAGAATTATCGTTATGAGTTTGCTTTTGGTTTCATCTAAAATATTTTCCCAGTATTCTCCCACAAGCCAGAATTCCGATGCAAAAAACAAAATATGGAGTAAACTACTGTGAAAGAATAGCGCCATATTTGATAAAGCGTAATTTATGATAATGTAGTTAATTGATTGTATGATAATATTGGCCCACTTTGACATTTTGCCTTTCATCATTGCTCCTCCGTCAACGCCGATTTGGCGTCCTCATTTTCTTCTCGACAAACGAGAAAATCACGGTTTTTTTCTTTTCAAGAAGTTAATCGTTCTTATCACAATAAATATTACACATATCAAACCTACAGCTCCACAAATGACGGTATCCTTCAAGTCTGCAAAACCGCCTGTGCACTGCATTGCATAATAATAAATTGTCCATATCAGCATTAACACGAACGCACTAATACTTAACCAATAAGATTTCTTATTCATTTGATTTTTCTCCAATGTTTGGATTTTGCCGAACAGTCGCCCATTCGACATTAAGTATTATACACCCAAATTGTGGAGAAATCTACCGCAAGCAACGATTTTCTCGCTGAAAATACCACCTTCGACTATACTGCCGACTTTATGCCTTCTTGAACGCCCGCCGAAAATGAAAAGCCGCCATCGGTTGACAGCGGCATTTTCCAATGGACAAGTATCAGTTGTAAATCAAATCGCTGTAAACCACCTCGGCGGCTCGGTTGCGGATATTGTTCATAGCCTGCACCCACTTCATACCGTCCTCGGCTTTGAGGGCTTCGGTACACCGTCTTTTTCGGCAAGTTCCTTTACCAGATGGAAAAGCATAGTCTCGGCTTCCTCGTTCAGCTCTGCAAGGTAGTCGTTCAGCCTGCCACTTGTCAGAAGCTCGGTATAGAGAGCGATGCTAATTTTTATACCTCTCCCTCATACTCACCTTCCCCTGCTTGGTGTTGTGTCCATCTACTGCTTCTTCGCGGCAATTATTGCTTATTGCGGGGACTGCAGTGGGACCATGGTGCTCCACCGTACCCACACGATGGACTCCTCCAAAAATCCCTCATGTGTTCCACCTACAAGAAGAAGGGCAAAGGTGTGTGCCACCAATTTCACTTGTCAGAGCCGGACGCTCAACTGATAGAGACTGATAGAGACGCTCAAGCCTGCTTTCAACAGTCGTGAGACTGGGAAAGCAGGCTCTTTTTATGACCTTGGATCTGGCCGGGAGGTTACTTTTGGAAGCTTCAAATCCAACCAGTGTTTCGAACTTGGCGTGAGCCAGCCTGTGGTATATAAGCGTATAAATCGGCTTCTCAAAAAAATTTTTTCTAACAGGGTTATAATTTTCAAAAAAATTCGGCAATAGGGGAGTGTGAGGGTAATTGACAAGCCTTGACGGGGCAACAGAGGGTGCGCCACGCCCCATCCGCTTTAGGCTGGATGAGCGCCCGTATTCTTCTTTTTCAAAATTTTTGCAGAGAGGGGTTAACTCTGGCGTTCCTGCTGTCCGTTGTAAAGTGAGAGGGAGTGATAGCCCTCGTGCCGCTCCATACTGGAGAGATATGGTCGAGGAAAACAAAAAAATTTTTTTATTTTAAAAAAATAAGTTCGGTTTTTGCCTCCGCGAATTGTGGTAATAGAAGTAGAGAGGTAAACAGCCCCTCACTGCTCTTTGGCGATCCACCCTCTCTTGCCTCATCGGAAAAATTCTTTCAGGGTAGCAGTTCAATTTGGGATACTCAAGCCATTTCAAAAAAGTTTCTGGATTTTTCAAAAAATTCGGGAATAGGGGGTTGTGGTTTGCGAACAGTTTGTCCGTTGTAAAGTGAAGGGGTGTGATGGCCATTATGCCGTCCCTTTTGCCGCCGCCCTCATCAAATTATTTTAATTTTTTTGAAAAATGAGGGCATAGATTTTGAGATTTTTTCACAATAAGAAAGTGTGAGGGCACTTAAGCGGCAAATCTTCCTGTTCTGCCCTCTCAAATCCGAAATATTTCATCAAACACCTTTACCCACCGCCCCGTTTCTTTCTTCTTCAAAAAATTTTTTGAGAGGGGGGTGTGATTTGCGGAAAATTTGTCCGTTGTAAAGTGAAAGGGAGTGATGGCCCTCATGTGCCATACCGGAGAAATGGTCGAGGAAAACAAAAAAATATTTTAATTTTAAAAAATAATTCCACTTTGAGGCCCTGCGAGTTGTGGTAATAGAAGTGGAAGCGGAAACGGCCCCTCACTGCTCTTTGGCGATCCACCCTCTCTTGTTTCATCGGAAAAATACTTTCAGGGCAGCAGTTCAATTCAGGATAAGTAAGCCGTTTCTAAGAAGCGCACAATCAAATATCTGTATTCTTTAAAAATTTTTCGGATTTTTGGTTGACGATTTCAAAAAAATTCGGCAATAGGTAAGAGTGAGGGCACTTAAGCGGCACAATCTTCCTGTCCTGCCCTCTACCCACCGCCCCGATTCTTTCTTCTTCAAAAAATTAAGGAGGGGAGTTGTGATTTACGGATTTTTGTCCGTTGTTGGGTGAAGGGGCGAAATAATTCTCATGCCGTCCAATACCGAAAAGCAGAAACCGGGATAAATAGAAAAAAATTTCAAAAATCTCTTGGTCACTTGCGGATTTTTCGGGATGGATAATAGAGGGGTAAATTTACCCCCTGATGTTCTTTGACAATTTCATATCCGGCAACTGGATAACTTTAGCGGACGGTCCCCGAAAGGGACAGCGGCGGGCGGATGCGCCAAGACCTTCCTGTGCAGACTTCTGCATAAAAAGACGGCCTTTAAGGAAGCGAGCGTGTACCCATCCGAACCGCACCGGCTTTGGCAAGCCGCGCCACGACCCCGTCCGCCTACAATGATACCCCTGCCCAGCCACAGACTCAAGCAATGGGGGCAGCTCGGAGAGATCCTCGGAGGGGTGAGATTCCCGGAGTGTGACGCCAGTCGCAGTCCAGTTGTACGCCCATGGCCTCGGGAAGTAGTGTCGAATGGAGGCTGTAAGAAGTAAAAAGCAAGTATCAAAAACAACCAAGGGACCACTCTGTCCCCAGTGTGGTCCCTATGTAAGATAAACTCATTCTGATTTACAGGAGGGATGATAATGAAAAAACAAACTTACCACAGCATAGATGACCTTCCTGATTTCTGCACAGTATCGGATTTTTCTGTCCTCTTCGGCGTCTCCCGCGCCACGGCCTACCGCATGGCGGCGCAGGGCAGCATCCCCTGCATTCACATCGGCAGGCGCGTGGTGATGTCCAGAGAGCACATCCGGCGCTGGGCGGATCAGGCGGCGGGAATGGGGGCGTGATGATGGCGCGAAACGAAAAGGGAACCGGCAGTCTCTATCAGGCCAAGGACAAGACCTGGGTCTACCAGTTCAATGAGGACGGCAAGCGAAAAACAAAACGCTTTAAGAAAAAAGCCGAGGCCCGTCTGTTCATCGAATCCCTCAACAAAGCCAACGCCACCCTGATCTCAAGAGTCGACAGCGGCCCTTCCCTCGCAAGGACAGCCGGCGTCATTACCGTTGGCGACTGGTTCGACCGCTGGCTTGAGACATACGCAAAACCCTCCGTCAAGCTCTCAACCTATTGCAGTTACGAGCTGTACATCCGCGCCCACATCAAGCCCATGATTGGCGAGAAATACATGAACACCATCACCGCCGATGAGCTGCAGGCGTTCTTCAATGACCGTGGCGCTAACGGCAACCTCCAGCGGCAGGGCGGCCTGTCTCCCAAGACGCTGACCAACATCCGCAACATGATGCACATCGCATTCGACCAAGCTCTGAAGAACGGCATGATCACCGTCAACTTCGTGGAGAGCGTCCGGCTTCCCAAAGCGGAGAAGAAAGAGATGCGCGTCTTGGACCGAGAGGAGCAAAGCCGTCTCATCGCCGCGGCCCGTCTCGCCCCGGAGCCTGCCGCCTTCGGTATCATCTTCGACCTGTTCACGGGCCTGCGGATCGGCGAGCTGTGCGGGCTTCGGTGGAAGAACGTCAACATGGACGACCACTCAATCAGAGTATGCGAGACACGCAACCGCCTCCCGAACTTCGATGACTCCATCGAAACAGCCACAAGCGTCAAAACAGTTGAAAGCACAAAGACCTCCAGCTCCCGCAGGACGGTCTACATGACCGACAGTCTCTATAAAGACTTCCAGCAGTACATGAACATCCAACTCTCGATAAAAAAGCAGTACCCGTCCTACAACCCGGACGGGTACGTGTTCTGTCAGGAGAACGGCGACCCCTACGAGCCGCGAACCTACGAGGATCTGTTCAAGCGGTGCGTGAGACAGGCAGGTATCAAGGACGCAAACTTCCATGCCCTCCGCCATACCTTCGCCACAAGAAGTCTGGAGCAGGGCATGGACGTGGTCACTCTCTCCAAGCTCCTGGGCCACGCCAACCCCTCCGTCACTATGGACAAGTACGGCCACGCCATCGACGACCACAAGCGCCAGAGTGTCCAGCGCCTGGACGACCTCTACTCTCAGCCGCCAAACCAGCAGCCGGCCCCAAATGGTCCATGGATGACCATGGAGTGGTGAGGCAAACTGCATCACGGTTCAAAACAAAAATCCAAAAAACTGCATCAGATAAGCATCAGATGCGAATTTGGTACATCATCCCAGCCGGAAAGCCTCGAAAAAGTTATAAAAAGTGTCGGATTTCAATGAAATCCGACACTTTCATGGTTGCGGGGGAAGGACTTGAACCTACGACCTCCGGGTTATGAGCCCGACGAGCTACCAACTGCTCTACCCCGCGATATAGTGAGGTTTCCCTCAGCTATATTATGATACCACATCGTTCGATGCGTGTCAAGTGGTTTTCCAGTAAAACTTTCCGCCCTTATTCGCCCTTGCTCCCCTCGCCGGTCTGGCCGCCCTCGGGGTTGCGGCGTGGCCCGGAATGGCGGTAACGCTTCCGGCGGGCGTTGTTCTGGCTTCTGCGCTGGTCGTCGCCCCCGGCCTGCCCGTCGCTCCTGCGCTGATCGGCCTGCCGGTTCTGCTCGGCGGCGCGGGGCCGCTGTTGGGCGGAACCGGGCTTTCGGCCCTGGGTCTGCCGGGGCCTTCCGTTGCGGTTTTTCGGCTGGGCGTTCGCCTTCTTCTCACCCTCGGCGGCGTCGATGGGCTGAGCCTGCGCCGCCTCGGCGGCCTCCCGGCTCTCGGGCGCTGTCCGCTCCTCGGCGGACTTTTCCCGGTTTTCCACCCGCTCGGCGCTCAGCCGCCGGGATCTTGTGGGCGCCAGCCGCGCCGGAGGCACCTCGATCAGCCCCTCGGCCCTGGCCGCCAGATACTCCGCCCGCTTGGCCTTGCCGCCCAATACCGTGACCTCGGCGGCATCAAAGGTTTTCATGGACGTGTCGTTCTGATCCTCCAGCCTGACCCGGACGGTACCCTTCAGCAGATTCACGTCCACCACCGTCCCCACGCCCGCGGGGGTCTCCACAAAGGCGTCGATCTTGGGGACGCTCTGTACCAGCTCCTCATAGGCGTCCTGCTCGTATTTCAGACAGCACATCAGTCTGCCGCAGGAGCCGGAGATCTTGGTGGGATTCAGGCTGAGTCCCTGGGTCTTGGCCATCTTGATGGACACCGGCTGAAAATCGTCCAAAAACTGCGCGCAGCAGAAGGGCCTTCCGCAGATGCCCAGTCCCCCCAGCATCCGCGCCTCGTCCCGGACGCCGATCTGCCGAAGCTCGATGCGCGTCTTGAAGATGCCCGCCAGCTCCTTCACCAGCTCCCGGAAGTCCACGCGCCCTTCGGAGGTGAAGAAAAAGAGGATCTTGCTCCCCTCAAAATTGTACTCCACGTCCACCAGCTTCATGTCCAGGCCATGCTTGGCGATCCGCTGGCGGCACACCTCGGCGGCCTCTTTCTCCCGACGGCGGTTCTCCTCCGCGCGTTTTACGTCCTCCGCCGTGGCGATCCTCACCACGGGTCGCAGGGGCGGGTGGACAGTCTCATCGTCCACCTGATGGTTCCCCGTCACACACTCGGCAAATTCCAGCCCCTTGGCCGTCTCCACGATCACATTGGCCCCCTGCTCCACAGTGAAGCCGTTGGGGTCAAAGAAATATACCTTCCCCTTATTCCTGAATTTAACACTGATGACCTCAGTCAACGCAAACTCACTCCTTTCCGGCATAGCGCCGGCGATTTCAAGGAAAAATTCGTATTATTCCGCTCCGCACAGCGCGGAGAGCAGATATCCGCCCAGGACGCCGCCCTTCATATTGGCAAAAACCATCTTATCGGCGGTATCCAGCGTGTCCGTCAGCCGCTTCCGCCGCTCCGGCGTCAGCTGGCCGCTGTTTTGCAGGGCCTCCCGGCGCAGGGCCGTCACCAGGTCGAAGCACTCCGTCTTCGACAGCTTCTCCAGCGCCCTCAGCGCCTTCACCAGCCCCAGATCGTCCTCCCGCAGATACGCCCGCGTCAGCTCCCTGGCCGCCTCCACAAGCTTCTCCTCCAGAACGGCCTCCTCCGGCGTCAGGACGACCGTCTCGCACCGGGAGCGCACCGTCTCCAAAAGCATCTCCGGGTTGTCCGCCAGCAGGACGAACACCGCGTGGCTGGGCGGCTCCTCCAGCACCTTCAGCATGGCGTTCTGGGCCTGGGCGTTCATCAGATCCGCCTCGGCGATGATATGCACGCCCCGCCGCGCCTCATTGGGCACCACCGCCGCCCTGGCCCGCAGAGCCCGCATGGTGTCCACGGTGTGGAAGGCCGCGTCCTTCTCCCGCCGAACCGTCTCAATGTCCGGGTGGATGCCGCGCTCCGCCTTGACGCAGTCCCGGCACACCCCGCAGGGGACGCCACGCTCCGCCTGACAGACCGCCGCCCGGGCGATCAGATTCCCGGCGCGCTCACGGGTCTCCGCGTCCGCCCCGGTGATGATATACGCGTGAAAAAGCTGCCCGGAGCCAAGTCGCCTGGCCAGATCGGAAAGTTCCATAATAGCCTCACAGCGTCTCCCCCGCCCACGGGGGATCCGTCATACTAATATCTAATTAAAATAAGACATTCGCGCCGGTCTTTTTCGCGCCATGCAGTGTCAGCCACCTTGGAAATACCAATGGGTATTCCCTGCGGCGTCTTCCTTGCCTGACACGAAAAATCCTCGCCGCTCGGTGTCTCCTTTTAAACAGATATTAGTATCAGATTTAGAAACCTCCGCACAAATCGCCGCGCCGCTCTTGACGGCATATTTTCCGCCCCGATTCGTCAAAAAAGTTGAAATACACAACGTATTCCCGCGTTTTGCCTTCCTATGGCGAAAAAACTGCCCGCCGATCCCGGCGTTTCGATTTATGCGATGTTCCTTTATTTATGATAGAGCTTGTTCGTCTCGTACACCGGCTCGCAGGTGACGTTGACGCCCAGCTTTTTCATCAGATTTTCGTCCACTTGGGACAGGATCACCGTGGAGTGAAGCTCGCTGCCCTCCAGCCGTTCGATCTGCTGCATGGCGATCTCCGCCAGGGGGTTTGTCACGGCGCATATGGAGAGGGCCAGAAGCACCTCGTCCGTATGTAACCGGGGATTCACGTTCCCCAGATGGTTCACCTTCAGATCCTGCACCGGCTCCAAAATCGCCGGCGCCAAAAGGCGTATGCTGTCGTCGATGCCTCCCAGGGCCTTCAGCGCGTCCAGCAGGGCGGCGCTGGTGGCGCCCAGCAGCTTAGAGGTCTTCCCCGTGACGATCCTGCCGTCGGGAAGCTCCATGGAGGCCGCCGGCTCGCCGGTCTCCTCCGCTTTTTTCAGGGCCTCCGCCCGTCCCGGCCTGTCCGCCTCCGAGGTCCCCACGGTGTTCATCAAAAGCTTCAGCTTGTCCACGTCGCCCCCGGCGGGCTGTCCCTTGGTGCGGGCACAGCAGGCCGCCAGATACCGGCGCACGATCTCCCGCCGGGACGCCTCCTGGCAGACCGCGTCATCTACGATGCAAAAGCCCGCCATGTTCACGCCCATATCCGTGGGGGACTTGTAAGGACACTCCCCGCCGGACAGCCGCTGAAAGAGCGCCGACAGCACCGGGAAGGTGTCCACGTCCCGGTTATAATTCACCGCCAGCGTCCCGTAGGCCTCCAGGTGGAAGGGGTCGATCATGTTGACGTCGTTCAGATCCGCCGTGGCGGCCTCGTAGGCCACGTTTACCGGGTGCTTCAGGGGCAGATTCCAGATGGGGAAGGTCTCAAACTTGGCGTACCCCGCCTGGATCCCCCGCTTGCCGTCGTGGTAGAGCTGTGATAAGCAGGTGGCCATCTTCCCGCTGCCGGGGCCCGGCGCGGTGACCACCACCAGGGGCCGGGTAGTCTCAATGTAGTCGTTCCGGCCGTAGCCCTCGTCGGATACGATCTTGTCGATGTTGGCCGGGTAGCCCTCGATGGGATAGTGCCGGTATACCTTCACGCCCAGGGCCTCCAGCCGCTTCTGAAAGGCCTCCGCGGCGCTCTGACCGGCAAACTGCGTGATGACGACGCTCCCCACATACAGGTCAAACCCCCGGAAGGCGTCGATCAGCCGCAAAACGTCCAAGTCGTAGGTGATGCCGTAATCGCCCCTGACCTTGTTCTTGGCGATGTCCCCCGCGTTCACGGCGATGACGATTTCCGCCTTGTCCCGCAGAGTGGCCAGCATCTTGATCTTGCTGTCCGGCTCAAAGCCGGGGAGTACCCGGGAGGCGTGATAATCGTCAAAAAGCTTGCCGCCGAACTCCATATAGAGCTTGCCGCCAAACTTGGAGATACGCTCGTTGATCCGCTCCGATTGGAGCTTTAAGTATTTGTCGTTGTCAAAGCCGATCCTCATAACCTTACCCCCGGTCTCTCTCTGGGGCCAAAATTGGCCTACCTTATATTTTACCTTTTTTCAGGGCCATTAGTCAAGAGGAATGGACTGCTTTCCTTCCGAATTTCTGAAAATCTATCTTTAAACGCCGTACGGGCCGGACACCCGGCCGGCCCGCCAATCGAATTACGAAATAACCATCGTACAACCTTGTAGGGGCCGCCTCTCTTGGCGGCCCGTGGCGCCGTCGAATTTCGCAACAACTCATTCTTACGCTTCCGTAGGGGTCGCCCTCCAGGGCGACCCGTCCATCGAATTTCCTCTCCGCCTCCCCAAAAAGGTTGCGGCTACGCCGCTTATTAAAAATGTGGACCGCCTGGAGAGGCGGCCCCTACGGCGTCTAATAGAGCTGTTTCGTTAATGGCCGTACGGGCCGCCGCCCACGGCGGCCCACCGTCATACGCATCAATTTTCCAATAATTTTATCGCTTCCCTCAACGCACCAACCTCCCGTACGGGCCGGACGCGTCGTCGCGGAACCGGCTTCACCTCGCGTCCCCGCAGGGCGGGAACGCTCAGGCGCACGGTTCGCTCCTCCTTTCCCCATCGGGCAACGGCCCGATGGGGCCCCCAATGCGGCCCGCCTATCGAATTTCGATGCCGCCTCCCCCAAAAGGTTGCGGCTTCGCCGCGTATAAAAATGTCGGGCGGGTTTAGAACCCGCCCCTACTGCTTTTCAGGAAGATTTCCCCTCTTTTTTGCAAAATCTTTCATCAGGGCTTGTAGGGGCCGCCTCTCTTGGCGGCCCGCAATTTAAATAAGCGGCGGAGCCGCAACCTTTTCGTGCGGGGAAAATCCCAATTTCTGCGCACGCCATCGGGCGGGCGCTCCCCCGGGGTTCTCCACATAGGGGCCGCGGCCCCTGTGTGGTCGGTTAAGGAGGGAGTCCAGAGGGGGGAAATCGAAATCCCCCCTCTGGTTTCTTTTTCCCTTTTGTTGCTTTTCCCTTTTTGGAAACCCAAAAAGGGAAAAGCAAATCCCCGCCCGCCGTTAAGGCGGGCAACCTTATAAAACCCCCGTCGGGTCAAGACGCCTCCGCCCCATAAGGGCGGAACCCTTATAACCCCCCGCCGGGGCCAGGCGCCCCTTACACCCCCGCGGGAACCTTAGCCTCTACGATTACCTTCCCCTCCCGGGCGTCCACAACCACGCTGTCCCCGGCCTTGATCCTGCCCTCCAGCATCTGCTCGGCCAGGGCGTCCTCCACCGTGGACTGGATCTTCCGCCGCAGGGGCCTGGCGCCGTACACCGGGTCAAAGCCCGCTTCCGCCAGGGCGTCCACCGCCGCGTCCGTGGCCTCCAGCTTCAGCTCCATGCTCTCCACCCGCCGCGCGACGGTGTCCAGCATATTCCGGCTGATCTGCCGGATCTCGTCTCTGGTGAGCTGGTGGAACACGATGGTCTCGTCGATTCGGTTCAAAAACTCCGGCTTGAAGGTGCGCTTCAGGTCGCCCATGACCGCCTCCCGGATGCGCTGGTCGCTGGCGGTGTCCCCGGCCTGCTCCCCGGTGGCAAAGCCCAGGGTCTTGGCCTTCTCCGTGATGTTCCGCGCCCCCACGTTGGAGGTCATGACGATGACGGTATTGCGGAAATCCACCCGCCGGCCCTGGGAGTCGGTGAGCCGCCCGTCGTCCATGATCTGGAGCATGATGTTGAAAACGTCCTCGTGGGCCTTCTCGATCTCGTCGAACAGCACCACGGAATAGGGGTGGCGGCGCACCTTCTCGGTGAGCTGTCCGCCCTCCTCAAAGCCCACATAGCCCGGAGGGGAGCCGATGAGCTTGGAGACGGTGTGCTTCTCCATATACTCGGACATATCCACCCGGATCATGGCGTTCTCGTCCCCGAACATGGCCTCCGCCAAGGCGCGGCACAGCTCCGTCTTGCCCACGCCCGTGGGGCCCAGGAACAGGAAGGAGCCGATGGGCCTGTGGGGATCCTTCAGCCCCACGCGCCCGCGCCGGATGGCCCTGGCCACGGCGGTGACGGCCTCGTTCTGGCCCACCACCCGCCGGTGCAGGATCTCCTCCATGCGTAGGAGCCTCTGTCCCTCGTCCTCGGTGAGCGTGGTGACGGGGATCCCCGTCCAGCCGGAGACCACGGCGGCGATGTCCTCGCTGAGAACCCGCTTGCCGGGGCCTGTCCTGCCGCTCTCCCACTTCCTGCGGATCTCCTCCAGATCGGCCCGCTTGGCCTTCTCCGCGTCCCGCAGCCTGGCGGCCCGCTCAAAGTCCTGCTCCCGGACGGCGGCCTCCTTCTCGGCGCTCAGCGCCGCCGCCTCGCTCTCCAGGGTTTTCAGGTCGGGCGGGAGCTTCAGGGACTCCATACGCACCCTGGAGGCGGCCTCGTCGATAAGGTCGATGGCCTTGTCCGGCAGATAGCGGTCGCTGATATACCTGGCCGACATCTTCACGGCGGCCTCGATGGCCTCGTCGGTGATGGTCAGCTTGTGGTGCGCCTCATATTTGTCCCGGAGGCCCCGCAGGATCTGTATGGACTCCTCCTGGGTAGGCTCGTCCACCTGCACCGGCTGGAACCGGCGCTCCAGGGCGGCGTCCTTCTCGATATACTTGCGGTACTCGCTGAGGGTCGTGGCGCCAATGGCCTGGATCTCCCCCCTGGACAGGGCGGGCTTCAAGATGTTGGAGGCGTCAATGGCCCCCTCCGCCGCGCCCGCGCCCACGATGGTGTGAAGCTCGTCGATAAAGAGGATCACGTCCCCCGCCTTGCGCACTTCCTCCAGGGCGTTCTTGATCCGCTCCTCAAAGTCCCCCCGGTACTTGGTCCCGGCCACCATGCCGGTCAGATCCAGGGAGACGACTCTTTTTTGCTGTAAGCACTCCGGCACGTCCCCGGCGGCGATCTTCTGGGCCAGCCCCTCGGCGATGGCGGTTTTGCCCACCCCCGGCTCGCCGATGAGGACGGGGTTGTTCTTGGTGCGGCGGGAGAGGATCTGAATGACCCTCTGCACCTCCCGATCCCGCCCGATCACCGGGTCCAGCTGCCCCTGGGCGGCAAGAACGGTCAGATCACGGGAGAACTGATCCAGCGTCTTTGTCTCCGGGTGGCTTACGCTGCGCTGGCGGTCAGCCGTGCGGCGCACAGCGGGATCAAAAAGATCCACAAGCTCCGTGTAGACCCGGTTCAGATCGACGCCCGACGCGGTCAAAATTCTGGCGGCCACGCTGTCGCTCTCCCGCAGAACGCCCATCAGCAGATGCTCGGTGCCCACATAGGTGTGTCCCAGGCGGGTGGCGTCCCGGACAGCCAGCTCGATAACGGTCTTGGCCATGGGCGTCAGCCCCTGAACGGTGGTGTCGGCGCTCTCGCCCCGGCCCACCAGCTTTTCAATGGACAGCCTCACCAGCTCCTCGTCCACGCCGTTGTCCCGCAGGATCCTGGCGGCCGCCCCGCCGCCCTCGCAGACGATGCCCAGCAGGATATGCTCGCTGCCCACATACCCGTGTCCCAGCTCGGCGGCCTTCTCATGGGCCAGATTCAGCGCGTTCCTGGCCCTCTCCGTGAAACGGTCATCATTTCTCATAGATTACGCACCTCCCATGCGCTCACACATACGCTTTCGCAAATCCGCGAACCCTCAAAGCCTCAAACAAAGGGGCCGCCAGGCAGGGCGGCCCCCAGTCTGTCAAAAAACTTAAATTTGATATTTTTCCCGGCGGCATGTACGTCGGAAAAAATCCCTTTTGCCGCACAAGCGTGCAAATGGGGTCCCCGCCGGACCGTTGCCCGGTGGGGAGAGGCGGAGCGAAGTCCGCGACTGAGCCTTCGCGCCTGCGCGGAGGCGAGGTATCGCGACTTCCGCGACGACGACGCGCGAAGGGCGACGGCAGGGAACAAATATCTGAATTTCGCAAAATTCAGATATTTTTCCCGCACGTTCCCCTTGTCGGAAAAAGCCCGTCAGGGCTTTTTCCGACAGTCTAGGGGCCGCCCTGCCTGGCGGCCCCGGGGGAGCGCGTCGCTTACGCGTCCTTCCCGTTCTCCAGCGCCCGGAGCTGATCCCGGAGCTGGGCGGCCTTCTCATAGTCCTCGCTCTCGGCGGCGGCCTTCATCTGCGCCCGGAGCTGGTTGATCTGCCGCTTTTTCGCCAGCTCCGGGTCTACCTCCGCCTTTTTGGACGCGGCCTCCGTACTGCCGGTGACAGACTCCGCCTGTCCCGCCTCCGGGAAGCTGATCTCGATCCGGGGTACCCCCAGCAGGGCAAAGGGATTGAAGGCCCGGCCCCCGAAGAAGCTCTCAAAGGGGTCGCCCCCCCAGAGGCTCGACAGCAGGCTCCCGCCCACAGGGCCCCGCCCAAAGAGGCTCCCGCCAAAGAACCCGTCGTCAAACACGTCCCCGAAAAGCTCCCGGGACTTGGCGGCGAACTCCTTCTCCGGCGCCAGCTTCCCGGCGCACTCGGCGCACAGATGGGCCTCCTGGGTCTCCCCGTTCAGCTGGAAGTGATAATGATATACAGCGTTATTCTTACCGCAATTTGTGCATTTCATAAGTTTTTTCCTCCTTCAAAAGATTCCTGTTCTTTTTCCTGTTGAAATTGTGTTGAATCGCTCCGGGATCAGATGGCGCTCAGCAGCATCTGCTTTAAGATGGCCGCCCGCACGATGTCCCTGCCCGCCGGATCAACGGGCCGCAGGGCCTGATCGGACACGCCCGCCAGCATCATATGGGCCAGCCGCTCCTCCAGCACCCCGGAGGCCACGCAGTTCTCCAGCAGAGCCGCCGCCGTGCGCTGATCCACCGCCCCGCCCAGGGCGTTTACCGTGTGCATCACCAGCAGGGAGGGGTCCGCTTGGACCCGGCGGATCCGAATGTACCCGCCGCCGCCCCGGCGGCTCTCCACCACGTACCCCCGCTCCGGGGAAAACCGCGTGGAGATCACGTAGTTGATCTGGCTGGGGACGCAGTTGAAACGGCTGGCCAGCTCGCTCCTCTGCACCTCCGCCGTGGAGTCCTCGTCCAAAAGCTCATTGATAAAGTCCGCGATCACATCTGAAATACCCACCGGTGTCATCTCCTTGTCTCATTTCGGCCTTTGACTTTGACTTTCTTTGACCTTATGCCCGTATTATACCGCCCCGCCGCCGCCAGCGCAACAGCGATTATTGACCATTTCTGACCTTTGATGTTCTCTGACTTTAATATATCTCCCGCTTTCTTTGATTTTCAAAAAATATCACGGGTTTTCTTCGATTTTCACCGACGCGGCCCCTCCCCATTGGTCAAAAGGGAAAATTCTTAAAGTTTTCCAATTTTCGACGGCGTTTCAGAAAAATTGTTATTGATTTTTCACAAATCCGTGTTACAATGCTATTGACAGGCGCGGCAAGCGCCGTCTCAGGGATAGAAAAAACTATAAATATGGAGGTACATACTATGGCAAGAAAAGTTACCGATGCTTGTGTCAACTGCGGAGCCTGCGAGAGCGTCTGCCCCGTCGGCGCCATTGCCGAGGGTGACGGCCAGCACGTTGTTGATCCCGATGTCTGCATCGACTGCGGAGCCTGCGAGGGCGAGTGCCCCGTCGGCGCCATCGAAGAGGCGTAAGCCCCGCGAGGACGTACATCTCCAAAAAAGCAAAGGCGGCTCAGGCCGCCTTTGCTTTTTGCCCGCCGCGGAGAAAACGGAGAGCGCGGTTTTCAATATTTAACAAGCCTATTCCCCTCCCGATCGGGAGGGGAATAGTTTAATGTTTCACGTGAAACATTCGTATTGCTTGATTTTCGGGGCGCTCCGCCCCGCCTCACAGCAGACTGCGGTAAAGCTCCTTGATTTCCTCCACGGAGGTCTCCCGGGGGTTGCCGGGGCGGCAGGCGTCGGCGTAGGCGGACTCGGCCAGGAAGTCGATGTCCTCCTCCTTCAAGATGCCCTTCAGGTCGGCGGGGATCCCCACGTCGGCGGAGAGCTTCTTCACGGCGGCGATGGTGGCCTTGGCCGCCAGGTGGTCGGTCATCATGTCGATGCCGGGGACGTGCATGGCCTTACCGATGGCGCGGTAACGGTCTCCGGCCACGGGGGCGTTGTACTCCAGGCCGGTGGGCAGGATAATGGCGCAGGCCACGCCGTGGGGGGTGTCATAGAGGGCGGAGAGGCCGTGGGCCATGGAGTGGACGATGCCCAGGCCCACATTGGAGAAGCCCATACCGGCGATGTACTGGCCCAGGGCCATGCCCTCCCGGCCGTCGGGGTCGTTCTGGACGGCGTCCCGGAGATTGGCGGAGATGAGCCTGATGGCCTCCAGGTGGAACATATCGGAGATGGCGCAGTGGCCGGCGGTGATGTAGCCCTCGATGGCGTGGGTCAGGGCGTCCATGCCGGTGGCGGCGGTGAGGCCCTTGGGCATGGTGCTCATCATGTCGGGATCCACAACGGCGATCTCGGGAATGTCGTTGACGTCCACGCAGACGAATTTGCGCTTCTTCTCCACGTCGGTGATGACGTAGTTGATGGTGACCTCGGCGGCGGTGCCGGCGGTGGTGGGGACGGCGATGGTGAAGGTGGCGTGCTTCTTGGTGGGGGCCACGCCCTCCAGGGAGCGGACGTCGGCAAACTCCGGGTTCTCCACGATGATGCCGATGGCCTTGGCGGTGTCCATGGCGGAGCCGCCGCCCACGGCCACGATGCAGTCCGCGCCGCTGGCCTGGAAGGCGGCCACGCCGGTCTGGACGTTCTCGATGGTGGGGTTGGCCTTGATGTTGGAATAGACCTCATAGGGGAAATTGGCGGCCTCCAGCAGGGCGGTGACCTTGCCGGTGACGCCGAACTTCAGAAGGTCGGGGTCGGTGGCCACAAAGGCCTTCTTGTACCCGCGGGCGGTAAGCTCGGGGACGATGTTCTCGATGGCGCCGTGGCCGTGGTAGGAAATGGTGTTCAGGACGATGCGTGATGCCATAATAAGTACACTCCTTTATAATTAATTAAAATTAAATGTTATCCTATGGAGCATGCGCTCAGGCGTTCCGGGGGGCCAGGTAGCCCTCCCGGGGGGTCAGCTCGAACCTGTCGCACAGAAGCCACATGGCCTCGTCGGTGATGGTGTTTTTCAGGGGCAGGTGGGCGATCTTCATGTAGATCTCCGCCGCCTTCTCCGCCGTCTCGATAAGGCCGAAGGTCTCGTCCAGATCCTTGCCCGCGCCGTAGATGCCGTGCTGGGACCAGACCACCAGCCGGGCGGTGTTCATCTTCTCCGCCGTGGCGACGCCGATCTCATTGGTGCCGCAGAGCATCCAGGGGAGAACGTTGACGCCCTCGGGGAAGACCACGATACATTCGGTGCACATCTGCCAGAGGGTGCGAGTGAAGGCCTTCTCGTCCAGGTCGTGGACGTAGGTCATGGCCAGCAGGTTGCCGGGGTGGCAGTGCATCACCACACGGTTTTCCGGGTTCACGGCCAGGCGCGCGGCGTGGCTCATCAGGTGCGCCGGAAGCTCGCTGGTGAACTTGCCGCC
>CANPWM010000045.1 GCA_947584295.1 uncultured Oscillospiraceae bacterium | reverse complement strand
GAGAGGCGGCCCCTACAAGCTCTGATGAAAGATTTTGCGAAAATAACGCATAAATTTTCCTTAAAAACCGTAGGGGCGGGTTCTAAACCCGCCCGTTATTCAATAAGCGGCGAAGCCGCAACCTTTTGGGGGGGCGGTGCGGAAATTCGGTAGTCCCATGGGCCGCCGGGGACGGCGGCCCGTACGGCGATTATTTGAGCTGTTTCGTTAGTGATTGCAGGGGCGCTTTTTTGCAGCTCCTGCGCGCGTTTTATCGTTCCACTCTTGTGATGGTCAGCTCCACGTCCCGGCGGATCTGCCCGGTCTGCTTCAGAAAATCGGCGTCCACGGTCCAGACCACGTGCCAGGGGCCGTAGACCATATCCCCGCCGGAAAGCCCCGCGAAGCTGGTTTTGTCCTCCAGTCCGCTGAGGGCGAAGATGTTCTCCTTTTTAGACGCCCCTACTAAACCCACGGAGAGGGCGCGGACAAAGAGGCCGTGGGTGTATGACACGTCCGTGATGGACTCCAGGGTGCTTTGCCGCCAGGAAAGGCCGGTAACCACGCCGTTTTCCACCGTCAGCTCCACCGGGGACGGGTCAAAATCCGTCCCGTCGATGTTGAACCCCAGGTTGTCCACAGACGGGGTGAATGTGTCCGTCCAGCCGCCGTCCTCTCTCAGTCTCCAGTGGTCATAGTCCAGGTTGTGATCCATGTAGCGGTTGACGTTCTCGGCAAATTCCGCCGCCGTCAGCTCCCCCCGGTGGAGGGGCATATAGTAATGGGTCACAAGGCCCGCCGTCAGGGCCAGATCCACCGCCAGCCACACGGCAACGACGGCGGCCCGCCGCTCCGTTCGGCCCACGGAGATCACGTCCGAGCCGTCCTCCCAGGGCAGCTCATACTCCTGTCTGGCGTCCCGGAAGCTTTTGATGTTCCGCCACAGGGACACGAAGGGAATACGCAGGCCCTCGCCCCAGAAGAGGACGCCCCAGGCGCGGGCGCATGCCTGCCCCAAGGGCAGGGCAGCCCCGTCCCGGCCCTGTACCCGCAGGCCCAGCAGGAGCTTTCCCGGCGTGGCCCCCAGGGTCCAGAGAAAGACCGGCTCCAGCAGGAGCGTGGCGGCCGAGAGGAGGACGACCTTCAGCGCCGCTTCCCACCAGCCGGAGGGCATCGGCGGCCGGTCAAGGAGTCCCACGGAGACAAAGGCGTAGAGAAGCTCCAGGAGCGACCAGTCGATGGTCCGGGCGAAAAACCGGGGCCAGGGGCCGGCGCGGTCCGGGCGCGGCTCCGGCTGCTCCTCCGGCTCCGGGGGCGCCGCCTCCGGCAAGGCGGGCGCGCCGGACTCCAGCTGCGCAAGGTAGGCGTCGCTGCGCAGGGAGGCGTACTCCGCCCCGTCGGCCAGCATCTGCCCAATGACGCGCTTGGCGTCCTCGATGGCCCCGGCCCGGGCGTCCAGACTGCGGCTCCTGGCCCGCAGACGGGCCTGAAAGTCGTCCCCGGCGGCGTCCATGGCCCGAATGTCGTCTACGGAGAAGCCCAGCGTCCGCAGGAGCTTCACCTTCTGGAGCTTTTCAAGGTCGGCCTCGGTGTAGTTCCGATAGCCGTTAGGCTCCCGGAGGGGCTTGATAAGGCCCTCGGACTCATAGTAGCGCACCGTGCCTCTGTCCAGGCCCGTGCGGGCCTCGATCTCGTTGACCGTCATGGGTCATTCCCCCTTTCACCGGCCACTATACGGTATAAAGCGGCTTTACAGTCAAGAGGTTTTTTGGATTTTTTTAAAAAAAGGATAAAAAGGGGCGTTCCGCGGCCCTCAAGCAACGTGTGTCGGGCCGTCAAGAGAGGCGGCCCCTACAACAAAATTGAGGGTCTTCACGTTTAGAAGAGGGCTTCCCAGATCGGCTCCGTAAGGGCCGCCTCTCTTGGCGGCCCGCATGGAGGTATGGAGAAATCATTCCTTTATTTTTACGCTGAAGGGCTTCCATTCGACCTTTACGCTGTATTTCAGCTCATACGCCGGTACGCCCCGAAAGAGTGCGTCCTGGATTTCGGCGATCTCCTTTTCCAGCTGTTCCGCGTTGGCGTACCAACCCAAGAAGGTGTTTTGCGGGCCAAAAAGGGAGACATCGTTCTCATGGGCGGCAAACAGGGCATACCGCGGGGCATTTTTTCCTCCCTTGAATCTCGGCGAGGACATCACCTTGCTGCACCGTGTAACGACGTGTTCGTGGGGCGAAGAGATCGTGATCGTCCCCGTCGCTTTTTCCGGCTCCCCGGCCCTTTCCCGGGTGATCCCGGCGTCCATAAGACTGTCTAAGGATACGTTCAGCTCCCGGGACAACAGCAGCAGCTTTTCCACCTCCGGGTAACCTATCCCCTGCTCCCATTTTGACACGGCCTGCCTGCTGACGTCCAGCATCTCCGCCAGTTCCTCCTGGGAGAGACGCCGTTCCTTTCTGATCCTCTGTAAATTTTCCGCAAAGCTCATGAAAACTACCTCCGTTCACGATGATGAGATAGCAGCATTGTAACGGCAAAGCTCAACCGCCGCAACCAACCTGTCTTTGCTTTTCCGCAACGTAAATTTGCGGCGCTTTTCTTGGGGCCGGTTTCAACTCCCCCCTGCGGCTCTCCAGAACAGATAGGCATACAGCGCCGTTTGGAAAAGGAAAAGGGTGGGAATCAGGAGATAAAATTTTGGGTGCTTTGTCTTGTGGTGGAGAAGGTGCATACCCAACAGCGCGCCCAGGGAGCCGCCCAGGACGGCGGCGGCCAGCAATATGGACTCCCTGATCCGCCAGCCGCGCAGGCGGGCGCGGCGCTTATCCACGGCGTAGAGGGCGAAGGCCAGGACGTTGGCGGCGGCGCAGAAGGCCGCCAGAGCCAGCTGGGCCGCCGTCATTTCTGCGCCCTCTCCAGCTGGGACATGGACTTGCGGCGCAGGGCGTCGGTGATGACCATCTTCTCGATGACGGCCTTGACGGTGGTCTCCAGCTCGCCGCCGGGGGAGTAGTCGGCGGGGAGCATATAGTCGGCACGGCCGTCCCGGAGGAGCTGGGCGGCGGTGTCCCGCTTATTCTTGGGGTACACGGCCACGGAGCAGCCGCCGTTTACCCGCACCAGCTTCATGCAGGGGACGTCGGTCTTGCCGTCGGCGATGTAGATCATGTTGCGGAAGGGGACGGGGCGCTCGTCCTCGGGGGTGTAGTCGTTGAGGGCGGCGTCCTCAGACAGATCCAGCACGCCCTTGTTCACCCGGAACAAAAATTGGGTCTTGGTGGTGTAATTCACCACGTTCTTGGGCCAGACGGGCATTCTGTCCACGTCGTAGAGAAATTCGCAGGCAAACACCTCGGTGAAGTTTTTGTAGATGCTGGAGCCCTCGATGATCTCCCGAAGGCCGGAGGAGATAATGAAGTGGCGCACGTCCGCGCCCTGGCTCTTGCCGAAGGCATTCAGCCGCTCGAACCAGGTCTCCACACCGGGGTAGAACTCCAGATCCCGCCCCAGGGCCACAAAGCTCTCCCGCCGCACGGAGACGGTCTTGGCGGAGCGGGCCTTGTCCAGCATCACGTACATATAGGCCAGGATCCCGTCCATCTTCTTCTCCCGGGCCAGGGAGTTGGCCTCCGTCCAGAATTCCCTGGCGGTGAGGCCCACGTTGGGGATAAAGGAGTACTCCTGCATGTCCTTGGTGCAGAGGGTCTTGTCAAAATCATACATCAGGGCGATAACGGGGCGCTTGTTTTTCATGATCTGCCACTTCCGTTTTTATTCAGGTTTTGATATAATCGTTACAGGAACATCGCAACCATTATAAGGACATTGTAATACCATACCGGGAAAAATTCAAGCGGCGGAATTTTTTGCGTATGATGCAGATTTGATGCAGGGAAGATGTAGGATAACAGCGAAAACTGTCGAAAGCATTTCGCCATGGAGCAAAGGGGTTTTACATATGATACGCGTCCTGATCGTCGATGACGAGCGGCCCATCGCCAATCTTATCAAAATCAGTCTCACCAAGGCCGGTTACGCCTGCACCTGCGTCTACGACGGGCTGGCGGCGGCGGATATCTTGGAGAAGGAGACCTTTGACCTTATCCTGCTGGACATCATGCTCCCCGGGGCCACGGGCTTTGAGCTGATGGACTACATCAGGCCCCTGGGGGTGCCGGTGATCTTCCTCACCGCCAAGGGGGACATCGCCGACAGGGTACACGGGCTGAAGATCGGGGCGGAGGACTATATCGTAAAGCCCTTTGAGATCGTGGAGCTTCTGGCCCGGGTGGAGGTGGTGCTGCGGCGCTACAACAAGCTGGCCAGCGTCATCGAGATCGCGGGCCTGTCCATCGACACCCGCTCCATGCGGGTCACCCGGGACGGGGAGGAGATCCCCCTGACCAACAAGGAATATAACCTGCTGCTGCTCTTTGCCCGGAACCCCGGCGCGGCCCTCTACCGGGAGACCATCTACGAGCGGGTCTGGGGCGGGGACTACAATGTGGGCAGCCGCACGGTGGATCTGCATATCCAGCGCCTGCGCAAGAAGGTGGGCTGGGAGGATAAGCTGGTGTCCGTCCACAAGGTGGGCTACCGCTTAGAGGCCGATAAATGAGGCTCTCTACCAAATTCACCCTGGGGGCGGTGACGCTGCTGGCGGTGATCTTCGGCATATGCGGGTCGCTGCTGATCTCCGCCTCCTTTGACGCCACGCTGAGAGGCGAGCGGGACTCCGCCCTGCGCACCTATTTTTCCGTGCAGGGCACCCTGCGGCTGGCCACGTCCATTGGCGACCTGTCGAATTTTGACGACGTGGTGGACACGCTGGCGATCCTGGAAAACCGCAGCCGGGATATGTGGGACGGCATACTGCTGGAGACAGGCGGGGAGACGCTGTTCAGCGGCGGCATCGCCCCGGACCGGGTGGAGACGGAGACGGGCCTATGCTCCGTAAGCTACCCCCGCCGCGACGGGGTGCGGCTTTTGCAGGTGTCCGGGGCCATGTCCGCCAACGGGCAGAAGCTGTCGCTCTATCTTTTAAGCGACATCTCCCAGGCCTATGAGCTGAGAGACGCGCAGCTGTCCACCTACCGGAAGCTCCTGCTGCTGACGGTGGTGTTGGGGGCGGCGGGGGCGTACCTTATGTCCGTGTTCCTGACAAGACCCCTGACGCGGCTGACCAGGGCCTCCCGGCAGATCGGCGCGGGGGATCTGTCCAGCCGCGCCGAGGTAAGCTCCGGCGACGAGCTGGAGACCCTGGCCAGGGAGTTCAACGCCATGGCCGACAGGCTTCAGGGCAACATCACCGAGCTTCAGGAGAACGCCCGGCGGCAGACGGAGTTCATGGGTTCCTTCGCCCACGAGCTGAAGACCCCCATGACCAGCATCATCGGCTACTCCGACCTTATCCGCCGGAGGATCCTCTCCCCGGAGGAGGAGCAGGAGGCCGCCAACTATATCTTCTCCGAGGGCAGGCGGCTGGAGAGCCTGTCCATCAAGCTTCTGGATCTGCTGATGCTGAAAAAGCGGGATTTCGAGCTGGCGGAGGCCTCCCCCGCCGCCATCGTCACCGGCGTGGTGCGGCTCCTGCGGCCCAACCTGACCCGCGCGGGCATCACCCTGCGCTACAAGGCCGCCGAGGGGCGGTGTATGCTGGAGCCTGATCTGGTGAAGTCCCTTTTGATAAATCTTGTTGACAACGCGCGAAAAGCGATGGATAATGGTGGGGCCGTGTTTATCCTTGCGGAGATGACGGACACCGGCTGTATGCTTTCCGTCACCGACAACGGCAGGGGGATCCCGGCCTCTGACCTATCCAAGATCACCGAGGCCTTTTACCGGGTGGACAAGTCCCGCTCCCGGGCCCAGGGCGGCGTGGGACTGGGGCTGGCCCTGTGCGACGAGATCGCCAAGCTCCACAACGGCACCCTGGAGATCCAGAGCGTGGAGGGCAAGGGTACCCGCATCACGGCGTATCTGAACGGAGGGCGCGTATGAGGAAAAGAAGCATCCTGATCTGCGCGCTCACCGCGCTGATGTGCCTGGGGAGCCTCCTGCTCCCCGGCGTGGCCCTCTCCCTCCGGGACGAGGCCCTGGCCAGGGCCTCCGAGTCCATCGCCGTGGACGAGGTGGAGCTGAACCTGATCACAAAGCTGGATATGGTGGGTAAGCTCCGGCTGGCGGGGGACGCCTCCGCCGCCGTGATCCCCCTGGAGTCCGGGCGGGTCATCACCGGCGTCGAGGCCGTGCAAAGCGCCATCAAGGCCCAGCACGACATGGGCATCTATCTGGGCGACGGGATCAGCTCCTCCGTCTCCCCCAGGCTCCTGATCAGCGGCCAGGGGGACTCCATGGTGCTGTGGGACGTGACCCTCACCTGGCCGGATTCCGGCATGACGGGGCATTATTTCATCGACGACGAGACCAGCTCGCTTCTGGGCATCGAGCTGAGACTGGACAGCGCGGCGGCCTCGGAATACAGTGACATGGAGGTGGAGGGGGACGACGCGGACTATCACGAGTTCATCTTGTCCTTCCTGGCGCCGCTGGGTCTTGGGGAATCCAACGTGGCGGCCATCTACTTCACCCACGACAACAACACAGGCAATGTGCTGGTGACCTCCGACAGCGCGGAGGCGGATCTTTCCATCGCCCTGCGGCTGTCAGATCCCTACGACTGGTGCTTCAGCATCAATATGCCCACAGTGGAGCAGGCCGCCTCCGATCCCTCGGAGTCCGACACCACGGCACTGCAAAGATAAACCATTTTTCATATTTTTCAGAGGGTGAGAGAACATGGATCACAGAGAATACAGGGGTCAGCGGGAAGATCCCTATGGCTCCTCCGGGGCGGCCCGCTCCCGCGGCGGGTACGTGGCGCCGGAGGACTATGACCGGGAGGAGGCCGCCCGGGAGGAATACGCCCGGAGCAGGGACGGCTACGCCCCGGCCCGGAGCCGCGCCAGCGCAAGGCCGTCCCCGGCCCGGAGCGCCGCCCCCGACCCCCTGCGGCCCCTGATCGTGGGGGCGGTGCTGTTCATCGCCTGCGTGGCGGCGCTGGTGATGAGCATGGTGCCCCGGGGGGCCAAGGCCCCGGCGGACACCGCCGGAGATACCGCCCAGGCGCAGGACACCTCAGACGACACCTCCGGCGACACCGGGTCTGACCTCAGCGATCTGCCCGAGGCGCTCCACGCCCTCTACGACAAGGTACCCGAGGCCAGGCAGTTCGTGCTGGCCTGGTACGACCGGCCCAAGCCCCTGGAAACCGAGAGCATCGACCTTACCGGGCTGGATCTGAGCCGTGTACCGGCCCTCTACCAGTGGGATATGCGCTGGGGCTACTCCATCTACGCCGGGAATTACCTGGGCCTGTCCGGGTGCGGCCCCACGTGCCTTTCCGTGGTGGCCCTCTACTTCACCAAGGACACGTCCCTGAACCCCCAGAAGGTGGCCGAATACGCCACGGCCAACAACTACGCCACCGTGGGCGACGGCACCGCCTGGACGCTGTTCTCCCAGGGCGCGGCGGGGCTGGGCCTCTCCTCCCGGGAGCTGGCCCTTGACCAGAGCCTGATCGACGCGGCCCTGGCCGCCGGGGATCTGGTGGTGATGGTGCTGGGCCCCGGGGACTTCACGACCACCGGCCACTACATCGTGGTCACCGGCGGCACCGGGGCGGGCGGCTACACCGTCCACGACGTGAATAATCCCGCCAACAGCGCCAAGACCTGGACCTTTGAGCAGCTCAAGGGGCAGATCAGGAATATCTGGGCCATGAACAAGGCCAAATGACATACGTTTAACTGCATATTATATCTATATCTGGACAAGGGGTGGAGCATTTAGCGCCACCCCTTGCGGCTTTTTTTGATTTTCCCGCTTTTTTGACGCTTTAAAGCTTGACAACGCCCGGGGCATCTTTTATAATATGTTACGTAAACCCTGGTAATTATGTCAACATATGGATTATGTAAACTTTACATAATTTGGGACGCGTGATGGGGTTTACATAACATTCGTAAAGGATGTGGGAGACATGAAAAAACGTTGGCTCTGTGTGATTTTGGCGCTGATCCTGGCGGCGGGCTTCCTGCCGGGGACGGCACGCGCGGCGGACGCCTACACGGCGGAAACTACTGAATCGCGCTATTTTTATGACCAGCTGAACGAGCGGGCCCAGGCCATCTACAAAAAGCTCCTGGAGGAGTTTACAGGAGAGCACAAGGCAGACTATTACAGCGGCACAAAAACCATCGACCTTATCGGCCTTGAGGGCGTGGATCTGGCCGCTGTTAAGAATTATGTTGAAGAGGGCAACAAGGATCTTTTCAACGATTTCTGCGCCGCCAAGGACGCGCTGGATCTGGATCACTCCGAGATCTGGTGGCTGGACTCCGGGTATCTCACCTTCCGGGTGACCCAGGACGCCAATAAAACCGGCGAATATGAGGGCTATCACGTGGTCATCGGGCCGGGCCGGGGCAATACCTATCTGCTGGGCGGCCAGACCATCGAGGACGTGGCGGAGAAGGACCAGGCCGTTAACGACAAAATCAACGCCATAGTGTCCAATGCCGTGGCTGAACTCAACGCCAACAGCGCCGTCGGAGGCTTCTCCCAGGCGGACAAGATCGCCTATCTGGTGGGCCATATCCACGACCAGATCACCAAGGGGATCCACTACCGCTATGAGATCGAGTGCCGCAACAACGGCGCTAACGCCAAATATATCCGCACCATCTACGGCATCGTGACCCACGAGGGTGTCTGCGAGGCCTACGCCCGCACCCTCCAGGTGGCGCTCCGGCGGGCGGGGATCCAGTGCGTACTGATCCACGGCGTCCAGACAAAGGGTACCCCTGAGGATCATATGTGGAACGCGGTGAATATCCCCGGCACTGACGGCAAGGATCACTGGTATGTGGTGGACGCCACCTGGGACGACCCGCTGACGGCGGACTACACCGGCAAGCGGGATCTGACCTTCTCTTATGGCCTGGACGGCAAGGAGACAAACACCTACCTGCTGGTAGGCCAGTCCCTGGTGGGGGAGCATTGGCGGCCCTCGGGCTATGTGTCCACCGGCAATTTTGAGTTTACCTATCCCACCATCGAGGACAGCGCCTTCACCGGCGCGGCGGTGAAGGGCGATTTCAACGGGCTGGAGGTAAAATACTCCGCCGGAGGCTCCATGGAGGACAGCACCTCCGCCGGGGTCTACACCGTGACCTACAACGGCATGAACGCCGAAAAAGCCCGTGCGGAGGGGCTTTACTTCATGGTGAAGATGTACGACTACCACGCCGACGGCACCGCCCATGTGATGGATGAGTGGTACTACGCCGACGCCACCTTCATTCTCTCTGAGAACAACCCGTATTTCCACGACTCCGCCGAGGGCCTGCGCATCACCTCCGCCACCTGTGAGTATGTGGATATCGCCGTCACCACCCGGGAGCCGGATCACCGGGGCGAGTGGAGCAATGACGCCAACACCAGCTATCTCTCCAAGCACCCGGACGCCGGGTACTTCCACGGGGACGAGAGCGAGATCATCGCCCAGACGGGAATGCTCTACAACGTGAACGCCGGTTATGAGGCGCCCCCCTATGTGCTGACCCAGACCCCCGCCCCCAACGGCAACGCCACGGCGGGCTATCAGTACCGCTTCAAGGTCACCTTTGACGACGACCTCTACCACATTCTGCCTGAGAGCAACACCGCCGCGGGTACCTCCGAGGACTACACACACGCCAAAACCCAGCCGACGGTTCACGTCCGCTACGTCACCCGCCAGCAGGATCTGCACACCGGCGGCGAGAAGACCGTCCAGATAGCCGGTGAGCTGCCCTTTGACAAAGACCACGACGGCATTGTGGATATGGACGGCAATTATACCGATTTCAAATGGATCTACAAATACGACGGCAAGTTCGACGACTGTCCCAACAAGGCCAAGCACGTTGGCGGTGAGTGCAACGTGAACGAGGGCTGTCCCATCGTGGGCGTGGAGTTCAACTTCCGGGCCTCCGACCTGTGGATCGACGACGTGACGGAGTACAACTTCTCCATTGAGGGCGTTGTCGGCTCCCGCTCCGCCAAATTCCCCAACAACTTCTCCGTCATCTGCACCGTCCCGGGCCTCTGCCCCGCCTGCTACCGCAGCCAGGGCATCGACTGGAACCTGTGGGGCCAGCCCACCCTGCTGGACGCCCCGGAGAACCTGGATCTTCTGGGCATGGCCAGAGAGGGCGGCACCGACGCCGAGACCCTCAAAGAGCTGAACAAGGAGATGCACCGGGACGAGCTGAACGGCCGGCTGATGCTGGTGGTGGAGGACAAGAGCCAGGGCGCCGGCAGCCGCGAGGAATATGAGATGCTCAACAAGGAGCTGGAGGAGAGCGAAAAGGGCAAGGAGCTTGAAGGCCAGAACATCGCCGCCCGTATGCTCTTTGAGATCAACTTCAACCGCCTGTGTCCCATGGTGAAGCTGAAGCCCAACCAGGACCAGTCCCTGCGCGTCCAGGTGGGCTACCCCGCCGGGGTAACCTATGAATCTCTGGGCCAGGGCCAATACGAGCTGAAAGCCTACCACTTTACCCGCTGCGCGGAAAATAAAACCTGCGAGGAATATAACGAGGAGTATGCCAAGGCAAAGAACGATTCCGAAAGGGCGGCTGTAAAGGCCTCCCACAACTGGGGCGCCCACATCGTCAGCGTGGAGGAGATCACCATTATCCCCACCCCCTACGGCATGGTACTCATGTGCGACGCCTTCTCCCCCTTTGAGATCGTGGCGATTGAGAAGGACGGCTCCCCCGCCCCCGCGGAGGGCGCCAAGACCGTGGTAGTCGTCTCCGACGGCAACGGCACCGTCAGCGTGAACGGTATTGACGCCGTGGGCGAGGGCGGCAACGTGGAGTTTACCTCCGGCGAATCCAAGACCTTCACCGTAAATCCCAATAACGGCTACGCGGTGGACACCGTGTCCCTGGGCGGCAAGTCTATCCCGATGAACGAGGACGGCAATACCTTCACTGTCAGCAACGTCACGGAAAACGACGTTCTCAGCGTCACCTTCCTGCCGGAGACGGTCAAGACCGCAGAGGAGGGAACCTACGGCGCCACCGTGGTGGCCAAGGTCTGCGATCACACTCCCGAGCCCTATACAGAGGGCGGTCACACGGAGAGCAAGAAAGCTTCCTGCGTCACGGCCGGATACGAACTCGGTACCAAGTGTCATATCTGCGGCCAGATCCTCACCCGGGGCCATGAGATCCCCGCCACGGGCCATAAAAACATCGTGACCAGTCAAGAAGCCGTGGAACCCACCTGCACCACCGAAGGCTCCACCGCCAAGATTCAGTGCACGGACTGCGGCACGTTCATTTCCAGCGCCTCCACGATCCAGGCCCTGGGCCATCTCTTCACCAACTACACGCCCGTTGGAGAGGGTACCTGCCAGGGTACCAAAATGCAGGCCACCTGCGACCGGTGCCATGTGGCCACCGATTCCCATTTTGACACCTCCGTGAAGGCGGCGCACCAGTTTGAGGAGTACGTCTATCAAAACGACGCCACCTGCACCGAAAACGGCACCGAGAAGGCCGTCTGCTCTGTCTGCGGCGAGGCCACCGACGTGCGGGAGAAGCCCGGCACCATGCTGGCCCACGATTTTGCGACTGTCCCCGGCAGGGCGGCCACCTGCACCGAGAGCGGTCTGACGGAGGGCGTTGTCTGCTCCGTCTGCGGCGAGGTACTGGCGGGGCAGGATATCCTGCCCGCTCTGGGCCACGACATGAAGGACGGCGTCTGCGCCCGCTGCGGCCAGGCGGATCCCAATTACAGCCCCAAGCCCTGGGTCAACCCCTTCCCCGATGTGGCAAAGGACGTCTGGTACGCCCCCTCCCTGGAGACGGTCACCCGCCGTGGGCTGATCAAGGGCGACCAGGACGGCAACTTCAACCCCACCAAAACCTTCGTCCGCAGCCAGCTCATGATCATTCTGGCCCGCCTGAACGGCGTTGACACCGAGGGCGGCGCCACCTGGTACGAGAAGGGCATGAACTGGGCCATGGAAAAGAACATCTCCGACGGCACCAACCCCGAAAGCCCCCTGACCCGCGAGGACTTCATCACCATGCTCTGGCGCTACGCCGACTCCCCCAAGGCCCAGGGCAAGCTCAATTTCCCCGACGCGGACTCCGTCAACCCCTGGGCCAGTGAGGCCATGGTCTGGGCGGTCAACCTGGGGCTTATCCAGGGTACCGACGAGGGCCTTTTGAAGCCCCTGGGCATCGCCAGCAACTCCGAGGCCGCGACGATCCTCTCCAGATTCCTGGAAAAATTAGACCTGTAACTCCTCCGCCCCTCCGGGGCGCGATAGGCAGAACTCTCCCCCGAATGCCTTCGGGGGAGAGTTTGCTGTTGCTTTTTCCCCGAAAAGAGGTATAATATCCCTATCCCATTCCTCCCGCCCGGTGGGCGGACTAAGAAAGGCGCGAATATGGAAAAAACGAGAACAAAACCCCGGGGCAAGGAGGCCCTTCGGTTCGCCCTGGCGCTGGTGTGCGCCAAGCTGACGGTGCCGCTTTTAAAGCTCACCCGCCACAACGGCACCAACTTCCCCGGCGAGATCGCCATGAAGCTCTGTCCGGCCTTTTTGCGGTATCTGGACAAGCCGGGGCGGCTGCTGGCCGTCACCGGCACCAACGGCAAGACCACGGTGACCAATCTGCTCTGCGACACGTTGACCGGGGCCGGGTACCGGGTACTCAGCAACCGGGCCGGTTCCAATATGTACCCCGGCGTGGCCACGGCCCTGCTGGCGGGAGTGAGCCTTTTCAACAGATGCTCCTATGACGTGGCCGTTCTGGAGATCGACGAGCGCTCCTCCCGGCTCATCTTCCCCCACCTGACGCCGGAGCTGATGGCCGTCACCAACCTGTTCCGGGACTCCATCATGCGCAACGCCCACCCCCAGTTCATCGCGGACTTCCTCACCCGGTATATCCCCCGGGAGACGAAGCTGGTGCTGAACGCCGACGACCTTATCTCCGCCGGTATCTCCCCCCAAAACAGCCGGGTCTATTTCGGCATCGAGAAGATGCCCACCGACGTGACGAAGTGCGTCAACCGCCTCAACGATATGCAGATCTGCCCCAAATGCGCCGGGCGGCTGGAATACGACTACCTGCGCTACCACCACATCGGCCACGTCCACTGCGCCGACTGCGGCTTCTCCACCCCCCGCTATGACTACGCCGGGGCGGACGCCTCCCTGGAGGCCATGACCGTGACGGTGCGGGACAGGGGCGGCCAGGAGACATATCCCCTTATCTCCGACAGCGTTTTCAACATCTACAATCTGGTGACCGCCGTGGCCGTGCTGCGGGAGTTCGGCATGGAGCATACGGAGATCAAAAAATATCTCTCCCAGGTGAAGCTGGTAGGCTCCCGGCACACGGACGAGGAGGTAAACGGCGTCCATGTGATCAACCAGATGGCCAAGGGCCTCAACGCCCTGGCCTGCTCCCGGGCCTTTGACTACATCGCCTCCCAGCCGGGGAAAAAGGAGATCCTGCTGCTGATGAACTGCCTGTCCGACGAGCGCCACTGGTCGGAGAACGTCTGCTGGCTCTACGACGCGGACTTTGAGTTTTTGGCAAGCCCTGATATCCACATCATCGTCACCGGCCCCCGGGGCAAGGACTACTTCCTGCGGCTGAAGCTGGCGGGGGTGCAGGACGAGCAGATGGATTACGAGCGGGACGAGTTCGCGGCGGCGGACAAGCTGTATCTGGAACCCGGCTCCTCCGTCTATCTGCTCTACGGGGCCGACGACTCCCTGGATCTGGCCTTCCGGGTCCGGGAGAAGGTTCTGAAGCTGGCAAGGGAGGCGAAAAGATGACCATAGAGCTGCTTTACCCGGAGGTGTGCAACCTCTACGGGGATCTGATGAACGTGGAATATCTGGCCCGCTCCTCCGGGGCCTCGGTGGTCAGGACGGGCCTGAAGGACACGCCCCGGTTCGTGGCGGAAAAGATCGACCTGGTGTATATGGGTTCCACCACCGAGCGGGGCCAGGAGCTGGTGCGGGACGCCTTTGAACCCTGGCTCCCCGCCCTGCAAAAGCGCACGGAGGCGGGCGGCGTCACCCTGCTCACCGGCAACGCCCTGGAGATCTTCGGGGATCACATCACCGACGACGACGGCAGGGATATCCCCATGCTGGGCTGGTTCCCCCTGCGGGCCGAGCGCCACTGGCTGGGCCGGTACAACGCCATGTATTTGGGCAAGCTGGAGGACATCACCGTGGTGGCCTTCAAGAGCCAGTTCGGCCACGCCTACCCCACCGGCGGCAGTCTCCCCGCCCCCCTCTTCCAGACCGTGCGCGGCGCGGGCCTGAACCCAGATGTCCCCGGCGAGGGGATCCGGATCAACAATCTGATGGCCACCTATCTTATCGGGCCGCTGCTGGTGCTGACGCCCCCCTTCGCCAAATATGTGCTGAAGCTCATGGGCGCACCGGATACCCCCCTGGCCTTCGAGAAGGAGGCCCTGGAGGCGTACGACGCCCGCGTGGCCGATTTCACCGACCCCAGCCGCAATTTCGTCTATTGACCCGCCGCATATAAAAATAGTGGGCCGCCCTCCCGGGCGGCCCGCCGAATTCCTGAAAATCTTGCCTAAAACGCTGTACGGGCCGCCGCCCATGGCGGCCCACGTCATGCGAAACAATTTCCCAATAATTATTCGTTTCTCCCCCAACGCACAACCCCCCGTACGGGCCGGACACCCGGCCGGCCCGCCTATCGAATCACGAAATAACCATCGTCCACCCTTGTAGGGGCCGCCTCTCTTGGCGGCCCGCCGAATTTCCGGCAATCTTGCCTTAAACGCCGTACAGGCCGCCGCCCACGGCGGCCCACGTCATACGAAACAATTTCCCAATAATTATTCGTTTCCCCCCAACGCACCAACCCCCCGTAGGGGCCGGACACCCGGCCGGCCCGCCTATCGAATTTCTGTGAATCTTATTTAAACGTCGTAGGGGCCGCCGTCCTCGGCGGCCCGTCCCGGTCAAGCACCGGGCGGTCAATCAACGATGGACGGGTCGCCCGGGAGGGCGACCCCTACGAAAACGTAATAATTAATTGTTGCGAAATTCGATGATGCCATGGGCCGCCGTGGGCGGCGGCCCGTACGGCGTTTAGAGATAGGTTTTCGGAAAATCGGAAGGCGGGCCGGCCAGTGTCCGGCCCGTACAGAACATTTTGCGTAATAATTAAATTTTCGTATGTTCGGAAGGAAGGGTTTGGAAGGGGAACCATCAGGGTTCCCCTTCTGATTCAATCACCCGCCGCCGTGCGGCGGAGGGGCCGCCTCTCCAGGCGGCCCGCCGAATTCCCGGAAATCCGATATAAACGCTGTACGGGCCGCCGCCCACGGCGGCCCACGTCATACGCAACGATTTCCCCATATCTTTTCGTTCCCCCCAACGTAAAGATTATCCGTACGGGCCGGACACCCGGCCGGCCCGCCGAATTTCCGGCGCATTACGTTAAACGCACCCGTAGGGGCCGCCGTCCCCGGCGGCCCGTCCCCGTCAAGCACCGAGCGGTCAATTAACGATGGACGGGTCGCCCGGGAGGGCGACCCCTACGAAAACGTAATAATTAATTGTTGCGAAATTCGATGATGCCATGGGCCGCCGCCCTCCGGGCGGCCCAACCTTTTTATTTCCCGTGTTCCTCCAGCCATCTGACGGCGCAATGGGTAAGGCCCGCCGCGCCCACGGGCAGGACGTCCTCGTTGAACATCACCTTGGGGTTGTGGGCGGGGGCGTCGCCGCGCTCGTCGGCAAAGCCGGAGGCCAGATAGATAAAGGCCGTGGGGACGCGCTCGGCCACCAGGGCGAAATCCTCCGAGGCGCTGGAGGCGATGCCCTTGTACTCGGCAAAGCCGGGGACGGCCATCTCCCGCAGATAGCCCACCATCTCCCGGACAACGGCGCCGTCGCAGACCAGGGGCGGCACGCCCCGGACGATGTCGCACCGGGCCTCCCCGCCGTAAGCGGCGGCGATCCCGGCCGTCAGCTCACGGATCCGGCGCAGGAGCTTGTCCCGGGCCTCCTTGTCGTTGGTGCGGATAGTCCCCTCCAGTACGGCGGTGTCGGGAATGATGTTGGCGGTGGACCCGGCCTCAAAGTGGCCCACGGTGAGCAGGGTGGACTTCTGGGGATCGGACTCCCGGGCGATCAGCTCCTGAAGCCCCAGGTGGATCTGGACGCCGATGTTGATGGGATCCACCGCCGTGTGGGGATAGGCCCCGTGTCCGCCCCGGCCCTTGATGTCGATGCGGAAGATATCGGTGGAGAACATCATGGTGCTGGCGTCGTTATACATGACAAGGCCCACAGGCAGCCTGCCGGGGCCGGTGTGGAAGGCCAGGGCCGCGTCGGGGGCTGGATCCTCCAGGATCCCGTTCTCGATCATGTTCCGGCTCCCCTCAAAGGTCTCCTCCGCCGGCTGGAACATGAATTTCACCGTGCCGCGCAGCTCGCCCTCCCGCTCCTTCAGCATCTTCGCGGCGGTCAGCAGCATGGCCGCGTGGCAGTCGTGGCCGCAGGCGTGGTTCTCCGTGCCTGTGGGGCAGGCGAAGGGCAGGCCCGACTCCTCCGGCATGGGCAGGGCGTCCATGTCGGCCCGGAGCAGCAGCACGGGACTCCCCTGCCCCAGCGTGGCGGTGACCCCGGCCCCCAGCCGCTTCGGCGAAAGGCCGTACTCCGTGAGCTTCTCGGTCACGTATTTCACCGCCCGGGGCATCTCCAGGCCGCACTCGGCGTTCTGGTGGAAAAACCGCCTGTTGGCGACAGTCTCCGCTTTCAGTTCAAGCGCCCGCTCGTATTCGTTCATGGATAACCCTCCCAAGTTTTTCTTTTTCCTCATTATACACCCTTCCGCATTGACTTGGAAGTATTTGAGTGATAAAATTTTTGTGAATATCCCCCAAGGAAGTGATTTTATGGCCGAGATCATCGAGGTCACCGATATAAACGCCCCGGAGCTGGAGCTGTTCGCTCGGCTCACCGAGTCCCAGCTCCGCTCCCGCCGGGAGCCGGAGAAGGGCATCTTCATCGCGGAAAGCCCCAAGGTGATACGGACGGCGCTGGACGCGGGCCTCGTCCCCGTGGCCCTGCTTATGGAGGGGCGGCACCTGGAGGGGGACGGCCGGGACATCATCGCCCGCTGTCCCCAGACGCCGGTGTATACCGGCAGCCGCCAGCTCCTCAGCGGCCTTACGGGCTATGAGTTGACCCGCGGCGTGCTGTGCGCCATGCGGCGGCCCGCCCCTGTGGCGGCTTCCGAAATATTGGAAAGTTCCCGGCGGGTGGCCGTGCTGGAGGGGGTGGTGGACGCCACCAACATCGGCGCCATCTTCCGCTCCGCCGCCGCCCTGGGGCTGGACGGGGTACTGCTGTCCCCCACCTGCTGCGACCCCCTGATCCGCCGCGCCGCGCGGGTCAGCATGGGGACGGTCTTTCAGATCCCCTGGGCCTATCTGGAGGATTGGCCCACTGGCGGGACGGCCCTGCTGCGGAAATACGGCTTTCGGACGGCGGCCATGGCCCTGACGGACGACTCCGTTCCCATCGACGACCCCCGCCCCGCCGGGGAACCTCGGCTGGCCATCGTCCTGGGTACCGAGGGGGACGGCCTGGCCCCCTCCACCCTGGCCGCCTGCGACTACACGGTGAAGATCCCCATGTACCACGGGGTGGACTCCCTCAACGTCTCCGCCGCCGCGGCGGTGGCCTTCTGGGCCCTGACCCCCCGGGCGTGAAA
>CANPWM010000044.1 GCA_947584295.1 uncultured Oscillospiraceae bacterium | reverse complement strand
GCGTATTTCTCCGGCAACGTGGGCAGCGGCACCGTCCAGGAGTTTTCCGACTGGGTGGAGTACTGCAACATGCCGGGCAAATCCCCCATGGCGGACCTGCGGCGGGCTAACGGCCGGGAGGAACCCTTCCACGTGAAATACTGGGGCATCGGCAACGAGGCCTGGGGCTGCGGCGGCAATATGCGGCCGGAGCGGTACGCCGACCTTGCCCGGCAGTACGCCACCTATCTGCGCAATTACGACAAGGAGCATAAGATCTTCAAGATCGCCTCCGGGGCCAACGTGGACGACTACGAGTGGACCGGCAAGGTGGCGGAGATCGCGGGCAAGCAGATCGACGCGGTGAGCCTCCACTACTACACCGTCCCCGGCAGCGAGTGGGAACATAAGGGTTCCGCCACGGACTTCACCCGGGAGGAATATTTTGCCACACTGCGGAAGGCCCTGCGCATGAAGGAGCTTGTCACCGAGCATGGGCGGATCCTCCACAAATACTGCCCCAAGAAGCCCCTGGGGCTGGTGGTGGACGAGTGGGGAACCTGGTTCGACGTGGAGCCGGGGACGAATCCGGGTTTCCTCTACCAGCAGAACACCATGCGGGACGCGCTGGTGGCGGCGCTGAGCCTGAATATCTTCAACAACCACTGCGACACCGTGGTGATGGCCAACATCGCCCAGACGGTGAACGTCCTCCAGGCCATGGTGCTGACGGAGGGGGCCAAGATGACCCTGACGCCCACCTATCACGTGTTCGATATGTATAAGGGCCACCAGGGGGCCAGGGAGATCGAGACGTACGCCGAGACAAGCCTTTTGACCTGCGGCGACTGGAGCATACCCAACCTGCACGTCTCCGCCAGCGAGGGCGCGGACGGGAAGATATTGCTGACGGCGGTGAACCTCAGCGACACCGACGCGGCGCCCCTGGAGGTGCTGTCCGACGCCATCGGCGCCAAGTCCGCCGTCACAGGCACGCTCCTTGCGGGCAGGCCCGGGGACTACAACACCTTCGTAAGACCCGACGCGGTGAAGCCCGTGACCATGACCGGCATCAAGGTGGAGGACAAACGCTTTACCGCCACCCTGCCCGCCTGCGGCGTGGCCGCCTTTGAGATCGCCCGTGAGTGACACCAGATGCCGCCGGTGCCTCCTGCGGGAGCTGGCGGAGGGCCGGGAGCTTTACGAGAGCGTCAAGGCCTACCGGGCCGAGCTGCCGGAGGACGTGAGGACCGCCGATGCGGACTTTGAGGCGCGGCTGGAGCGGTGCCGGAGCTGTCCGTACCTTAACAACGCCACCTGTATGCAGTGCGGGTGCTTTGTGGAGATTCGCGCGGCGAAAAGGGACATACATTGTCCCATGGGGGAATGGTAGGTTTCGTAAGGTTGCCCGCCTTACAGGCGGGCGGGGATTTACTTTCATCTCTTTTGTGTTGACAAAAGAGATGAAAGTAACAAAGCAGAGAAAAACAACCAGAGGGGGGATTTCGATTTCCCACCTCTGGACTCCCTCCTTAACCGACCAGAGGGGGGTTGCGACCCCCCATCTGGACTCCCCCGGGGAGCGCCCGCCCGATGGAGTGCGCGGGAAACGGAATTTGCCACGCACGGGGCTTGCCGGAAATTCGGCGGGCCGCCTAAAGAGGCGGCCCCTACGGCGTCTAACAGAGCTGTTTCGTTAATGGCTGTACGGGCCGCCGCCCACGGCGGCCCACCGAATTCCCGAAAATCTATCTTACAACCTTGTAGGGGCCGCCTCTCTTGGCGGCCCGCTGGTGAGTATATGATTAGAATGTTGGCACACGACGAGCTGGAGGACGCGGGCGTATATGAGTTTGCCTACGCCGAAGACGGCGACCAACAGCGGTACTGGTCTGAAGGCTCGTTTTACTTAAACTGGGGCGCGCAGGAGAACAGCATCGCAAGTCTTGCCCCGTATATCCTCAAGGTTCTCCCGGAATTCGAGCCTTACGGGGCGAACAAGGTGACGATCGACCAGTGGGAGAGGATACGCGCCCTGGCCGCCTCCGACCCGGAGCGGGATCCGACGCTGGACGACTTTTTCATCAGCGTCGAAAGGTGGCTTGAGAACGGCAACGGCGGCGCGGGGTATTTTTGGATATTCGGGCCGTAAAACCATATTAAATCATTTTTGAAGGAGGCGCTTTTATGGAGCGTATGGCATGGAAGGGGCGCATCAAGGCCGGGTGCAAGGCCGAGTATGTGCGCCGCCACAACGAGATCTGGCCGGAGATGGTGGAGGTGCTGAAGGCCGCCGGGATCCGCAACTACACCATTTTCGCCAACGGCGAGGAGCTTTTCGGCTACTACGAGTGCGAAAAGGGCATCGAATTTGCCGAACGCACCCAGGCCCAAAGCCCCGTGGTGGATCGGTGGAACGAGTACATGAAGGATATCCTGGAGCTGGAGATGGATCCGGTCACCGGCGCCCAGCCCAAGCTGGAGCCGGTATTCCGGCTTGACTGAGGAGGGGTAAAGATGAAGCTTGATTTTGACAGAGAGCAGGTCTTAAAGGCCATGGACGCGGTGGTGGATCGCACCATGCGCATGGACATGACCTGGGACTGGCCCTGCGGCGTGGCCTATTACGGCATCTGCGAGGCCTATGAGGCCACCGGCAAGCAGGAATATCTGGATGCGGTGCGGGCCAGGGTAGACGAGTTTTTAGAGATCGGCCTGCCCACCTGGACGGTGAACACCTGCTCCATGGGCCACTGCTGCCTCTCCCTCTACCAGCACACCGGGGAGAAGAAGTACCTGGACGTGGTGATGAGCAAGATCGACTACCTTAAAAACTCCGCCCTGCGCTTCGGCGACCATGTCTTACAGCACACCGTCTCCGCCAACAACGACTTCCCTGAGCAGGCCTGGGCCGACACCCTCTTTATGGCGGCCTTCTTCATGCTGAGGGTGGGGGTGGAATTGAAGGACGAGGCGCTGATCGACGACGCGCTGAACCAGTGGTACTGGCACATCAAGTATTTGCAGGATCCCGCTACGGGCCTTTATTACCATGGGTACAACAACATCACCAAAGATCATATGTCCGGCTTCTACTGGGGCCGGGCCAACGCCTGGGCGGCCTACACCATGTCTCAGGTGGGCGCGCGTCTGCCCCAGGCGTACCTCTACCCCAAGTTCCTGGACGTGACCGGCTCCCTGAACGACCAGCTGGCTGCCCTGAAGCTGTGCCAGACGGAAAACGGCCTCTGGCGCACCATTCTGGACGACCCCGACAGCTATGAGGAGGTCTCCGCCTCCGCCGGCATCGCCGCCGCCATGGTCTGCAAGGGCAACCCCCTGCACATCAAGTACATCAACCGGGCCATTCCCGGTATCCTCCAGAACATCTCCCCGGACGGGCGGGTGCTGAACGTCTCCGGCGGCACCGCCGTCATGCGGGACCGGGATGGCTATCGGAATATCAGCCGCGACTGGATCCAGGGCTGGGGCCAGGGCCTGGCGCTGGCCTTCCTGGCGGGCGTCCTCCGCTACGACCAGTCCGAAGGCGCAAATTCGCTTTAAGCGAAAAGGAATTTTAAATCATCGTAGGGGCCGCCTCTCCAGGCGGCCCGTACGGCGTATGAAGATAGATTTTTCGTAAATCGAAAGGCGGGCTGGCCAGTGTCCGGCCCGTACAGAACATTCTGCAAGAATAATTTAATTTTAAAAATTTAAATATTTTTTGCAAGGACATGTGCCTTGCAAAAAATCCCTTATGTTTTGCGGAGTGTGCGGCCCTTCGGGTCGTGCGCATAGCAAAACAGCAGAACCCCCTGAACGAAATTATCATTTCGTTCAGGGGGTTCGCACGTTTCCCTTTGGCATTTGAAGGCCGCTTTGCGGCCTTCAAAGCCAGTTTAGTCCAGCGCCGCCGTGATGATGGCCATGGTGTAGACCTCGTCGGCGTTGCAGCCCCGGGAGAGGTCGTTGATGGGGGCGTTGAGGCCCTGGAGAATGGGGCCGTAGGCGTCGTAGCCGCCCAGGCGCTGGGCGATCTTGTAGCCGATGTTGCCTGCTTCGATGAGGGGGAAGATGAAGGTGTTGGCGTAACCGGCCACGGTGGAGCCGGGGAACTTAAGCTGTCCCACGGTGGGGCTCACGGCGGCGTCAAACTGCATCTCGCCGTCGATGGCCAGGTCAGGGGCCATCTCCTTGGCGATCTTGGTGGCCTCGGCGGACAGGGCCACGGTGCCGCCCTTGCCGGAACCCTTGGTGGAGAAGCTCAGCAGCGCCACCTTGGGGTCGATGCCGAAGAGCTTGGCGGTCTTGGCGGTCTCAACGGCCACCTCGGCCAGCTTCTGGGCGCCGGAGATGGCAACGTTGCCGTCCTTGTCCAAGCTGTCCTCATAGGAGAGGTTGATGGCGCAGTCGCCCATGCAGATGTTCTTCAGGTTCTCCTCGCCGTGCTGGCGGGTGAGAATGAAGGCGGAGGACACCAGATGCGCGCCGGGCTTCGTCTTGATAAGCTGGAGGGCCGGACGGACGGTGTCGGCGGTGGAGTAGGTGGCGCCGCCCAGGAGGCAGTCGGCCACGCCCATTTTCACCAGCATGGTGCCGAAATAGTTGCCTTTTTTGAGGGCCGCGCGACACTCGTCGGCGGTCATCTTGCCTTTTCTCAGGGCCACCATGGTGTCCACCATCTTGTCCATGTCGGCGTAGTTGGCGGGATCCACGATCTGGCTGTCGCCGATGTCAAATCCGCCCTTGGCCGCGGCGGCCTTCACCTCTTCGGGATTGCCCACCAGCACCACGGTGAGCAGGCCCTCCTTCACCAGACGGTCCGTGGCCTCCAGGATCCGGGCGTCGGTGCCCTCGGTGAACACGATGCGCCGTCCCGCGCCCTGAAGCTTTTTCTTAAGGTTGTCTATCATTTCCATGGGTATCTACCTCCGTTATTTTTATTGATGAGAATATTTTACCACTACCCATTCCGGTATGCAAGTGGTTTTTACTCCACATACAGCCCTCTCAGCAGCTGGATCTCCCGCTTGTACCCCTCCAGCTCGTTGGGGGTCTCCAGATAGAAGGGGAGCTTGCGCAGGGCCGGGTGGTTGATGATCCGCGTGACGGCCTCGATTCCCAGCGAGCCGCCGCCGATGACCTCATGCCGGTCCTTGTGGCTGGAGAACGGGTTTTTGGAGTCGTTTAGATGGATACACTTGAGCCTTGAAAGGCCGATGACCTTGTCAAACGCCGTCAGCACCCCGTCCAGGTCGTTCACGATGTCGTACCCGGCATCGTAGACGTGGCAGGTGTCCAGGCACACGCCCAGCTTGTCCGAAAGGGCCGTGCGGTCGATGATCTCCCGCAGCTCCTCGAACCGTCCGCCCACCTCGGAGCCTTTTCCGGCCATCGTCTCCAGCAGGACGGTGGTGCGCTGTTCCGGCCTCAGGGTCAGGTTCAGGGTCTCGGCGATCAGCTCGATGCCCCGCTCCGTCCCCTGGCCCACATGGGAGCCGGGGTGGAAGTTATAGTAATTCCCCGGCAGCCACTCCATTCTGGTCAGGTCGTCGGCCATGGTCTGGCGGGCAAATTCCAGCGTCTCCGGCTTGGCGGCGCAGGGGTTGATGGTGTAGGGCGCGTGGGCCAGGAAGGAGTTCAGCCCCGCCTCCGCCGCGATCTGCAAAAATTCCGCGATGTCCTTCTCGTCGATGGGCTTCGCCCCGCCGCCCCGGGGGTTGCGGGTGAAAAACTGGAAGCAGCTGGAGCCGGTGAAGATGGCGTCCCGCGCCAGGGCGGCGTAGCCCCCGGACACGGACAGATGGCAGCCGATGTTGAGCATAAAAAGTCCCCCTTATTTCACACGAATACCCGATTAAAGCAAGACATTTGCGACGGCCTCTTAAATGGGTATTAGTATCACCGCAATTATACAGGAACGGCGGGAATTTTTCAATACCCCCGGCGCTCTTGCGGTTGACACAGCCCCGCCGCGTCTGGTATACTTGGGAAAAACAGGCGAAAAGAGTGATGCTATGTATACCCCCTCCGACACACGTTACGACGCCATGCCCTACAACCGGGCCGGAACCAGCGGCCTGAAGCTGCCCGCCATCTCCCTGGGCCTGTGGCACAACTTCGGCGACACCGCCTCCTATGACGCCATGCGCGCCCTCATCTTCACCGCCTTTGACTGCGGCATTACCCACTTTGACCTGGCCAACAACTACGGCCCCCAGCCGGGCAGCGCCGAGGAAAATCTGGGCCGTATTCTCCGGGAGGAGCTGGGCGGCTGCCGGGATCAGCTGATCGTCACCACCAAGGCCGGGTATGATATGTGGCCCGGCCCCTACGGCAACGGCGGCAGCCGGAAATATCTGCTGGCCAGCCTGGATCAGAGCCTCCGGCGGCTGGGGCTGGACTATGTGGACATCTTCTACCATCACCGGCCCGACCCGGAAACGCCCCTGGAGGAGACGATGGGGGCCTTGGCCCAGGCCGTCCGCTCAGGGAAGGCGCTGTACGCGGGCCTTAGCAACTACGACGGCCAGCGCATGGAGCGGGCGGCGGCGATTTTAGAGGCGATGGGCGTCCCCTTCGTCATCAACCAGAACCGCTACTCCATCTTCAACCGCACCATCGAGCAAAATGGCCTGAAGGACGCCTGCGCCCGTCTGGGCAAGGGCATCGTGGCCTTCTGCCCCTTGGAGCAGGGCCTGCTCACCGACAGATACCTAAAGGGGATCCCCGACGACAGCCGCATCCGCACCGACGGGCGCTTTTTGAAGGAGAACGCCTTGACCCAGGAGAAGCTGGGGAAGATCCGCGCCCTCAACGACATCGCCGCCCGGCGCGGCCAGACCCTGGCCCAGATGGCCCTGGCTTGGATCCTCCGGGACGGCGTGGTTACCACCGTCCTTACCGGCGCGTCCCGGCCCCAGCAGATCCTGGACAACGTAAAGGCCGCCGAGAACACGTCCTTCACCCCCGAGGAGCTGGCCGAGATCGACGCGGTGAGTTTGTAAGGGAAGGTCGGCCCGTACAGCGTTTAAATGAAATTTTTCAGAAATTCGGCGGGCGGGTTTTGAACCCGCCCCTACGGTTCTTAAGGAAAAATTATGCGTTATTTTTGCAAAACCTTTCATCAGGGCTTGTAGGGGCCGCCTCTCCAGGCGGCCCGCCGTCTTACGCAGAGGCCCCCATTGAATAATAAATTTCCCCCAACGCACCAACCCCCGTACGGGCCGGACACCCGGCCGGCCCGCCTTCCGATTTACGAAAAATCTATCTTTATACGCTGTACGGGCCGCCGCCCACGGCGGCCCATGGCATCATCGAATTTCCGGCAATCCGCCCCCCAAAAGGTTGCGGCTTCGCCGCGTATTCCAATTGCGGGCCGCCAAGAGAGGCGGCCCCTACAAGGTTTAGGGGTAGTTTTTCAGAAATTCGATACACGGGCCGGCCGGGTGTCCGGCCCATACAGATAAATTGTTCGTTAGGAGAAAATAAAAGATATGGGGAAAATGTTTCGTATGACGGTGGGCCGCCGCCCACGGCGGCCCACCGTATTATAGATAAGCTTTCCCATACGTTGTAGGGGCCGCCTCTTTAGGCGGCCCACCGAATTCCCGGAAAACTCCGTGCGGGGAAAATCCCAATTTCTGCAATATTTCCCCGCGGGCGCTCCCCCGGGGTTCTCCGCATAGGGGCCGCGGCCCCTGTGTGGCCGTTTTCAAAAGGGGATTGTCAAGGGGGAAAATCGGAATCCCCCTTGACTCGTCTTTTCTCCTCTTTGTTGCTTTCTCCTCTTTTGACGACACAAAAGAGGAGAAAGCAAATCCCCGTCCGCCCTATTAGGGCGGACAACCTTTTTCCCGCAACTTTCGCCTATTGACAGCGGGGATTTGCCGTGCTAAACTGATAGATAACCGATACAGGTCGGCGCACGCCCGCATAAGCGGGGGGACATCTCGCGTATATCCCGCAAAGAGCGCAACACTGGCAATACAAGCTGCCGGCTCGCCCGCAAAAGGGTCAGCCGGCGCTTTTTATCGGGATTCTCACAGACAAGGAGCGGCTTGACATGACAGTGCTTGTGATCGACGGACAGGGCGGAAAGCTGGGCAGAACGCTGGTGGAGGCCATCAAAAGGGCCTTCCCGGAGGTGTTCGTCTGGGCCGTGGGGACCAACTCCCAGGCCTCCGGGGCCATGCTCAAGGGCGGGGCCGATCGGGTGGCCACAGGGGAGAACCCGGTGCTGGTGGCGTGCCGCGGGGCGGACGTCATCACCGGCCCCATCGGCATCGCCATGGCCGACGCGCTTATGGGCGAGATCTCCCCGGCCATGGCCAACGCCGTGGCCCAAAGTCCGGCCCAGCGGGTGCTGATCCCCATGAATCTGTGCGATACCTATGTGGCCGGCGGCTCCGGGCAGATTCTGGAGGACGCCCTGGCCCGCCTGGGTACATTGCTGTCCGACAGGAGGAATTAACGTGTCCACCCAAACCCCCGTGAAAGAAAAACCCGCAAGCTCCCTGTTTATCCGCCGCCTGGTGTTCTCCGCCATGTTCCTGGCCCTGTGTATGGTGCTGCCGTACCTCACCGGCCAGATCCCGGAGATCGGCGCGGCCCTCAGCCCCATGCACATTCCCGTGTTTCTGTGCGGCTTTGTCTGCGGCTGGCCCTGGGCCCTGGCGGTGGGGGCCATCGCGCCGCTCTTAAAGCACTTCGCCTTCGGCCCCATGCCCCCCATTCTCACCGCCGTGGCCATGACCTTCGAGCTGGCCGCCTACGGCGCCGTCTCGGGCCTTTTGTATAAGTACCTGCCCCGGAAAAAGTGGGCCATTTACGTCTCCCTGGTGACGGCCATGGTGGCGGGCCGCCTGGTGTGGGGCTGCGCCCGGTTCGTCATCGCCGGCCTTCAAAACACCGCCTTCCCCCTCTCCGCCTTCTGGGCCGGCGCGGTGGCCGACGCCGTCCCCGGCATTATCCTGCACATCGTCCTGATCCCCGTGCTGGTGATGGCCATGGAAAAGGCCCACCTGACGCTGAAGGACTGACTATCCCCGTCTCCCCCGCCGCCCGTTGGCTCCTGGCCCCGGGCGGCTTTTTCGCGCGCGGCGCTTTCTCTTCCCACAAAAGTGTCAAGAAAACCCGCCGGGGCGGGCTGAGATTCGGCCCTCTGCCAATTGACTTCCCCCTTTTCCTGTGGTAAAGTTTATAGTGAATTCGTTTAACTAAAACGTTGAAGCGAGGGAGATCCCATGAAGCTCAGACCCACCCTATCCGAGCTTATAGAGCTTTCAAAAAGCGGCGAATACCGGGTCGCGCCGGTGTCGGCGGAGTTCATGAGCGACGTGATCACGCCCATCGAGGCTCTGCGCCGGTTCCGCGCGAGGCCCTGCTTCCTGCTGGAGTCGGCCCAGGCCCAGGAGCGTTGGGGCCGCTACACCTTCATCGGCGTTGACCCGGAGCTGTGCGTCACCGCCCGGGACGGGGTGGTGGTGACGGAGCGGGAGGGCCGCGCCGTCTCCCGGGACACCGATCCCCGGGCCGTCCTGCGGCAGCTCCTCCGGGAGCGCCGTTCCCCGCGCCTGCCCTATCTGCCGCCCTTCACCGGGGGGCTGGTGGGCTATTTCGGCTACGACTATATCCAATACGCCGAGCCGTCCCTGAAGCTGAAGGCCCGGGACACCGAGGGCTTTCAGGATCTGGATCTGATGCTCTTCAACAAGGTCATCGCCTTTGACAACTTCCGCCAGAAGCTCACCGTCATGGTCACCGTCCCCCTGGACGACCCGGAGGCGGGGTACGCCCGGGCGGAGCGGGAGATCGCCGCCATCGCCGCCGCCCTGCGGGGGCCTGTGGGCCCGGAGCCGCCCGCCGGGCGCATGACCGGCCCGATACGCACCCTCTTTGACCAAGAACGCTTCTGCTCCATGGTGGAGCGGGCCAAGGCCCACATCTACGAGGGCGACATCTTCCAGGTGGTGCTGTCCAACCGCCTGGAGGCGGACTTCGAGGGCAGTCTTTTCGACGCCTACCGGGTATTGCGCACCGTCAACCCCTCCCCCTATATGTTCTACTTCTCCGGCCAGGAGCTGGAGATCGCCGGTGCCTCCCCGGAGACGCTGGTAAAGCTGGAGGACGGCGTCCTCCACACCTTCCCCCTGGCCGGGACGCGCCCCCGGGGGGCCACGGAGGCGGAGGATAAGCGGCTGGAGGCGGAGCTTCTGGCCGATGAGAAGGAGCGGGCCGAACACAATATGCTGGTGGATCTGGGCCGGAACGACATCGGAAAGATCTCCGTTTTCGGCTCCGTGGAGGTGGAGCAGTACATGGGGATCCACCGCTTCTCCCATGTGATGCACATCGGCTCCACCGTCCGGGGCCGTATCCGGCCCGACCGCGACGCCCTGGACGCGGTGGAGGCCATTCTCCCCGCCGGGACGCTGTCCGGCGCGCCGAAGCTCCGGGCGTGCCAGATCATCGACCAGCTGGAGGACTGCCGCCGGGGCATCTACGGCGGGGCCATCGGCTACATCGACCTAGCGGGCAACCTGGACACCTGCATCGCCATTCGCATCGCCTACAAGCGGAAGGGCAAGGTCTACGTCCGCTCCGGGGCCGGCATCGTGGCCGACTCCGTGCCGGAAAACGAGTACCGGGAGTGCGTCAACAAGGCCAAGGCCGTGGTGCGCGCCCTGGAGATCGCCCAGGAGGGGATAGAATGACGCTTCTCATCGACAACTACGACAGCTTCTCCTACAACCTCTACCAGTATGTGGGGGAGCTTGACCCGGATATCCGGGTGATCCGCAACGACGCCATGACGGTGGAGGAGATCGCCGCGCTGCGCCCCGCCCGCGTCATTCTCTCCCCCGGCCCCGGCTACCCCGGTGACGCGGGGGTGTGCGTCCAGGCGGCGAAGACCCTGGGCAGGACGATCCCCCTTCTGGGCGTATGCCTGGGCCACCAGGCCATCTGCCAGGCCTACGGGGCCACGGTGGGCCACGCCAGGCGCCTGATGCACGGCAAGCAGTCGGAGGTGACGCTGGACGCCGCCTGCCCCCTGTTCCGGGGCCTGCCGGAGCGGGTGAAGGCGGCCCGCTACCACTCTCTGGCCGCCCTGCCGGAGACCATGCCCGCCTGCCTCAAGGTTACCGCACGGGCCGACGACGGGGAGATCATGGCGGTACAGCACACCGTCTATCCCATCTTTGGCGTGCAGTTCCACCCGGAGTCCATCATGACCCCGGAGGGGAAGGCCATGCTGCGGAATTTCCTGGCCCTCAGCCGTTCCTGACGGTATCCGTACAAGATTCGTAAAAGATTCGTACAAGAATCGTATCATTCGCATAAATTATCTCTCTGTAAGGAGTGTGGATCATGATCAAGGAAGCCATCGTAAAAATCGTAAGCAAGCAGGATCTCACCTATGACGAGGCCTACGCCGTCATGAACGAGATCATGAGCGGCGAGACCAGCCAGACCCAGAACGCGGCGTTCCTGGCGGCCCTGTCCACCAAGAGCGCCAAGGCGGAGACATCGGACGAGATTGCCGGGTGCGCCGCCGCTATGCGCGACCACGCCACAAAGGTCACCGTGGATCTGCCCCTCTTTGAGATCGTCGGCACCGGCGGGGACGGGGCCGGGAGCTTCAACATCTCCACCACCAGCGCCCTGGTGGCCGCCGCCGGCGGCATGAAGGTGGCCAAGCACGGCAACCGGGCCGCCTCCTCCAAGTGCGGCACCGCCGACTGCCTGGAGGCCCTGGGGGTCAACATCGACCAGTCCCCCGCCCGGTGCGCGGAGCTGCTCCGGGAGGCCGGTATGTGCTTCTTCTTCGCCCAGAAGTACCACACCAGCATGAAATACGTGGGGGCCATCAGAAAAGAGCTGGGCTTCCGCACGGTTTTCAATATCTTAGGCCCCCTCACCAACCCCGGCAGCCCCAAGACGCAGCTTTTGGGCGTCTATGACGAGTACCTGGTGGAGCCTCTGGCCCAGGTGCTGATAAGCCTGGGCGTGGAGCGGGGCATGGTGGTCTACGGCCAGGACAAGCTGGACGAGATCTCCGCCTCCGCCCCCACCCGCGTCTGCGAGTTCAAGGACGGCTGGTTCAAATCCTACACCGTGACCCCGGAGGACTTCGGCCTTGTCCGCTGCCGGAAAGCCGACCTGGTGGGCGGCACGCCTCAGGAAAACGCCGCCATCACCCGGGCCATTCTGGCCGGGGAGAAGGGCCCCAAGCGGGACGCGGTGCTGCTGAACGCCGGCGCGGCCCTCTACATCGGCGGCAAGGCGGTTTCCTGGCGGGAGGGCTTTGCCCTGGCCGCCTCCCTCATCGACTCCGGCGCCGCCGCCAAAACCCTGGAGAAGCTCATCGAGGTCTCCAACCGCCCCGAAGCCTGACATGACCATTCTGGATACGCTGGCCGCCCACGCTCGGGAGCGGGTGGCGGCGGATAAAGACGCGTGTGATATCGAGGCCATGCGGGAGCTGGCCCTCCAGGGGGGGATCGCCAACGGCGCGGCCTTTGAGAAGGCCCTTAAAAAGCCGGGCCTGAGCTTCATCTGTGAGGTGAAGCGGGCCTCCCCCTCCAAGGGGCTGATCGCCCCGGACTTCCCCTATCTGGACATCGCCCGGGCCTACGAGGCCGCCGGGGCCGACGCGGTGAGCTGTCTTACGGAACCCCGGTGGTTCTTAGGCTCCGACCAGATCTTCCGGGATATCCGCGCCGTCCTCAAAACGCCTATGCTCCGCAAGGACTTCACCGTGGACGCGTACCAGCTCTACCAGGCCAAGGTCATGGGGGCCGACGCGGTACTGCTGATCTGCGCCCTGCTGGACACGAAGACCATCGAAAATTATCTGCAAATCTGCTCCACCCTGGGCCTGGCCGCCTTGGTGGAGGCCCACGACGGGGCGGAGATCCGCTCCGCCGTCAGCGCCGGGGCCAAGATCATCGGCGTGAACAACAGAAATCTCAAGGACTTCTCCGTGGACTTTGACAACGCCGCCCGCCTCCGGGAGCTGATCCCGCCGGATCGCCTCTATGTGGCCGAGAGCGGGGTAGCCCGTCCCCAGGACGCCGCCGCCCTGCGGGCCCTCGGCGCGGACGCGGTGCTGATGGGGGAGGTCCTGATGCGGGCCGGGGACAAAGCCGCCCTGCTGGCCCAGATGCGGGAGGCCGCGCAATGACAAAGATCAAGATCTGCGGGCTGACAAGGCCCCAGGATATCCAATATGTGAACGAGGCCCGGCCCGACTTCGCCGGCTTTGTAATCGACTTCCCCAAAAGCCATCGGAGCGTCACCCCGGCCCGGGCCCATGAGCTGAGCCTGCGTCTGTCCAGGACGGTCACGCCGGTGGGCGTCTTTGTGGACAGCGCCGTGGACACGGTGGCCGACCTCTTCTTCACCGGGGCCATTCGGGTGGCCCAGCTCCACGGGGACGAGGACGAGGCGTACATCGCCGCCCTCCGGCGGGCCGCGCCGGGACTTACCGTGTGGAAGGCCTTCCAGGTCGCCTCCCCCGCCGACGTGGCGGCGGCGGAGCGCTCTACCGCCGACGCGGTGGTGCTGGACAGCGGCCAGGGTACCGGGCGGCGCTTTGACTGGGCGCTCCTGGCGGGGGTAAAGCGCCCCTACGTCCTGGCCGGGGGCCTGACGCCGGAGAATCTGCCGGAGGCCCTGGCGCGCCTGCGTCCCTGGGCGGTGGATCTGTCCTCCGGCGTGGAGACGGATAAGGACAAGGACAGAGCGAAAATCCTGGCGGCCGTGGCGGCCGCCCGAAAGGACGGAGAGACATGACAAACGGACGCTTCGGTATCCACGGCGGCCAGTATATCCCCGAGACGCTGATGAACGCCGTCATCGAGCTGGAGGCGGCCTATAACCGCTTCAAGGACGACCCGGACTTCAACCGGGAGCTGACGGCTCTCTTCAACGACTACGCGGGCCGCCCCTCCCGGCTCTATTACGCCAGGAAGATGACGGAGGATCTGGGCGGGGCGAAGATCTACCTCAAGCGGGAGGATCTGAACCACACCGGCGCCCATAAGATCAACAACGTGCTGGGCCAGGCCCTTCTGGCCAAAAAGATGGGCAAGACCCGGCTCATCGCCGAGACCGGCGCGGGCCAGCACGGCGTGGCCACCGCCACGGCGGCGGCGCTTTTCGGCATGGAGTGCGTGGTCTTTATGGGGGAGGAGGACACCCGCCGCCAGGCCCTGAACGTCTACCGCATGAGGCTCTTGGGGGCCCAGGTGATCCCCGTCACCACCGGCACGGCCACCCTGAAGGACGCCGTCTCCGAGGCCATGCGGGAGTGGACGCGCCGCGTCGCCGACACCCACTACTGCTTAGGCTCCGTCATGGGGCCGCACCCCTTCCCCACCATCGTCCGGGACTTCCAGGCGGTGATCTCCCGGGAGATCCGCCAGCAGCTCCAGGAGCGGGAGGGCCGCCTCCCCGACGCGGTCTTGGCCTGCGTAGGCGGCGGCAGCAACGCCATCGGCAGCTTCTACCACTTCATAAACGACCCCTCCGTTCAGCTCATCGGCTGTGAGGCGGCGGGCCGGGGGGTGGACACCTTCGAGACGGCGGCCACCGTGGCCACCGGGAAACTGGGCATCTTCCACGGCATGAAGTCCTACTTCTGCCAGGATAAATACGGCCAGATCGCCCCGGTCTACTCCATCTCCGCGGGCCTTGACTACCCCGGCATCGGCCCGGAACACGCCTGGCTCCACGACACGGGCCGGGCCGTATACGTCCCCGTCACCGACGACGAGGCGGTGGAGGCCTTTGAGTATCTGGCCCGTACCGAGGGCATCATTCCCGCCATCGAGTCCGCCCACGCCGTGGCCTACGCCCGGAAGCTGGCCCCCACCATGAGCCGGGACAAGATCATCGTCATCACCATCTCCGGCCGGGGCGACAAGGACTGTGCCGCCATCGCCCGGTACAGAGGGGAGGATCTTCATGAGTAATATCCACAGCGCCTTTGAGCAGGGCAAGGCCTTTATCCCCTTCCTCACCTGCGGCGACCCGGATCTGGAGACCACCGCCCGCTGTGTCCGGGCGTGCGTAAAAAACGGCGCCACCCTCATCGAGCTGGGGATCCCCTTCTCCGATCCCACCGCCGAGGGGCCGGTGATCCAGGGCGCGTCCCTGCGGGCCCTCCGGGGCGGCGTCACCACCGACAGGATCTTCGACCTGGTGCGGGAGCTGCGCCGGGACGTGTCCGTTCCCATGGTTTTCATGACCTACGCCAACGTGGTGTTCTCCTACGGCGCGGAGAAATTCATCTCCACCTGCCGACAGATCGGCATCGACGGCCTGATCCTCCCGGATATCCCCTTTGAGGAGCGGGAGGAGTTCTCCCCCCTGTGCCAGCGGTACGGGGTGGATCTCATCTCCATGATCGCCCCCACCTCGGAAAACCGGGTGGCTATGATCGCCCGGGAGGCCCAGGGCTTCATCTACCTCGTCTCCAGCCTGGGGGTCACCGGCGTGCGGCAGGAGATCACCACCGACCTTGCGTCCATCGTCCGGGTCATTCGGGAGAATACCCGTCTGCCCGTGGCCGTGGGCTTCGGCATCTCCACCCCGGAGCAGGCTCACGATATGGCCGCCCTCTCCGACGGGGCCATCGTCGGCTCCGCCATCGTCCGTCTCATCGAGCGGTATAAGCAGGACGCACCCCGGTATGTGGGGGAGTACGTCCGCGGCATGACGGCGACGCTGAATTGAGAATAGCGCAGAATAAGCAGAATAATAATACATTTCTTGCAAACGGGCGGCATTTTCCAAAATTTCGCCCGTTTTTCCTTTACAAAATCCGTCGTGTCGTGTAAAATGGACAGTGAAAAAATGGGATTCCAGCATCGTATGCGGATAGGAGGGAGAACAGTGAAGAAGCGTTTTTTAATACGGCTCCTCACCCTGGCCTTCGCCGCGGCCGCCCTGTTCTCTCTGTCCGTCCCCACCCTGGCGGCGCAGCAGACGTCCGGCGTAAGCTACACGGAGGAGGAGCGATCCTTCCTCTCCAAAAACGGCGTCCTCCGGGTGGGCTTCGTCCAGGACCGGCCCCCGGTATCCTTTACGGGGCCGGACGGGTCGCTGAAGGGCATCTCCCGGTATATCTTCGACGAGCTGGCCCGGCTCATGGACGTGGAATTTGAATACGTCCCCCTGCCCCCGGGGCAGATCACCTACGACTATCTGGTGGGGGCCAAGCTGGACTTCGTCACCAGCGTGGAGCGCAACCCGGAGAACCAGAGCGCCCGGGGGATCCTGCTCTCCCAGCCGTATCTGAAGTGCCTCAAGGTGATCGTGGCCAAGGAGGGGCTGGACTCCAACACAGAGGAATACCATCGGGTGGCCGTCTCCAGCGGCTCCCAGACCATTCACAAGGTACTCTCCCGCGTCTACCCCAACTTTGAGTTCGTGGACTACGAGTCCGTCCCCGCCTGCTTCGAGGCGGTGCGGACAGGGGCCTGCGACATGACCATCATCAACCAGTATGTGGCTGAATACTGGTTCGGCAAGCCCGTCTACGACCATCTCAAGTCCATTCCGGCCCTGAGCATGGACGAGGAGCTTTGCTTCTCCTCGCTGATCTCCATCGAGGACGCCACCGGCCCCAGCCGGGAGCGGGGCGAGAAGCTCATCGCCATACTCAACAAGGCCATCGCCGCCCTGGACCCGGACTTTGTCAGCTCCGTCTCCATCAGGGCCGCTATGGAGAACCAATACGAGCAGACCTTCCCCGACTTCCTCTACCGCTACCGGGTGCTGGCCGCCGTGCTGGCGGTGGCCGCCGCGGCCATTCTGGCCCTGGCGATCCTGCTGTCCGTGCAGGGTATGCGCTCAGCGGAGGCTAAGGCCGGGGCCAGAGCCAAGGACAGCTTCCTCTCCGCCATGAGCCACGAGATCAGAACGCCCCTGAACGGCCTATTGGGCCTTAACTACCTGATGGAGCAGAACGCCGGCGACCAACAGCGGGTCAGCGAGTATCTGCGCCAGTCCAACACCACCGCCAAATACCTTCTGCGCATCGTCAACGACGTCCTGGACCTGTCCCAGATCCAGGAGCATCGCCTGGAGCTGGAGCTGGCCCCGGTGGACATGGAGGAGCTTCTGCACTCCATACGCGCGGTGACGAATCCCTTGATGGCGGAGAAGCGCCTGACCTTCACCCTGGAATACAGCCTCCCCTACCCCTATGTGGAGGGGGACGCGGCCCGGATCGAGCAGGTGGTCATGAACCTGCTGGACAACGCCGCCAAATTCACCCCGGAGGGGGGCCGCGTCGCCCTCCGGGCCTCCCAGTCCGGCCACAGGGGCGACACCGCCATCACCTCCCTGACGGTCATCGACACGGGCCGGGGCATCAGCGACGAATTCAAGGAGCGGCTCTTCAACGCCTTCAATCAGGATCTGGGTACCGTCTCCAAGGGCAACCAGGGCATGGGCCTGGGCCTGACCATCAGCCACCGGCTGGCCTCCCTGATGGGCGGCGACATTACCTTTGAGAGCGAGAAGGGCCAGGGCAGTACCTTCACCTTCACCTTCTCCGGCAAGATTCTGCCCAAGCCAGCGCCGGAACCCGCGCCGGAACCGGCAGAGGCCGCCCCCGCCCAACCGGCGGCCCGGGATCCCATGGATTCCCTGGTGCTGATCGCCGAGGACAACGAGCTGAACCGGGAGATCATGACCGAGCTTCTGGAGGAGGCCGGCTTCAAGACCGTCTCCGCCGAGGACGGCCAGGAGGCCCTGGACATTTTCCGGGCCAGCGAACCCGGCTCCATCGGCACCGTGCTGATGGATCTGCTGATGCCCCGCATGGACGGCTACGAGGCCTCCCGGGCCATTCGCGCCCTCCCCCGGGAGGACGCCAAAACCGTCCGCATCATCGCCTGCACCGCCAACACCCTGTCCGAAGACCGCCGCCGCGCCATGGAGTCCGGCATGGACGAGTTTATCCCCAAGCCCGTGAACGTCGGCGACCTGATGGATAAGCTCAGCTCCTGACCCTCCCCCTTTATTGAATCCCCTCACCCCGGCCCCCGCCGGGGTGAA
>CANPWM010000043.1 GCA_947584295.1 uncultured Oscillospiraceae bacterium | reverse complement strand
ATCTGTATGCTGGTGATGAACCACTTCGGCGACGGCGAGGGAGAGGCGGTGATGCTCTGATGAAGAAAAACCGCTTCGGCAGCCGCTTCCTCATCGGGCTGTGCTTTCTCTTTCTCTATCTGCCTATCTTTCTGCTGATCTTCTTCTCCTTCAACGCGGGGGATTCCAGCGCCGTGTGGAAGGGCTTCTCCCTCCACTGGTATCAGGAGCTTTTCCATAACCGGCTGGTGATCGAGTCGCTGGCCACCACGCTCTTAGTCTCCCTGCTGGCCACGGCCATCGCCACGGCGGCAGGCACCTTCGCCGCCATCGGCATTTACAGCCTCACGAAAAAGTGGCGCGACCCGGTGCTGGTGGTGAACGACCTGCCCATGATGAACGCGGATATCGTCACGGGCGTTTCGCTCTTGCTGTTGTTCGTGGCGTTTTTCCGGGGCTGGGGTTCCATCGCCGCCTGGCTCAACTCCTGGCAGAGCCTTATCAAGTTCCCCACCCGCCTGACGCTGGGGCTGGGGACGCTGCTCATCGCCCACGTCTCCTTCAATATCCCCTATGTGATCCTGAACGTGGCCCCCAGGCTCCGGCAGATGGACGCCAATCTGGTGGAGGCGGCCCAGGATCTGGGCTGTACCTGGATCCAGGCGTTCTTCAAGGTGATCCTGCCGGAGATCAAGCCCGGCATCGTCTCCGGGGCGCTGATCGCCTTCACCATGTCCGTGGACGACTTCGTGATCTCCTACTTCACCGCCGGATCGTCCACCCAGACCCTGTCCATGACCATCTACGGCATGACGAAAAAGCGGGTGACGCCGGTGGTCAACGCCGTCAGCACCCTGATGTTCCTGGCGGTGCTGATCGTGCTGGTCATCAACAATATCCGGGAGGCGCGGCAGGCAAGGCTGGCGGCCAAACGGGCCTCCTTTGAGCCGGTGCGGGAAAATCCACGGGCCGAGCGGTTCCGCGCCTGGCTGGGTACCCCCCGGGGAAAGCTGGCGCGGCGGGCGGCGGCGGCCGTCCTGTGCGTGGTCTTTGTGTCCACCACCGTCTTCCTCACCGCCTACACCACCTCCCGGCCCGTGGTCAACGTCTGCTCCTGGGGCGAATATATCGACGAGGAGCTTATCGACGAGTTCGAGGCCCAGACGGGTATCCGGGTGAACTACCAGACCACGGACTCCAACGAGACGCTCTATTCCCTGCTGAAATCCGGCGGCGCGGACTACGACGTGGTGGTGCCCTCGGACTATATGATCTCCCAGCTTATCGAGGAGGGTATGCTGGAGGAGCTGGACTACGCCCAGATCCCCAACTTTGAGAAGATCGACAGCCGGTTCAAGAACCTCCCCTATGACCCGGAGAACAGGTACACCGTCCCCTACACCTGGGGTACCGTGGGCATCATCTACAACGAGACCATGGTGGACGGGGAGATCGACAGCTGGTCGGCCCTGTACGACGGCGAAAACGCCGGGCAGGTATTGCTCATCAACAACTCCCGGGACGCCTTGGGCATCGCCCTCATGTACCTGGGCTATTCGGTGAACACCATCGACGAGGGGGAGATCCGGGAGGCCTACGCGCTTATCGAGGGCGCCGCCAAGCGCGGTATGTTCCAGGGCAAGGTCATGGACGAGGTGTTCCAGACCATGGAGGGCGGCAACGCCGCCATCGCCACCTATTACGCCGGGGACTACCTCTCCATGCTGGAGAACAACGAGGATCTGCGCTTCGTGGTGCCGAAGGAGGGCTCCAACTGGTTCGTGGACGCCATGTGCGTCCTCAAGGACGCCCCCAACTACGACAACGCCATGAAGTGGATCAACTTCATCGCCTCCACCGACGCGAACCTTCGGAATATGGACTACATCTGGTATGCCAGCCCCAACAAGGAGGCGCTGGAGATGTACCCGGCGTGGTATGAGGAGCAGTACGGCGAGGCCCTTGACCCGGAGATCTATGAGATCATGGCCGCCCCCCAGGAGGTGCTGGACAGGTGCGAGATGTATATCTGCCTGCCCAAAGCCACCAGGAAGCTGTATAACGACCTGTGGATCAAGCTGGGCATCTGACAAAAAGGGTTCTTCTCCCATCACAGTTTGGATTATACCACAGGTTCGCCAATTTGTCAAGTAAAAATATAATAAAAATAATTAATTTTTTGTAAACAAGCAAAATAAGAGGCTGTCCCTTATGGGACAGCCTCTTTTTTGCGGTCAAACGCGTATACGATAAGGGGAATGGGATCAATAATTCCGGCTGATGAAGTCCACCTCGGCCACGCCGGCGTCAGCGTTGAGCTTCAGGGCCAGGTAGAAGAAGTAGCCGGAGAGCAGGTTGGCCAGGTCGAGGAGCAGGGGATCGACCTCATGGCCCTGGTGGACGTGCCGGTAGAGCAGGCGCACCAGCTGCTTGCCCCGCACCCGCAAAAGGTGGGCCTGACAGGCCGCCGCGCACCCCTGGCACAGCACGAACCGGCGGCACCGGTCCCCCGCCTGGGCGCGAAGCCGTTCCGAGGCCGCCAGGAGCCTGTCCCGCTCCCCAACTGTCACCCGGAGGGGCGTGCGCAGGGCGGGATTCATGTGGTAGACAAGCTCGCAGAGCCACAAAAGCTCCTCCCGCAGTCCCTCGTCGGCGACCGTGGCCCGGAGGAGGCCGATCCGGCTGGACATCTCGTCGGTCATCAGCTCAAAGTCGCACCGCAGATCCTCCGGCCCGTCGCACAAAAACGGGTACGCCTCATAGGGGCTTCTATAAAGCTTTTCCATATCTACCCTCCTATCCTCTCCCACCGGGCGCGGCTCCGGCGCATATAGGCCGGAACGTCAAGGCCGAATACCCGGGAAAGCTCCTGGGGCGGCAGGGCGTCGGCAGGCCCGAAATAGACGGCCCCGCCCCCCTCCATCAGCAGTACGAGGTCGGCGAAGTTGAGGGCCAGATCCAGGTCGTGAAAGACGCCCAGGGCGGCGTGTCCCGGCTGGGCGCACCAGCCCTTCAGCTCCCGCACAAGCTCCACCTGATACTTAAGATCCAGGTGGTTGGTGGGTTCGTCCAGGAGAATGACCCGGGGCGTCTGGGCGAAGGCGCGGGCCAGCAGGACGCGCTGGAGCTGTCCGCCGGAGAGGCGGGTCAGGGGCCTGTCCCGCTCCTCCCACAGTCCCAGGCGGCGTATGGCGTCCTCCGCGATCTCCCGGTCCGCCCGGGTGGGCGCGGAGAAAAGCCCGGGCTTCAGGTGGGCGTAGCGGCCCATCAGCACCGTCTCCATAACGGTATAGGCAAACCAGGCGGCGCTGGCCTGGGGAAGCTCCGCCACGGCCCGGCCCCGCTCCCGGGGGGACATTTTCAAAAGATCCGCCCCGTCCAGGGTAACGGCCCCCTCCGCCGGGAGAAAGCCGGTCATGCCCCGCAGGAGCGTTGTCTTGCCGCAGCCGTTGGGGCCGAGGACGGCCAGGCGGCCCCTCTCCGGGAGGGTGAAGGAGACGTCCTTCACCACCTTTTCCCGCCCGTAGCCGCAGGAGAGATTTTTCACCTCCAGCATATCACTGTCTCTCCCTTCCGGCAAAGAATATCCACAGGAAAAAGGGCGCGCCCAGCAGGGCCGTGACGGCCCCGATGGGGATCTCCCGGGGGGCGCAGAGCGTCCGGGCGGCCAGGTCGCACAGCACCATGAAGCTCCCCCCAAGAAGCGCCCCGGCGGGCAGGGTGCGGCGGTGGGACGCGCCGAAAAGGCGGCGGGCCACATGGGGGGCGATGAGATCCACAAAGCCGATGATGCCGGAAAAGGACACCGCCGCGCCGGTGAGTACGGCCACCGCCAGGATCAGGAACCGCCTGTTTTTCCGGGGTTCCGTCCCCATGGAGCGGGCCTGCTCGTCCCCGAAGGTCAGCAGGTCGAGCTGGCCCGAACGGGAGAGGAACACCCCAAGACACACCGCCAGCACCGGGGCCAGCACGGCGGGGCCGCGCCAGCCTCGGGAGGCGAAGCTCCCCATCTGCCACAGGCCGATGCGCTGGGCGTATTCCGGCGACATGGCGGCCATCAGATCCATGACGGCGGAGAAAAAGAGGGACGCCACCATGCCGATAAGCACCACGGTCACCGTGGACACGCGCCTGTCCAGCGCCCGGGCCAGGGCCAGCACCAAAAGCACCGTGACCATGGCCCCGGCAAACCCGGCGGCGGGCAGCAGCACCGCCCCCAGGGTACCGGCGGAGAGGCCCGTCACCAGCACCGCCGTGGCCCCCAATCCCGCCCCGGCGGAGACGCCAAGGCCGAAGGGGGACGCCAGGGGATTTTCCAGGACGGACTGCATCACGGTGCCGCCCACGGCCAGGGCCGCGCCGGTGAGGAACGCCAGTGCCACCCGGGGCAGGCGGAGGCCGACCACCAGCTCGCGGGTGTTGTCCTCCCCCGCCCCGAAAAGGGCGGAGAGGAGCTTCAGGGGCGGGATCGGCACGCTCCCCGCCCCCACCGCCAGGAGCAGGCTGGCACCGGCGAAGACCGCCAGGAGTATCCAGCGCCACGCCATTTTCCGGCATCGTGCGGCGGGCCGGGCAGAGGGGATATCTGTCATATCAGTCACCGAAAATGTCCGGGTAGACGGCCTTCGCCATCTCCTCCATGGCCTTTACAACATTCTGATTGGGCAGGGACGAGGCGGAGTTGTCGATGTAGTACACCGCGCCGTTCTTCACGGCGGGCACCTCGCTCCAGCCGGGGCGGGAGAGGATCTCCTCCACCGGGGCGTCGATGTAGTTGACGTTGGTGAGGATCACGTCGGGCTGGGCGGCTACGACGGCCTCCTCGGTGACGGAGAGCCAGCCGGTCTCACCGGCAAGCACGTTTTTCGCGCCGATCAGCTCGATAAGCTCGTTGAGGAACACGCCGGAGCCGAAGCTGTATAAGTAGGGGGCGGCGGAGATCTCGAAATAGACGGACTTCTTCTCCGTCACCGTGGCCCCCAGGGCCGCCAGCCGGTCGATTTGTGCCTGCATATCGTCGATGAGCTTCTGCCCCTCGTCCTTCTTCCCCAACAGCTCCGCCACAAAGGCCAGGTCGCTCTGGATATCGGCGATACTGTCGGAGGTGGGGACGCAGGCCACGCACACCCCCAGATCCAGCAGGGGCTGATAGGGGGCCTCCTGGTCGTAGAGGGACATATTGGTTACCAGCAGCACGTCCGGCTTCAGGGCCACCAGGCTCTCCATATCCGGGCTTACCATGTCCAGCGCCAGGGCGCCCTCCGGCATACCGGGCAGCGCCGCGCTGACGGTGTCGCAGGAGACGATCTTATCGCCCTCGCCCAAGGCGATCACCGTCTCACTGAGGGACGGGGCCAGGACGGCGATGGTTTCGATCTTCCCCGGGACGGTGATCTCCGCTCCGCTGGGGTCGGTAAGCGTGCGGGGGGAGGAGTCTGCCGTACTCCCGCCGCCGCACGCGCCAAGGCTCAGCGCCATCACAAGGGCGAGAACCAGGCACAGGGCTTTTGTTCTTGTTTTCATGTTTACCATTCCTTTCTGCCCGAAAAAAGAACACCCCTCCAATCAAGGGGTGTTCTTGCCGGCAGAAACCATACGGAGTTAGACCTCATGAGGCGGCTCATGAGGCGGCGCAAAAACAGCACAAGCCCATTCATCGTAAGCTTGCGCAGGACAGACTCAGCATTCTGGCTGAACACCCCCAAAGGCGGGGCGTATCACAGTGGCGGGACCGTGCGGGAATCTCACCCGGCTTTCCTGAAAAACAGCCTGGCCCTTTATTGGAACGTATTCATTTTTTCGGGAATTTTGCCCATACGGGCAGAAACAGTATAGCAAACACGGGGAATAAAGTCAAGAAAAAAGGATCGCAACAGGCGCGATCCTCGAGACTGTCGAAAAAGCCATGACGGGCTTTTTCCGAAAAGGGGAACGTGCGGATTTTTCCGACGTACATGCCGCCGGAAAAAACACTCAAGTTAAGTTTTGTGACAAACTGATGATGCCGTTTACGTCAACTGTAAACGGCATCATGCTGTTTTATGCAAAATCGTATTTACGTTTTCCCGGAGAAGCGGTTGCCGCATTTGGAGCAGGTGATCTGGATCTTTCCCTTGCCCCGGGGGACGCGCAGGCGGGTGTGGCAGGTGGGACAGGTAAAGAATTTATACTCCTTGCGCATGGAAAAGCGCACCTTGGAGTCACGTATCTTCGTCCTCAGCGCTGCCGTCCTGGCCAGATACCGGGCGTTCTCCTGGGAACGCTTGTAGACGTTCCGGGAACAGACCCGCCACCAGGTATAGACGATAAGCACGAAAACCATCAGGGAGCAGACGGCCCCGAAGACCCCGGGGAGGAAGGACAGCACCAGGAACACAAGGGTCAGGATCCAGACGAATTTCGTCAGGTCGTCAAACCCGTTGCGCCCCTGCATGAAGTTATACAGAAATCGCCGTATCATAGCAAACCCTCTTTTAAAATGGCGCGGTCGCCCGCTGATGCAATTCTGATACAATCTATTTTAGTCAAAAGAAACGCCGGGAGGTTGAATAAACTGTAAACATTTATTGCAAATAAACGGAAAATCGCGTAAAAGGGCGCGAAAAAAGCCGCCCGGAGGGTTCCGGGCGGCTTTTTGAACCGGGTTTAGCGGTTGAAGATCTTGAAGATCTTGTCGAAGGGATCCTCCTCGGGGGGAACCTCCTCGGCGGAAGCGGCGGGTTCAGCGGGAGCGGCGGCGGGGGCGGACTCGGCCTTCTGGCTGGCCTCGCTGTAAAGCCCGGCGGTGTTCTGGTTGGCGGTCTTGAGGGTGGGCTTCTCGTCGAAGCGGGTGGCGATGACGGTGACCCGGATCTCGTCGTCCAGATCCTCGTCGAAGGAGGCGCCGAAGATGATGTTGGCGTCGGGGTGGGCGGCCTCCTGCACCAAGGTGGCGGCGGCCTCGATATCGTCCAGGCTCATGTCCAGAGAGCCGGTGATGTTGATGAGCACGCCGCGCGCGCCGTTGATGGAGGTCTCCATCAGCGGGGAGGCGATGGCGCTGCGGGCGGCCTCCTCGGCCTTGCCCTTTCCGGCGGCCTTGCCCACGCCCATGTGGGCGTAGCCCGCGTCCTTCATGATGGCGGTGACGTCGGCGAAGTCCAGATTGATAAAGCCGGTCTGCTTCACAAGCTCGGAGATGCTGGTAACGGCCTGCTGGAGAACGGAGTCGGCGATCTCAAAGGCGTTAGCGAAGGTGAGCTTCTGGTCGGTGGCGTGCTTCAGCCGGTCGTTGGGAATGATGAGCAGGGCGTCCACCTTGCCTAAAAGCTGGGAGATGCCCTCGTTGGCCTGATCCATACGGCGCTTGCCCTCAAAGCCGAAGGGCTTGGTGACAACGCCCACGGTGAGGATCCCCATCTCATGGGCGATATCGGCCACCACGGGGGCCGCGCCTGTGCCGGTGCCGCCGCCCATACCGGCGGCGATGAACACCATGTCGGAGTTCTCCAGGGCCTTGGTGATGTTGTTGCGGCTCTCCTCCGCGGCCTTCTTGCCGATCTCCGGGTTGGATCCGGCCCCCTGGCCGTGGGTGAGCTTCTCGCCGATCTGAACCTTTGTGTCGGCGGCGGAGATAGCCAGCGCGGGCTTATCGGTATTCAGCGCGATCAGCTCCACGCCGGAGGTGCCGACCTTAGCAAGACGGTTGACGACGTTGTTTCCGGCGCCGCCGATGCCGAGAACTTTTATGGTAACTACATTGTCGGGGCCATTATCTAACGCGATAGGCATTTTATATCCTCCTCCAAGCGCGCGTGACGCGCTTTCATTTGTAAGTTTGGCTATAACCAGTATATTTTGTTATAGATACGTTTATTGTAAACCGTTTTTCCCCGGAGGTCAATACCAAAGTGGAATTTTTATTCAATCAAAACGCGATTTCCACCTGATTTCCCTCTCCGGGCCGCCCTCAGAGGCGGGTTTTCAGAAGCGCAGGCCCTTTACCTTGGCGTCGTAGATCACGCTCTGGCCGCTGCCGGGTTCCGTGTTGACCCGCAGGAAATCCACCAGGAGCTTTCCGAACTTCAGATCAAGCTCGTCGTCGGCCCCGAAGTTGAAGCGGTAGCCGTTGTAGTCAAAGGTGATGGCGGAGAGGTTGGTCATGTCGATCCAGGCCATCTTGTCAAGCCGTTGATACTTGCTGGCTGTTTTGAGGTAGTCGGTCAGGGCCGTGACGCGGGGCGTCTCGTTCTTGCCGAAGGAGATGGTCTTGCCCGCCTGGGGGTCTTCGGGGATAGCACCCCGTACCTCCACCCCCTGGGGGACGTAGGAGGATTTCTCCAAGATCCTTCCGTTCAGGTCCAGGATATAGTAGCTCCCGCCGGAGACGATGTAGGCGGCGGAGACGGATTCCGTGATCTGGATGGTCACCGTTCCGGGAAGATGGCGGATGACCTTGACCGTGTCCACATAGGGCAGGGCGGATTTGATGGCGATCTCAGCGGCGGAGCTGTTGAGGAAAAAGACAGAGTTATCCTTTTCGATGCCGGACACGGCGATGATCTGGCCGGCGGTGTACTTCTCCGCCCCCTCCACGGTGATGTCCGTTATCTTGAAAAAGAGTCCCATAGCCGCGATAGCGATGAGCAATATAAACGCCACGGCCACGGTGATATAGAGCGCGCCGTCGCCGGGGGTATAGCGGTTCCTTCCTTTAGTGCTTCCCATCTTCAACAGTCCTTTCGTCTCTCTTTATACCAACATCCATCTGAAAGCAGACACCGGGCGGCCAGTTTTTTCGTGGCAGGGAACGGCCGCCGTAAATGTCTTTTTTAATCGGGTATCAGTATTACATCGGCGCCCAGCGCCCTGAATGTGCGGTCTATGTTCTCATAGCCGCGCAGAATATGCTCGGTACCGCAAATCGTCGTCTCCCCCTCCGCCGCCAGGGCGGCCACCAGGAGGGCCGCGCCGCCCCGCAGATCGGGGGCGGTGACCGCCGCGCCGTGGAGGGGCCTGCCGCCATAGACGCGGGCGATCTGGCCGTCCAGCCGGATATCCGCGCCCATCTTGACAAGCTCAGGCACATGGCGGAAGCGGTTTTCAAAAATCGTCTCCACAAACGCCGACGTCCCCCTGGCCCGCAGAGCCGCCGCCATCAGGGGCGGCTGGGCGTCGGTGGGAAAGCCGGGATAGGGCCTGGTGGTGACGGTCAGGGGCGGCTTCAACCGCTCCCCCGCCGCGGCCACCAGGGCGCCGCCCCGGTAGCACAGGCACACGCCCATCTGGCGGAAGGCATCGTTTACGGCGGTGAGATCCCGCTCGCAGACTTGCCGCAGGACGATCCGCCCTCCGGCGGAGGCCACGGCGGCTATGTAGGTGGCGGCGGCGATCCTGTCGGGGATCACCCGGTGGCGCACTATTGGGGCAAACGCGCCGCCCTCCACCGTCAGAATGGAGGTACCCGCGCCGCTGATCCGGGCGCCCATGGCCGTCAGGTAACGGGCCAGGTCGCGGATCTCCGGCTCCCGGGCGGCGTTGGTGATCAGCGTCACGCCCTGGGCGCCGGCGGCGGCGATCATGGCGTTTTCGGTGGCCCCCACGCTGGGGAGCTTCAGGTCGATCCTGGCCCCCCGCAGGACCGGGGCGCGGAAGATGAGCCTTCCCCGACACCGCCGGATCACTGCGCCCAGGCGCTCCATGGCGTCCAGGTGCAGGTCGATGGGCCGGGGGCCCAGCTCGCACCCTCCCGGCAGGGAGAGAGCGGCCTGCCCCGCGCGAGCCAGGATCGCGCCCAGAAAGACCACGGAGGAGCGCATACGGCGCATCAGGGGGTCGGGGATATCCCAGCCCGTCATGGTGGAGGAATCCACCCAGACGGTCCCGTTGGCAAACTCCGCTTTGCACCCTAAATGTCTCAAAATGGCAAGGGCGGCCTCCACATCGGTAAGCGCGGGGACATTCGTCAGCACGGTCTCGCCGGCGGAGAGTATGGAGGCTGCCAATATCGGAAGGGCGCTGTTTTTCGCCCCTTGTAAGCTGATTTCACCGGAGAGCCTGCGGCCCCCCGTCACTGTCAAGCTGCTCATAGTGACCCCCGAAAAGTTTTATTTTCAGGTCATACTATGCGCAGACGCGTTTTTCGGTTCCTTTCCCCACAAAGGGGGGCTGTCATTTGATCAGATCAAGGATCTCGTTTACGATCCGGTCACAGGCGTCGGTGACGCCCATGGCGCGGGACGCCTTTTCCATAGCGTCCAGCCGTTCCCTGTCCCGCAGGAGGGCGGCGGCGGTGTTATAGAGCTTCTCGCCGGTGCAGGATTCCTCGGTGAGTACCACGGCTCCCCCGGCCTTCTCCAGCTCCCGGGCGTTCTTTGTCTGCTGGTCGTTGGTGACATTGGGGCTGGGTACCAGGATACTGGCCCGGCCCAGGGCGGTCAGCTCCGCCAGGGTGGAGGCCCCGGCGCGGCACAGCACCAGGTCGGCGGCGGTCATCACCGGGCCCATGTTGTCGATGTAGGCCCGCAGATCCTCCCATTGGGGCAGGCCGTAGACGTTCACCTTTCCCAGACGCTCCCGCATCTTGTCAAGGCCCGTCTCGCCGTTGCCCGTGGCGTGCAGGTGGAGCATCTCGCCGCTTCGGGCGTTGAGGCTGATGAACTCCGCCATCATGCTGTTCATGTTATCCGCCCCCAGGCTGCCCCAGAAGGACACCACCAGGGGCTTCCCGGTGAGGCCCAGCTTCCGCTTTGCCTCCTCCCGGCTCATACGCAGGAAATCCTCCCGCACCGGCGTGCCGGTGCGCACCACCCGATCCGGCCTCTTGCAATGCTCCCCCGCCGAGGGGAAGGCCACCATGACCTTATCCACCTGGGAGGACAGCATCTTCGTGGTCAGGCCCGGCACGGCGTTGGACTCGTGGATCGCCGTGGGGATCCCCATTTTGGCCGCCCCGTGCAGGACGGGCCAGCACACATATCCGCCAGTGCCAAAGACCACGTCGGGCCGGAATGTCTCCAGCAGCTCCCGGCTCTCCTTTTTGGCCACAGAGAGGTTCTTCACCATCTCCAGATTGTGCCTGATGTCCGCCGGGGATACGCCCCGGCGCAGGCCGCTGACGGTGATGTTCTTCAGCTCAAAGCCGGCTGCGGGGATCAACCGGCGCTCCAGCACCCGGCCCGCTCCGGCGAACAAAAACTCCGCCTCGGGATAAAGCTCCCGGAGCCTGCCGGCCACAGCCAGGGCGGGGTTGATATGGCCCGCGCTGCCGCCGCACGCGAATAGAAATTTCATGGCTCCTCCACGTCCTCACTCTTCTTTTTCCTCAACGGTATCTCCCGCGAGATGGACAGCACGATCCCCATTTCACCAAGCTGTATGAGCAGGGCCGTGCCGCCGTAGCTGAAAAACGGCAGGGAGATGCCCGTACAGGGGACGAGATTCGTCACCACGGCCACATTCAGGAACACCTGGATCGCCAGTAAGCTCACGATGCCCACGATGACCAGGGATCCGAACCGATCCTTGGCGTGGAGGGCCAGCCAGTAGCCGCGGATAATGAGGACGGCGAAGAGGAAGAGGATAAGCATGGCCCCGATGAAGCCCAGCTCCTCGCAGACGATGGAGAAGATGAAGTCGTTATGCTCCTCCGGCAGATACATATATTTCTGTCTCCCCTGCCCCAGCCCCAGGCCGGTCATGCCGCCGGAGCCGATGGCGTACAGGGATTGAATGGTCTGGAGGCCCTTGTTCAAGGGATCCGACCAGGGATCCTGCCAGACGGTGATGCGGGAGGAGGCGTAGGGGAAGAAGTTGACCACCACGAAGCCCACGGCCCCCACCACGCCCAGGCCCGCCAGGAAGCACCACAGGGGCGCGCCGCCCACGAACATCATGATAGCGCCGATGGCGATGATGATAACGGAGGCGGACAGGTGCGGCTCCAGGATCAGCAGGAACACGGTGACGGCCAGGATCCCCGCGAAGGGCACCACGCCGTAACGGAAGGTCTTCATTTTCCCCCGGTAGAGGCAGATCATGTGGGCGAACAGGAGGATAATGGCGATCTTGGCGATCTCCGAGGGCTGGAAGGTGGTGAACCCCAGGTTGAACCAGCGGTTGGCGCCCACCTCGCTCTTGCCGGTCCCCAAAAAGGGCACCAGGGCCAGCATAAAGCCCGTAATGATCACCAGAAGCGGCGTCATGCGCCGGTAGAAGGTGGTGGGCAGGGTGGACAGGAAGATCATCAGCGCGATGCCCAGGCCCGCGAAGCCCAGCTGCCGCAGGAAGATCCCCATGGCGTTCCCGTCCTTATAATAGGCCCTGGCGAAGCTGGCGGAAAGCACCATCACCACGCCGATGGACAAAATGAGCAGCGTCAGCAGGAAGAAGGGCAGGTCAAAGGCCCCGCGCTCCACGCGGCGGCTCTCCTCACGCCTGTCACGAAGCTGCTCCCCGGCGGCATAATCCATATCCGCGTATTGCGTCCGCCCCGCCGCGTTGGCGGCGTCGTCTCTGAAACGTGCCATAGACCGTCCTCCTTTCCTGAAAATCGAAATAGCTCAGACAGCTCCGAATCTGTTCTTCACCGCGAAGAACGTCAGCACCGCCAGGGCGGCGGAGACGGCGGTAAATACGGCGAAGATGCGCCGCTCGCCCCAGCCGGACATCTCCAGATGGTGATGGATGGGGGCCATCTTGAAGATGCGCTTGCCGTGGGTGAGCTTGAAATAGGTGACCTGAATGATGTCCGACATGGTCTCCACGATGTAGATGAAGCCCAGGGGGATCAGCACCAGGGGCATATCCAGCGCGAAGGCGGTGGCGCAGATAGCGCCGCCCAGGAAAAGACTGCCCGTGTCCCCCATGAACACCTTGGCCGGGTAGAAGTTGAAGATCAAAAAGCCCACAAGGCCCCCCGCCAGCGCCGCGCCGAACAGGCCCACCGCGCCGTAGCCCCACGCCGCCGCGATAGCCGCGTAGCACACGGCCACCGGCGTTGTGACGCCGGCGCACAGGCCGTCCACGCCGTCGGTGATGTTCACCGCGTTGACGCACCCCACGATGACGAACACGGCGAAGGCCACATAGAGGGGATAGGGCAGGTGAACTGTCACGTCAAAAAACGGGATATAGAGGTTGGAGCTCAAATGCCCCTCCAGCCGCAGGAGCAGTATAAGCACCACGGCGGCGGCGATCTGGAGCGCCAGCTTCTGCCAGGCGGTCAGGCCCAGATTCTGCTTTTTCTTCACCTTTTCATAGTCGTCCAGAAAGCCGATGAGGCCGAAGAGCAGGGAGAAAATGAGGATAATGATATGCCTCCAGTCCCCCGCGGCGATATCGTCCAGGCCCCCCAGAACGCACATGGCGGAGATGCCCGTAATGAACATCAGTCCCCCCATGGTGGGAGTCCCCTGCTTGCCCAGGTGCCAGGTGGGGCCGTCAGATCGGATGGTCTGTCCGGCGTGCATACGCCTGAGGGCCGGTATCAGGGCCACACCCACGGTCACCGTCACAAGGAAGGAGCCGGTAAAGGCCCATATCAGATCCAAAATCATGTGTCTTCCGTCCTATCGTCAATGCTTTTCGCCCAGGATCTCCGCCACCGCCTCGCGCTCGTCGAAGTGGCGCTTCACATGGTCGATCTCCTGGTAAGTCTCGTGTCCCTTGCCCGCCAGGATCACCACGTCCCCCGCCCGGGCGATGTCCAGGGCGTGCCTGATGGCCTGCCGCCGGTCTACGATCACGTCGCAGGGCGTTTTCCTCTCCGACGCCCTGACGCCCGCCAGGATATCGTCTATGATGGCCTCAGGCTTTTCCGTGCGGGGATTGTCCGAGGTGACGATCACATAGTCGGCCAGCTCCATGGCCACGCGGCCCATGATGGGCCTCTTGGCGCTGTCCCGATCCCCGCCACAGCCAAAGAGGAGCATCGTCCTGCCCTTGGCAAAGCCCTTGACGGTTTTGAGGATATTCTCCAGGGCGTCGGGGGTGTGGGCGTAGTCGATCAGCACCGTGTAATCGGTGTCCGTAGGCACCACCTCCGCCCTGCCCTTGACCCCGGCGCATTTGGCCATAGCCGGCCCTATCCGCTCTAAGGGGACGCCGGCGCACACCGCCGAGGCGGCGGCGGCCAGGGCGTTGTAGACGCTGAACTGCCCGGGGATCCCCAGCGTCAGCTTCTCCAGCTCCCCCGTCATCAGGGCGCAGAAGCTCACCCTGTTCTGGTGGAGCCTGATGTCCCGCGCCGTCAGGTCGGCGCTGTCGCTTTTGGCGGAGTAGGTGAACACCCGGCCCGTGGCGGCCTTCAGCATCGTCTCCGCCCAGGGGTCGTCCATGTTGATGATGGCCGTCCCGCACATGGAAAAGAGCTTGGCTTTGGCCTGGGCGTAGGCCTCCATGGTCTTGTGGAAGTCCAGGTGATCCTCCGTCAGATTGGTGAAGATCCCCTGGTCAAAGGCGATGCCGTACACCCGATCCAGCATCAGGGCGTGGGAGGACACCTCCATTACCGCGTACCGGCACCCGGCCTCCACCATACGGGCCAGAATGGCCTGAAGCTCCAGGCAGTCGGGGGTGGTGCGCTCGGCGGGGGTCTCCTCCGCGCCGATCATGACGCGGTTGGTGCCGATCAGGCCCACCTTGGCCCCCTGGGCCTCCTCCAGAATGATCTTGATAAGATTTGTGGTGGTGGTCTTGCCATTGGTACCCGTGACGCCGATCATATGGAGCGCCCGAGAGGGATTGCCGTACCAGTTCCCGGCGGCCTCCGCCATCGCCAGGCGGGAGTCCCGGACGATCACGGCGGGCGCGCCCTCCGGGGCCTCCTCGCAGATGATCACCGCCGCGCCTTTTTCCAGGGCGGCGGGGATAAACCGGTGTCCGTCGCTCTCAAAGCCCCGGATCGCCAGGAACGCGCAGCCGGGGACGGCCTTGCGGGAGTCGCACACCAGCGCCGTGATCTCCAGCGCCGGGTCGGCCCGCAGCTCCAAAACGTCGATATTTTCGATTAGCTTCGCAAGCTTCATACGATCACCATTAACAGGATTGAAATTCAATCGGATCCGGCGGCATCAATAAAAGCCCAGGTTCGAGTTGTCCACCAGCGTCACGTTGATGACCGCCCCATAGGGTACCTCCGTACCCGGCTCCACCGCCTGGGAGGCCACCTTCACCCCGGAGGCCGCCGGCGACGCGCCGGAGGTATCCAGATAGAGGCCCAGGTTCTGGAGCTGGTTCCGGGCGGCGGTGACGGTCTTGCCGGTGAGATCCGGCACCACCACCGTCTCCTGGGGGACCTGCTCGCCCAGGTAGACGATCATCTGACTGCCCGCGGCGATCTGCGCGCCCGCCACAGGGAGCTGGGCGGTAACGGTGTCGCCGGTGCCGACCTCCCGCAAGGTCAGGCCCAGCTCCTTGGCCTTCTCTCTGGCCGCCAGGACGCCGCCGCCGATGAAACGGGGCGCGGTCACGTCCAGAAGGGCCTCCTCGCCCTCCTCATAGATGGGCTGTACGCCCAGATAGGGCAGGATCTCGCTCATGATCTTCCCCACATAGGGGGCCGCCATCTGGCCGCCGCCGATGTAGATGCCGCTTTCCTTGCTGGGGTTATCCAGCACTAAGAGGACGGCCACCTCCGGGTCGTCGGCGGGGGCGATGCCGCAGAAGGACACCATGTATTCCCGCACGCCCGTCTGCCGCTCCAGAGCGGTCTTGGTGGTGGTGCCGGTCTTGCCGCCCACCCGGTAGCCGGGTACATAGGCGTTGGAGCCGGTGCCGCCCTCGTCGCCCACCACGGATTCCAAAATGTCCGCCACCAGGGCGCTGGTCTCCTCGCTGATCACCTGCCGGACCACCTTGGGTTCCCGGGAATAGACCACGTCGCCGTCGGCGTTGCGCATCTCCTTGACGATATAGGGCTCCATAAGATAGCCCCCGTTGACCGCGGCGGACACCGCCGTGATCATCTGGATGGGCGTCACGTTAAAGGTCTGTCCGAAGGAGGCGGAGGCCAGGGAGGACTTGTTCCAGCCGAGGAAATCCTTGTCGGGCCACCACTGGCTGCCCGCCTCGCCGGACAGGTCGATGCCCGTCTTTTCCCGGATGCCGAAGGCCCTGACGTAGTCGTTATAGGCCTCCGCGCCGATCTTCAGGCCGATGCTGGCGAAGGCCACGTTGCAGGAGTGCATGGCGGCCTGGCGCAGATTCTGCTCGCCGTGTCCGGCGTGCTTCCAGCAGTTGAGGTCGGTGTCACGGCCGGGGATCTGCCCCGCGGGGATCTTCCCGTAGCAGGGGAAGCTGCTGTTCTCGTTGATAACGCCCTCCTCCAGCCCGATAGCCATGGTGATGATCTTGAACACCGATCCCGGCTCGTAGGTGTCGGAGACGGCCATATCCCGCCACTGGGCCCGCTGGGCGTCCCCGATGGCCTTGCTCCTCTCCTCGGGATCCTCAATAAGCGCGATCTCGTCCAGCGTCTCCTGGGGCAGACCCCAGGGGTCGTTCAGGTCGTAGCTGTTGGCGTTGGCCAGGGCCAGGATCTCCCCGGTCTTCACGTTCATGACGATGACGCAGCCGCCGTTCTGGATATAGTTGGCCTCCATGGCCTGCTTTAAATATTTCTCCGCCACGGACTGGATGGTGTAGTCCAGCGTCAGGGTCATATCGTTGCCGTCGATGGCGTCGTTGTAGTTCTGATAGTTCTCAAAGAGCATCTCCGTGCCGTTCTGGGCCACCAGGCGCACCACGGAGCCGTTGGTTCCCTCCAGGTCGTCGTCATAGAGGGCCTCGATGCCCTCCAGTCCGAAGTTTTCCCGGCCCACAAAACCTATGACGTGGCAGGCCAGATCCCCGCAGGGGTAGTAGCGTTTGGAATCCTCCTCGATGTGTACCCCGGCGATGGACTGCTCCTCCTTGAATTTGCGCACCTCGTTGGCAAGCTCGGCGCTTATTTTGGTGGCCACGGTCTTGTACCAGGACTTGGTGTCCTTCATCTGCTCCAGCATGGTGTCGATATCCGCGCCCAGGATACGGTTCAGCTCCGTGGCGATGAGCATCGGCTCGTCGTTGTAGACCTTCTCGTTTTTCTTGTACTCCTTCTCGTGGTACAGCTTGATCTCGTAGGGGGAGATAAACACGGTGTAGGCCGTGGCGCTGCGGGCCAGGGTCTTGCCGTTGGCGTCGTAGATGGTGCCGCGGGAGGCGGACACGGCCACCGAGCGGGTCTGCTGGCGCACGGCCAGCTCCTGGTATTTGTCATGCTCCCGGATCATCACATTGTAAAGCTGGACGCCCAAAACAATAAACGCAACTATGCCGCACACGACTGCCAGGAAAAGTGTGCGGCCAAGTATTGTTTTGTTCGTCCTCTGACGGGAGGAACCGCTCTTGGATATCGCCATGATGAAACTCCCCGCTGCCTGTGATAGATCCCTGTGGGCCTCTTTCCGCCCTTTCTCAGTTTATAGCGTCCTCAACCGAAATATTCCGGGAGGCTCTTTAAAAAGCCGATGATCCGGGCGCCCAGTCCCGCCGTCTCGTCCTCCGCCAGAATCTGCGCCCTGTCGGCCAGAACCACGCCGCCGGTGTAGATCTCGTCCAGCCCCCGGCTCATGCCCAGGATATTGACGGCGTAGGCCTCGATGTCCTCCATGTTGAAGGTCGTCTCATAGTTGATCTCCAATATCTCCTGGCGCTCCTCAAGCTGCGCGATGGAGGAGCGGACGCGGCTTGTCTCGCCGGAGATCTGCGCGAGGCGTATATACCCCATCAGCACCGTTATCATCAGCGCCGCCACTACCAGGACGCCGACGATGGCCAGAAGGGGGATCCCAAAGGTCTGGGAAGCGGCCTCGGCCTTGGCCTTGGCCTGCGCCCGCTCCCGGGCGCGCTCGTCAAGACGCTGGCGGATCCGCTCCTGACTGGACGGCTCCTCATAGGCCTCCTCGTCGGGAAGGGCGTATCCCCGCACCCGGTCCAGATCATACGCTTCACTGCCGTAGGTGGCGGAATACCGTACATTGACTGCCGCTGCCATTCTTCCAGATCCTTCCTTGGTGTAGTTTCCGAAAATACCTTATAGCCTCTCCGCGATCCGAAGCTTCGCGCTTCTGGAGCGGGGGTTTTCCTCAAGCTCCTGTTGGGACGGGGTGATGGGCTTTCTGGTGACGCTCCGCATGGTCTGGCGGAACCCGCACACGCACACTGGCAATCCCGGCGGGCAGGTGCAACCGTTTTCCCTGGCCCGAATGGCCGTTTTCACCAGCCGGTCCTCCAGGGAGTGGAAGCTGATGACGGCGATGCGGCCGCCGGGCTTCAGCCTGTCTATGGCCGTGTCCAGCATCTCCCGCAGGGCGCCCAGCTCGTCGTTCACCGCGATGCGTATGGCCTGGAAGCACCGCTTCGCCGGATGCTGTTTTTCCCGCAGGGCCGCCGCCGGCATGGCCGATTTGATGACCTCCACCAGCTCCTGGGTGGTGGCGATCTCCCGCTCCTGCCGCCGCTTCACGATGGCGGCGGCGATCCTGGCGGAATACCGCTCCTCGCCGTACTCAAAAAAGATCCGCCGCAGCTCCGCCTCCTCCCAGCCGTTCACCACGTCAAATGCCGAAAGCGCGGCGGAGCGATCCATGCGCATATCCAGCGGCGCGTCGGCCATGTAGGAGAAGCCCCGGGCCGCGTCGTCCAGCTGGGGGGAGGAGACGCCCAGATCAAAGAGCATTCCGTCCACCTTATCTATCCCCTGCCCGTCCAGGATCGGGCCGATATCCCGGAAATTCCCGTGGATCAGCCTCACCCGGGGGCCAAGGGGCCGAAGCCGCTCCCCTGTCTGGGCGATCGCCGCCTCGTCCCGGTCGATACCCAGGAGCAGGCCCGTGGTGAGCCTCTCGGCGATTGCCTCCGAATGGCCGCCCCGCCCGAGCGTACCATCTACATAGACACCGGTGGGATGGATCTTCAGCCCCTCAACACACTCGCGCAGGAGTACGGGCATATGCGCGTAACTGTCCATCAGAAGCCAAGCTCCTCAAGGATCCTGGCGATGTTCTCAGGCGTCGTCTCGTTCTTATCCACATCGTCCCAGGCGCTCTCGTCCCAAAGCTGGGCGCACTCGCCGTTGCCCACCACGGCCACGTTCTTGTCCAGCGCCGCGAAATCCCGCAGGGGCTGGGGCAGAAGCACGCGGCCCTGGCTGTCCAGCTCGCACTTGGCGGCGTGGGCAAAGAGGGGCCTGGCCTTGACCTGCGCGGCTTTGGGCAGGGCGATGATCTTCTCCATCATTCTCTGCCAGCTCTCCGCGGAGTAGGCCGTGAGACATTTTTCCGAGGAGATGGTGACGTAAAACGTCTCCCCCAGCTCCTCCCGGATGCGGGAAGGGATCGCGAGACGCCCCTTGGCGTCGATGGTATGCCTGTATACGCCGAACATCTCGTTCCCTCCTTCCGTCAAAGCTCAAAGGTGTGTCGTGTTTTACCCACCACGCTGTGGTATGATGGTGGGGAAAGAATACACTTTTCACCACTTCTCCCCACTTCATGGTCTTATTATACGTAAGGCTTGCAGAAAATGCAAGAGGAAATTTTCGATTTAACAATCTTTTTTTAGTTGCTTGTGTTTACATAAAGACCACCCCACAAGATATGGCAGATCCCCCCGCCGCAAGCCTTCCCCTCCCCCCTGCCGGTGGACATAAAAACGCCCCCTTTGGCGTTGCCAAAGGGGGCGTTTGGCTGTCGAAAAAGCCCTGACGGGCTTTTTCCGACAAGGGGAACGTGCGGGCAATTTTCTCTGAATTTTGCGAAATTCAGAGAA
>CANPWM010000042.1 GCA_947584295.1 uncultured Oscillospiraceae bacterium | reverse complement strand
ACTCTATCCGAAAGAGAGCGAATCTGTAAAACATTTCGCCGCCTCGCACTCTTTGGCAGGAAAGCAAAAAATCGAATACCTTCAAAGCCTTTTCAGCGATTCCGCCCAAGAGCTCGATAATCATCCAAAGATTCTGAAACCGTTGTATCCGGACATCATTAAGGAATTTCTGTTTCTTTATTACCTGGACCGGGAGGATATGCGGGTATTCGCCGAGGAGCTTTGGAGCAACTGTCCTGCCGAGTTTACCATGTTCCTCAGCCACTGTGCGGTAGACTTTCAGGGGGATGAGGATCTGATTTCGTTTATCCGCGAGTCTTCAGAGAATTACCGGAACACGAATGCCATGCGGGTACGTTGGTCCCTGCTCTCCTATAAAATCATTCATTCCAAGGAAGACGGTGTGTTTTTTCAAAAGCTTGCCGCCAATGAGTATGCCTACTGGACGGGCGTACCTGTCAACGATGAAAACAGAGACATTGTTTTTCGTGGCCTGTATTATTCCGTTTGGCAGTTCTTTGGCTGGTCCCAGGCCGATAAGTGTATGGACGCAATAGGCCGGCTTTACCGATTTGAGTGCGGGGACGATCTGTTGGTGGAAAAGTCGAGGTATCTAATTGAGTTTACCCACTATGTCATTGAGAAGAACTGTTTTGATTTTGCCCAAAATATTATCACCTTCGCACAGGCCGCCATTGATAAGGTGGCCGAAGGAGAAGAGAAGAGAGATCTGGTTCTGAGCATCCAACGGGAGATTATGGTTTCGCATATTTTTTACAGACAGATGGAGGCAGCGAGGCAACTGCACGATGAAATCTATTCCAGCATTGATTGGGAAGACGAGAAACAAGTCGAGCATTATGCCTACATCTGTTTTTCTGGTGCGGATCAAAGTAGGAGGATGGTCCGTTGGGATTGGTTACTGTATTTTTCCGATTGTCTTCAGGATTTTGCAGTTGACTATGCGGACAGGCGAAGGAAAATAAGCTTTAACGATAAGGACCACTACTATTATCTTCACGCTAAGCTGATGAGTGTTGAAGCAAGTGCGATTCAATCTCAGTTTATAGGAATTGTAGGTTTCGGTATCCACTTAATAGACGGCCTGATTGATGAGATTAAAGGAAATGAGATAATTGCCGATTTCGCTGGTCTGCTGGTCGGAGCATATACCCTCAAAGTCAGAATGGATGACAAGACCACCCTCCAAAATGCCGAAGATTATTTAGCTGAAGCAAACAGCTTGCTGGAGAGGTATCCTGACAACGCGCTGTTGGCGGAAAAGGCAATTGATCTATGGAAAACAGCCTATACAGTCCGATATGATTGCCCAGTACCGAGGGAACTCGTAGACAAGGCCTTTGTGCTGGTTCTGCGGTTCTCCCATGACAGGGGTGTGCTTCGTAGCTTTTTTGATCTGCTGGAGGTATCTGCGGAGGTAGACCACTGGAGAAACTACACCAGTGCCAGCAAGGGAATTGTCGACGGCCTCATTCAAAATGATATGATGTTCCGCCTGTTCCCTCCGGAACGTGGCCCTGCCCAACCAGTTGTGAATAAGCATAAAAAAATACGCCCCAATGACCCCTGCCCTTGCGGAAGTAAAAAGAAATTCAAAAAATGCTGCAAAGGAAAAGGGCTATATGACTGATTATCCAATACCAAAGGAAATAATAGTATTCATGCGCGTATGAGGCAATTGTGAGTAGAGTTGCCTTGCGGAACGGGACTTATCTCCTTGAGACGACCAAGTTCAGTTTTCACATTTTGCATAATTTGAGGCAGGATGTTATCACGCTTCACGTCCCGCCTGTCAATAAAGGAGGAAAGCCATATGTACCTTGCGCATCGCACAGAGGACGGACAGGAGCAGAGTATTCAGAAACACGCCAATAACGTGGCAGATCTCTGCGCCAGTTTTGCAGCGCCCTTCGCGGCGGAGGAGGTGGGTAGAGTGTTGGGGCTTGCCCACGACATTGGGAAGTACTCCCGCGCCTTCCAGCGGCGCATCTACGGGGAAAACATTTATACCGACCACTCCACCGCGGGCGCCCAGGAGATCATCAAATACGCGGGCTGGCCCGCGGCCTACTGCGTGGCGGGCCACCACGGCGGCCTGCCGGATGGCGGTGGGAAGTGGGACGCTCCCTCTGACCCGACCCTGTACGGGCGGCTCAAACGGACGGTGGAACCCTATGGAGTTTTCTCCGATGAAATACAACTGAACCGTCCCCGCTGTCGCCCGCCCAAGGTTCTGGGGCAGGGCGGTTTTACGAGGGCCTTCTGGATCAGGATGCTGTTCTCCTGCCTGGTGGACGCGGACTATCTGGACACCGAGGCCTTCATGCTGGGGAGTCCGCCGCCCAGAGGCAGCGATATCACTATGGACGAGCTGCTTTCCCGGCTGGAGGCAAACATAATCACCCGCTGGAAAAACCCGAAGTCTGAGCTCGACCAGGCCCGCCAGGACATTCTTCATGCCTGTATGGAGGCAGGTACAACCCAAACCCCGGGTCTCTTTACCCTGACTGTACCCACCGGCGGCGGCAAGACCGTCTCCTCCCTGGCCTTCGCCCTGCGCCACGCCGTGGCACACGGAAAAAAGCGCGTCGTCTACGTGATCCCCTACACCAGCATCATCGAACAGACGGCAGCGGTTTTCCGGGGAATTTTGGGGGAGGAGACTGTGCTGGAACATCATTCCAACGTGGATCTTGACGATGATGAAAACGATCTGCCGAATCCGGAGAAAGAACGCCGGAAGCTGGCGGCTGAAAACTGGGATCTGCCGGTGGTGGTGACAACAGCCGTACAGTTTTTTGAATCATTGTTCGCCAACAAGCCGTCCCGGTGCCGGAAGCTCCACAATCTGGCGGACAGCGTGATCATCTTCGACGAGGCCCAAACCATTCCCCTGCCCTATCTTCTGCCCTGTGTCCGATCCATCGCGGAGCTTGTGATCAACTACGGCGCAACCTGCGTCCTGTGTACCGCCACACAGCCGGCCCTGGGGCCGATGTTCACCGCCATTGTGCCGGAACTGGCCCCCCGCGAGATCGCCCCGGCTGTCCCAAAAAACATTTTCGAGCGCGTGCGCTATGAGCATCTGGGCCAGCTGTCCGACAGCGAGCTGGCTCAGAGACTTTCCGCCCACCATCAGGTCCTGTGCATTGTCAGCACCCGCAAACAGGCCCAGGCGGTCTACAAGCTGCTGGACAAGGGCGGCACCTTCCACCTTTCCACTCTCATGACGCCGGAACACCGACGGAAAGTGCTGAATACCGTAAGGGAACGGCTGACCGCCGGTCTTCCCTGCCGGGTGGTGTCCACCAGCCTCATCGAAGCCGGTGTGGATGTAGATTTCCCCACGGTCTACCGGGCTGAGGCAGGTCTGGACTCCGTCGTTCAAGCCGCCGGGCGGTGCAACCGGGAGGGGAAGCACCCCGCAAGCGAAAGCCGCGTCTACATCTTCCAGCCTGACAGTACCTACACCGCCACCCTGGTCGACTCTATGATGCGCCCCCTGGAGATCATGCGTTCTGTCACCCGGGACTCCCCCGCGCTGGATGCGCCGGAGACCATCGAGCGCTATTTCACGGCCCTGCACCTATTTGCCGGGAAAGAAACCGACAGCAAGGACATCGTACCTCTGTTTGAGGCTGGGATGCAGGACCAATGGCACCCTTCCTTCCCTTTCGCCCAGGTGGCAAAGGATTTCCACCTCATCGACCAAAACACTTACGCTGTCCTTGTTCCACGCGCAGAGGACGCCAAGGAAATCGCCGCCCGCCTGCGAAACGGTGAGCGGAGCCGCGCCCTTCTCCGCAAGGCCGGGAAGTACAGCGTCAATGTGTATAAAAATCACCTGGATGCCCTGCTGGGACAGTACGCAGTGGAAATAGTGGAGGAGGGCCTCTATGTCTTGACTGATATTTCCCTGTATGATGAGGACACGGGGCTTGAGATGCCTGATAGTGAGGGCGTGGGGATTCTTCTGTAAAACAGCCGCGGGGCAGATGCCATAGCATCTGCCCCGCGACTATACTCATTACTGTCCATTTTTCAATTTCAACCCACACACCCCTCGCGGGGTGCGACCAAAGGGCGGCATGGTACCCAGCTCGTCACAGTAATTTCAACCCACGCATCCCCTGTGGAGCGTGACTACAGTACTAAATATACTCATCCTGAAGAAAAAAATCAAGTGTTTTCAATGAATTCTTCTCAAAAAGGGCTTGACATTTTCTTGCTCTCCCGTTAATATAGAATTAGAGTATTCCATACTCTTTACATTCCATATTTCAGAAATAGAATTGAGGTGACTTTTAACATGGTGGAGGCGACGAGATCGTGCGGCCGGGTCAACCGGCCGCCGGTCTTTTGTAATTTCCAATATTATCCTAATCGTGAAAGAGAGGTGGAGCGACTATGAGCCAAGGAATCCAGGTGGAGGTGTGGGGTGACTATGCCCTGTTCACCAGACCTGAACTGAAGGTGGAGCGTGTTAGCTACGAGGTTCCGACCCCCAGCGCCGCGCGAGGGCTGATTGAGTCCATCTACTGGCACCCGGGCCTCCGGTGGCACATCGACCGCATCCATGTGATGAACCCCATCGCCTTCACCAACATCCGGCGCAATGAGGTCAAGGACAAGATCACCGCGTCCAACGTGCGCGCGGCGATGACAGGTGGGGACAAGTCCTTGGCCATCTACACCGGCGAAAGCATCCAACAGCGGGCATCCATGGTATTGACGGATGTAAGGTATGTGATCGACGCGCATTTTACTTTAACGGATAAGGCCGTCCCTGCGGACAATGAGGGCAAGTTTATCGACATCGCCCGCCGCAGGCTGGGAAGGGGCCAGTGCTACCACCAGCCCTGCTTTGGATGTCGGGAGTTCCCCGCCCATTTTCGGGCCTGGCCTGGCGGACCGATACCCACGATCCCGGAGAGCCGTCCCCTGGGGCTGATGCTCTACGACATGGACTACTCCAACCCCCGGGATATCCAGCCCATATTCTTCATGGCCGAATTGACAAACGGCGTGCTGGAGGTGGCGGGGAAGGAGGTGCTGCGATGATCTTGCAGGCTCTTTGCGATTATTACGACGCTCTGGCCCGACGGGGAGACATCACGCCGCCCGGCTGGAGCATGGCAAAGGTGTCGTTTGCTCTGGATCTTGATGAAAACGGCACCCTTCGCGGGATCATTCCGCTGAAGGTGAGGCCGGAGGGCGCCAAAAAGGACTTCCCTCAGCAGATGCAGGTACCGGAGCAAGTCAAGAAGACCTCCGGGGTCTGCGCCAACTTTCTCTGCGAAAACAGCTCCTACTTTCTGGGCATCGACGGCAAGGGCAAACCGGAACGGTCACGCCAGTGCTTCGAGGCGGCAAAGGAGCTGCACCAGGAGCTTCTTGGGCCGGTGGACTCCCCCGCCGCCCGGGCAATTTGCGCGTTCTTTGATACCTGGCAGCCCGAACAGGCGGGTACTTTACCTTATCTGGATGAGATTCTAAAGGGTGCAAATCTGATTTTCTCTGTAAACCAGCTTCGCGCCCAGGACGATCCCGCCATCCGGGCCGCATGGGAAGACAGTCGTGCCGCAAGCTCCGCTGAGGCATCCTCCGGCCTGTGTCTTGTGACGGGCAATCACGCACCTATCGCCCGGCTCCACCCCGCCATCAAGGGGGTACAGGGCGCCCAGTCCAGCGGGGCCTCGCTTGTGTCCTTCAACGCCGCCGCCTTCGAGTCCTTCGGCCATGAGCAGTCCGACGGAACCGGTCAGGGACTTAACTCCCCTGTCTCTGAGGAGGCCGCGTTCCGATACGGCGCGGCGCTGAACAGGCTTATCGCAGACAGACAGCACCTCCAGACCATCGGCGACACCGCCGTGGTCTACTGGGCGGAGGATGCCGAGCCGCTGTACCAGGACGTGTTCTTCTGCGCCATGTTTGGCGGCACATCCGAGGTGATTACCGACACGGACTTGCGAAACGCGGTGCGGGCGCTGGCCCATGGCAACCCGGTAGATGGCACCCCGCTCAACCCGGAGAACCGTTTTTTCGTGCTGGGGCTGGCTCCCAACGCCGCGAGGCTGAGCGTGCGGTTCTTTTTACAGAGTACCTTTGGTCAAATGCTTGCCAACGTGCAGGCCCACTATGATCGGCTCTCCATCGTCAAGCCCAACTACGTGTTCAACGAAGCTCTGCCCCTGTGGAAGCTGCTGGGGGAGACGGTCAATCCCAACAGCCGGGACAAAAAGGCCTCCCCGCCTATGGCCGGGGCGGTTATGCGTGCCGTCCTGTCCAATAGCCCCTATCCAGTCTCCCTGCTGGAACAGACCATGTTGCGCATCCGGGCGGAACAGGACATCACTTATGGCCGGGCGGCCATTTTGAAAGCTTTTTTCCTGAAAAACAGAGAATTCAAAGTGCCAGAGGAGGTATTACAAGTGGAACTCAATGACCAGAGCAGCCATCTCCCTTACGTGCTGGGCCGACTGTTCGCCGTGCTGGAGCGGGTCCAGTCCACCGCCAATTTCGGTATCAACGCCACCATCAAGGACAAATATTTCAACAGCGCCTGTGCCACCCCCGCAACCATCTTCCCTCTGCTGACCAAGCTTTCTCAGAGCCATTTGCGGAAGCTGGAAGTCGGCCCGCGCACCTATTATGAGAAGCTCATCGGCGACCTGGAAAACCGCATTCATGAGACTCTTCCCGCACGGATGAGTCTGGCCGACCAGGGAACCTTCCAACTGGGATACTACCATCAAGTTCAAAAATTCTATCAAAAGAAGGACAAAGGAGGCAACTGAAATGTCTGACCCCATTAAAAACCGCTATGAGTTTGTGATCCTGTTCGACGTGGAAAACGGCAATCCCAACGGCGACCCCGACGCGGGCAACATGCCCCGGGTGGACCCGGAGACCGGCTATGGCCTGGTCACCGACGTGTGCCTGAAGCGGAAGATCCGCAATTACGTGGAGACCGTGAAAGAGGACGAGCCGGGTTACCGCATCTACATCAAGGACGGCGTACCCCTGAACCGCTCCGACGCCGAGGCCTTCGCCCACTGGAACATCGACGAAAAGGCCGTCAAGGAGGCCAAAAAGAAAGACGACAAGCTGGACGAAAAGGTTCGGGATTTCATGTGTCAGAACTTCTTCGATATCCGCTCTTTCGGCGCCGTCATGACCACCTTCGTGAAAAACAACCTGAACTGCGGCCAGATCCGCGGCCCGGTACAGCTGGGCTTTGCCCGGAGCGTCGATCCCATTGTTCCCCAGGAGGTCACTATCACCCGGGTGGCCATCACCACTGAGGCGGACGCGGAGAAGAAGGGTACAGAGATGGGCCGGAAGTACATCGTCCCCTACGCCCTCTATCGGTGCGAGGGCTACGTCTCCGCCAATCTGGCCCGGAAGGTCACCGGCTTCTCCGAGGGCGACCTGGAGCTGCTGTGGCAAGCCATTCTAAACATGTTTGAGTACGATCGCTCCGCCGCCCGTGGCAAGATGGCCGTCCGGGAGCTGATCGTCTTCAAGCACAACTCCGAGTTGGGCTGCGCCCCGGCCTGGAAGCTGTTCGACACTGTGTCCGTCACCCGGAAAGACGGCGTTATCAGCCCCCGGATCTATGGCGATTACACCGTCGCAGTCAACGAGTCCGCCCTGCCCGCCGGCGTCACCTGCACCCGCATGGGGTGAGCAACGTACCGGGGGAGGAACACCTGGCTCCCCTACCCCGTGGAGTACAGGTGGGGCAAGCACAACCCCTTTGACGCTGACGAGCTGCCACTGTGCGCCCAGGCCTTGTGCCCGGAGGAGATGCTGCTCTGCCTGCTCCTTGAAGGATTTTTGTCTGCCAAGGGATGCGTGGGTTGAAATATGTACGCCGAGGACAAGGCGGCAAAGGACAAAGTCGCACCCCGCAAGGGGTGCGTGGATTGAAATAAGGTCGCGTACACCGGGAGCGGCAGCGATGTCGTCGCACCCCGCAGGGGGTGCGTGGGTTGAAATACGCCTGAAATGCGGAAAACCTACGGCGTGCTGACGTCGCACCCCGCAAGGGGTGCGTGGGTTGAAATTATCATTACAGCTGCGGCTCCATTCCCGGGGCCGGTCGTACCCCGCAAGGGGTGCGTGGGTTGAAATGCTGTTGTCCGCTCATGGTCTGCTCCGGGTCGCGGTCGCACCCCTCAAGGGGTGCAATGTCGGGCCGCCAAAAGAGGCGGCCCCTACAACTTATGGGAGAGCTTTTCGTTAATTCGCGGGCGGGTTTTGAACCCGCCCCTACGGGTCTAAAAGAAAATATATGCGTTATTATCGCAAAATCTTTCATCAGGGCTTGTAGGGGCCGCCTCTCCAGGCGTCCCGCCGAATTCCCGGCGCATTGCGTATGATGCACCAGTAGGGGCCGCCGCCCACGGCGGCCCGCCGAATTTCCGGCGCATTGCGTATAACGCGCCCATGTGGCAATCTATTAGAAATCTTTCCTAAATGTCAGTAGGGGCGGGTTCAAAACCCGCCCGCCGAATTCCCGGAAATTTAATTTCATCGCCGTACGGGCCGCCGCCCACGGCGGCCCACCGTCATGCGCAACATCTTCTCCCTTTTTTTCGCTCCCCCCAACGCACCAACCACCCGTACGGGCCGGACACCCGGCCGGCCCGCCTATCGAATTTCCTCTCCGCCTCCCTAAAAAGGTTGCGGCTTCGCCGCGTATAAAAATTTCGGGCCGCCTGGAGAGGCGGCCCCTACAACTTATGAGATAGCTTTTCGTAAATTCGCGGGCGGATTTTGAACCCGCCCCTACGGTTTTTAAGGGGAAATTATGCGTTTTTTTCGCAAAATCTTTCATCAGAGCTTGTAGGGGCCGCCGCCCACGGCGGCCCACCGAATTCCCGGCAATCTTCCCTTCATCGCCGTAGGGGCCGCCGTCCCCGGCGGCCCGTCCCGGTCAATATCCGGGCTGTCAATCAACGATGGACGGGTCGCCCGGGAGGGCGACCCCTACGAAAGCGTAAGAATAAGTCGTTGCGAAATTCGATGACGCCATGGGCCGCCGTGGGCGGCGGCCCGTACAGCTTATAGGAAGGTTTTCCAAAAATCGTCGGGCCGCCTGGAGAGGCGGCCCCTACAACTTATGGGATAGCTTATCTGTAATTCCCAAGCCCCTCACTTCCCGCCGGGGGTTTTGATGATGCTGTCCGGGAACATGGCGGCTTTGATAAGATCGGCGGGATCCACGTCCAAGGCATCGGCGATGTTGAAAAATGTATCCAAAGACATACCTGTTGCCATATTCGGAGCCTCAATAGTACTCAGGTGGCCCCGGCTCATTCCGGCCTTCTCCGCAAGCTGCTCCTGCGACATACCGCGCATTCTTCGGAGTACACCAATGGCTATGCCAAGCTGGATAACTCTGTCTCGATTTTTAAAGCTGACTGCCATATCTCTGCGCCGCCCTTTCTGAGCATATTATAGTATGCGCAGAATTTATTCTCAGTCAGGCGTCGCATAGCTATTGACTAATTTACATAGCAAGTATACAATAATAATACCATATGCCTCAATTACATGGCGATAAAACTTAAATCGGAGGGATCCCTATGAATGAGATCGTCTTTTCCCGGCGCAGTGATTTTGCCCAGCGTCTGGCCGCCGCCAAGGCCGCCCGGACCCCGGATCAGAGTCCGCGGCCCCGGGAGGAGCTAAAGGCCGAGGCCCGGCGGCTCTTTGAAAAAGCCGCTAAAGCGACCGAGTATATCCCCGTCCCCCAGCGCCTGGAGGCGGCGGACAAGCTGATAGACTACGCCGCCAGAATGGCCAACTCCCTGGATCTCAACATGGATATCCGCCGCTGTGATGACTGTGTGGAACTTCAGGTATACGACGACGGCGGTGAATTCTTCGCTGAGGAGAAGGATTTTCTGGGGGAGCTGTTCCTCTTCTGCGACTCCGTGGCCATCTACCGCCCCGGCGGGGACGACGCCGCGCCGGAGGCCTCCCAGGTCATAGCGTTCACCCTGGCCACCCACAGGCTCATTGTGGACGGCAGGGATATCTCCCTCTTTTGACCGTCACCTCTGCTCCACCGTCACGTTGCGGACGGTCAGATCCTCCACCGCCCCCTCCGTAAAGCCGTTTTCCTCCGCCCGGATACGCAGATTCTCCAGGGTGAAGTCCCTCAGCTCATAATGCTCCGGGTCGGCGGCCACGTTATAATAGAGCTGGCAGTCGCAGTCGCAGTCCCGCACGGTGATGTGCTGTGCCAGGGACTTGGGCTTGTCCGTCCTGCCCTTCAGGTCAAAAAACTGCGTCCAGGGCCGGACCGTCAGGAAGTTCTCCACCTTCCCCTCCACCTTTTCCACGGTGATGTACTCATAGTGCTGGGGCGTGTCGGGCCGGAGCTTCAGCCACAGCAGATTGAACCCGTCCATCACCTTGATCCGCCGGACCAGGATATTCCTGTTGTAAACGGACTCCGACCCGCAGGTAAGGCACCCGTGGCAGAAGCCGTAGACGCAGTCCTCCACCAAGATCCGCTGGTTGCCGCCGTTGGCGGGATCGGTGTCGGCCCAGGGCCCCTTGCCGCCCTTAAGCACCACCGCGTCGTCGTTTACCTCCATGACGCAGTTTTTCACCAGCACGTCGTCGCACACGTCGATATCTATGGCGTCGGTGCTGGGGGCGCGCACCGGGGAGGCCGGGGAGAAGATACTGCACCCGATGAACTTCACATGGTCACAGCGGTAGATGTGGTTCGTCCAGAAGTGGGCGTTTTGCAGGCGCAGGCCCGCCACCAGCACGTTGCGGCTGTTGGAGATATACACAAGCCTGGGCCTCTGCTCGTCCTTGTTGGTGCAGTCCGGGTTCCACTCCCGCCTGAGCCAAAAGGCCCTCCACGCCCTCATGCCGTTTCCGTCCACGGTGCCGGGGCCGCACATGGTGAACCCGTCCACGCCATCGGCGTTGATCAGCGCCGGGAAATACCGGCACAGCTCCCCCTCGATCCTGGTGTCCGTCAGGGGATAATCCGCCGGGTCGTCGCTGCCCCGCAGAACGCCCCCGTCGGCCACATACAGGTTCACCCCGGGCCTGAAAAACAGCGCCCCGGTGAGATACACCCCCCTGGGTACCACGATCACCCCGCCTCCGGCCTCGGCGGCCCTGTCGATCAGCGCCTGGATCTGGCCGGTGTGGATCCGCCCGTCGTCCAGGATCCCCTGCTCCGTCAGCACATACGGCGTCCCCAGCTCCTCCAGCTCCGGCACGCGGATATCGTAAAACCACCCGTCGATGGGCGTCACCCCGTCGGGAAAATATTCAGTCGCCATGCCCGCGCCTCCTCAAATTTCTATTGTATACCGCCAGTATACCACCTCCCGCCCCCCGGCACAAGTGTCCCCGCCGGAGAAAAAGTCAAAAAATGCAACTTTTTACCCACAGGTTTAATGACAAATCAGATTTATTGTGCTATACTGTCCCCAATGAACACAGGAAAGGAGCGTCCGGGACGATGATGCTGTTTAAAAACCGTTACGACCGCAAGCAGGCTATGTACCCCGTATATAGCCCTGTCCCTTCACGCCCGGAACCGGATAAGCATCGCTGACAGCCAAAAACGCCCCTTTTTTGAAATTCAGCCGCTTGTCCTCACGGGCAGGCGGCCTTTTGTATGCGTTTCAAAAAAGGAGGTGTTTTTTCATGTGTATTCCCACCGTCGATCTGGTGAAAACCGGCCAGAACATCATGCGGCTGAGAAAAGCCGCCGGCCTCACCGTCCGGGATCTCCAGGTCATCTTCGGCTTCAATTCCCCCCAGGCCATCTACAAGTGGCAGAGCGGCGCGGCCCTGCCCACCGTGGACAATCTGATCATTCTCTCCGCCGCCCTGGGGGTCACCATAGACGATATCCTGGTGCTGGCACATTGACAATGGACGTCTTGCCGGTCTGGCGGAAGTATGCTATACTGTTCGTAAAATGACAGTATACCTGATTTCCCCCATTCCCTCCCCGGCCCCGCCGGAGGCTCACGAAAGGCGCCGCCCATGGACAACTCCTACACCCTGATCCGCTCCCGCCGCAAAACCCTCTCCCTCTCCGTCACCCCGGAGGGGGTGGTGGTCCGCGCGCCCTTAAGGCTGGCCCGGCGGGATATCGACGCCTTTGTGGAGAGCCGCCGGGACTGGATCGCCGCCCAGGAGGCAAAGATAACCCAGCGCCGGTTGGCTTTGGCGGATATCCCGCCCTTGACGCAGGCCCAGCTCGCGGCCCTCAAGGCGCAAGCCCGGGCCGTTTTCTCCCAGCGTGCCGCCCATTTCGCCCCCCTGGCGGGGGTCAGATACGGCAAGATCACCGTCCGGGCCCAGCGGACCCGCTGGGGGAGCTGTTCCGCCCGGGGCGACCTCAGCTTCAACTGCCTCCTGCTGCTGGCGCCCCCGGAGGTGCTGGACAGCGTGGTGGTCCATGAGCTGTGCCATATTCTGGAGCATAACCACTCCCCCCGCTTTTACGCCCAGGTGTTGCGCGTATTCCCCGATTACCGCCAGTGGAACGCCTGGCTGAAGGCCCACGGGCCGGAGCTGATGCGCCGTCTGGGCGCGTGAGGGCGATCCGCCGCAAAAGGCGGCGCCTCTCCCCCGCCCTACCGGGCCGCCCTGACGCGGCGCTCCTTTCCCCACGCCGCCGCCACGGCCCCCGCGAATACCCCCGCGAACACCGCCCCGGCGGCGGCCAGCCCCGGAAGGCCGTGGACGCCGCCCGTCAGGGCCACCGCCGTTTTGGCGGCCGTCAGGGCCGTCAGCGCCGCCAGGATCCCCAGGGCCAGGGGCCTGACCGTCCACTCCAGCGACGTGGCCCGCGCAAGGCGGCCCAGGCTCAGGGCGAAATTGAAAAATTCCGACAGATACAAAATGACGATATACCCCTGAAGCGCGTACCGGGGCAGGACCAGCCAGATAAGCGCCGTAGAGATCAGGGAGTCGGCGATATTCACCTTCATGGCGTAAAGATGCTCCCCCAGCCCCCGGAGCATGCCGTCGGTGATGTTGTCCATATACATGGCCGGCATCAGCAGGGCCAGAAGGCCGATATACCGCCCCGCCTCGGGGCTTTGATAGAGCTGGATCCCCAGCTCCCGGGAGAACCCCAGCAGAAAGGCGGCCACGGCGGCGGAAAAGAGGAAGGTCGTCTGCAAAAGCATATTGGCCGCCGACGCGATGCGCCCGTTGTTGCCCTGTACCTGCTCCTCCGTCAGCTCGGGGACGATCAGCTCGGAGAGGGAGGCGAACAGCACCATGGGGAAGGTGATCACCGGGAACACCATGCCCTGGATAAGCCCGTACCCGGCCAGCGCCGCCTCCGCCGAGGCCCCGGAGCGCCGCAGGCCCGCCGGGATCAGCATATGCTGGACGGTATTCAGCGCCACGCGGGCGTAGGCCGTGGCCGCCAGGGGCATGGCGATGGACACCATTCGCCTGGTAAGCCCCGCGCCGGAGGCCCCGTCCCCCCGCCGCCGGCGATCCAGGACGTAGAGCAGTAAAAGCACAAAGAAGGACACGATCTCCCCGGCGGCACTGCCCGCCGCCACGGCGGCGCACATCAGCTCCGGGTTGGCGGTTCTGATGCCCGTCAGCAGCCAGACGGCCACCGCCACCCGCGTCACCTCCTCGGTGACCGTCCCCACCAGGGCGCGGCCCACCCGGCACTGCCCGGTGAAATACCCGCCCAGCACCGCCCCGCCGGAGATAAAGGGCATGCCCGCCGCCAGCACCCGCAGGGACAGCGCCGTGCGCCCGTCCCCCAAAAACCGCTCCGCCACCGTCTCCGCCCCGGCGGAGAGCAGCAGCGCCGCCAGGCACCCGAACACCGCCCCATAGGCAAGGCACCGGCGCACCACCCGGCCCACCCCGGCCAGCCGCCCCTTTCCCATCTCCTCGGAGACCAGCCTTGTGGTGGCAAAGCGGATGCCGGAGATGGCGAAGGTGGCCGCCAGGGAACCCACGGAGGCCGTCAGGGAATAAAGCCCGATCCCCGCCGCGCCCATCTGGCGGGACAGCGTCACCTGGAACCACAGCCCCAGGGAGCGCAGCAGGAGCGAAACCGCCGTCATCAGCGCCGAATTGACAAAAAGCCTCTTTCCCTGCATAGAAAATCCCCCCGCACATACTGGCAAAGTATATGCGGGGGGAAACTTTGTTATACTAATATCTATTTAAAAGGAGACACCGAGCGGCGAGGATTTTTCGTGTCAGGCAAGGAAGACGCCGCAGGGAATACTGTATGTATTCCCAAGGCGGCTGACGCAGCTTGGCGCGAAAAAGGCCGGCGCGAATGTCTTATTTTAATTAGATATTAGTATCATGCCCTCACCTGTCCGCTGTCAGCGTCAGGAGCCTCTCAAAAAGCGCCCACTGGGTATCCCGGTCATACTCCCCCGGCGTGGAGAGGTAGATATGCACCACCCGGCGTCCCGCGCGGGCGAAGCACTCCCTGTACTGCACCAGCACCGTGTCCCAGCCTGGTACCACGATCCGCTCATAGTCGTCCGGGTCCTTATAGAAATACGACCTGCTCACCAGCGCCCGGGTGAAGCTCTCCGCCCCCCAGGGGAGGCTCAGATCGTATAGATGCGTATCCAGGAAAACCACGTCGTCCCCGGCCTTCACATCTTCGCTTGTCTCCAGGACGCGGCACAGCGGCGACCAGTCCCGGCTGACGTTCCCCTCGGGTTCCCCGCCAAACATACCCGTCCGCTCCCCGCCGAAGCCCAGCTCCGCCAATGTCACATACGGCCCGTCGGACACCTCCGGCATCTCCGTCCGCCTGTGCAGGGCCAGCTGGAGGATAAGGGTCAGCAGGCACAGGGCCCACACGGTCATCAGAAGGAGCTTCCCCCAGGGCCGCCGCACCCGTGGCGCGTGATCCGGCATCTTCCCCCGGCGGATGTCCCGCAGGAGCCGACCGGTGCAGAAAAGGCCCATCAGCACGCCGGCCAGGGCGTACAGGATATTGGCCAGCCAGAAGAGCGGATCCTCCGGGTACAGCACCCACCGGAGGATATACCCCGAACGGAAATCCGTAATGCTTTCGCCCAGGGCAAAAAGGCCCCAGACCAGCAGGGGGAGCAGCACCGTCAGAAGGAGAAGATCCAGGACATAGCGCCTGCGGATCCTCCTGATGGAACCGGCAAGCCCCTCCGCGTCGGTGTAGAGCTCCGGCGCGCCGGAGCCCTCCGGGGCCCGGTAGACGTTGACCGTATCCCGCTTGGTCACCCACTCCCAGCCGCACTCCTCATAGAGCGCCATCTGCTCCGCCGTAGGCTCCCGGGGATTCAGCTCCACCCGGTACATCTCCCTTTTCGGGTTGACCCGGGTAAAGCGGCTGAAATACCCGCCCCGCTTCTCAAGCTTCCAGCCCCGGGCCGCCTGGGCAGAATAAAAGCTCTCGTTCTCCCCCAGCCGGTAGTCCGCCGGGTGGAGCGCCCATTTAGTCCTCATGCTCCAGCCTCCTTCCGTCCTCCACAAGCTGTTTGAGGCGCTCATATTCCTCCAAAAGCGCCCTTCGCCCCTTCTCCGTGATGAGATACGTCTTGCGCCGCTCCTCCTCCCGGGAAAGCTCGATGTACCCCGTCTTCGTCAGCTTCGTGATAAGGCCGTACAGCGTCCCCGGCCCCATGATTACCCGCCCGGAGGTGATCTGACGGATCCTCTGCATCAGCCCGTAGCCGTGATCCGGCTCCGTCAGCGCCAACAGCACATAATACATGGCCTCCGTCATGGGCCCCGCGTCCGCCATACCCTCACCTCCGTCAACTATATCGTCACGCGATATATCGTATAGCATAATAATACTCTCCCCGCCCCCGCCTGTCAACCCCTTTCCCCAAAAAAGGCGAAAAAACCGCAAAAACCCACCTCCCCGCCCAAAGCGGGGAGGCGTTCTCCAAACCCAAAACCAAAGGGCAAATCCTTTAGTCGAACTATTTTCTTGCTCCCTTTTCTCACGAGAAAATTCTAATATTCAGAAATTATTTATGAGATCGCATTGTTTTTCATCCCTGCATATGGTATACTCTCATTGTATTATTCCAGAGGTGTTAGTGATGTATATTGATTACTCTAAGTTATGGAAATTGCTTATTGATAAAAAGATGAAAAAGAAAGATCTGTCGGTAATGGCGGGGCTTAGCAGTTCAACGGTTTCAAAGCTATCATCAAACCAAAATGTTAATACGAAAGTATTAGTAAAGATATGTTCGGCTCTGCAATGCGATATATCTGACATAGCCGAAATTGTTATGACGGAGGGCAACCTGTGATGGGAAGCGAAAAAAATGACCGCCTTTCAACATACGCATTGATAAAGAAAAGACTATCTGGATACTCATTTTCTCAAATCGAAGACGGGATTATGCGTTATTGTTTGAATGACTACCATTGCAACGATGACCACTATAACTCCCCAGAATCAGTGATAATTGAGGAAATTCTGAGAAACGCCAATATTAATACCGATTTAGAAACCATAATTGAACTGTTTGAATCTCTATTGGAAGAAAACAACAAAGACCAAAACGGGATTGTATTTACACCTCAGTACATAGCTGAATACATAGCGAAGAATCTTTTTGAAGGATTGTCTGAGTATAATGAGGGACTTTCAATAATTGATCCTGGATGCGGTTGCGGAATTTTCCTTGTTGCCGCTGCAGAAATGATTTCATCTAGATTTAACATAGGGATAGACGCTGTTATTAATAATAATATTTACGGCATAGATATTGATGTTGACAATGTTCGCCGGTGTAATCTGGTTTTGCGTCTTTTATGCGCAAAACACGGCTGTGATTATTGTGCTGTTAGCCCTAATGTAATATGTCGTGATAGTTTAAAATGCAAGTGGACGGATGAATTTAAGATAAAATCATTTGATTATATAATTGGAAATCCTCCATATGTTAATCCGCATGATATGAATAAAGAAACCGTGCAGTATCTAAAAGAAACTTTTTCAACAACTCAAACTGGCATATTTAATATTTATTACGCTTTTATTGAGTATGCTATGCGCTTTCTTGACAGTGGTGGGCTTCTTGGCTATATCATTCCAAACAACTTTTTGACAATAAAATCCGCGCTTGAATTGCGTGAATACCTGCAAGTACATCGACTTCCAAAACGAATTCTGGATTTTGGTGACAATATGGTTTTCAAACCGGTACGTACATACAACTGTATTATTATTCTTTCCAAGCAGAATGGTAAAGAATTTGAATACTGCGTTATGGAGAATACAGAAGAAATAAAGCATAAACTGTCGGCAATTTCATTTGAAACAATGCCATATAATAGACTTGATAGAAACGGGTGGAAGTTAGTTGATCAAGTCACATATAGAAATCTACGAAAAATTGAATCTCAAATGATTTCAATTAAGGAATTTATCAGAACGGGAATTGCAACATTAAGAGATAATGTATATTTAGTGGAACGTGATAACGACCGATATTACAAACAAATAGGAAAGCATAAATTTTACATTGAGCCAGATCTTGTCAAACCAATTTATAAAATCCCAGATTTAAAGCAACACGACAATATTGACAATGCAAAAAGATATATTATTTTTCCGTATGTGAAAAGCAACAATGGTTACACCCTTATAAATGAAAGCGTTTTTATAAAATCTTTTCCGCTTACATACTCGTGTCTGTCTCAGCAGCGAGAAGAGCTTGATTCAAGAGATAAAGGAAAAGGAAATCCGCAAGGGTGGTATGCTTACGGAAGGACGCAGGGACTTAACAAATACGGGAAAAAACTTCTCTTTCCTACATTTTCAAATAAGCCAAAATTTATTTATGTTGATAATGAAGACGCTTTGTTTTGTAATGGATATGCGGTTTTTGAAAATGATAGCTACACATTGGATGTTCTACAAAGGGTACTTAACTCTCGGCTTATGGAATACTATGTCAGCAACACAAGCTACTCTATTGAAGGTGGCTACTTTTGCTATCAAAAAAAATATGTTGAGCGTTTTTCTCTACCGTGGTTTTCTGAAAGCGATATTGAATTTATATTAAAAGCTTCGGAAGAAGAACTTAATACGTTTTTATGGAATTATTATAACCTTGAATGAGGGTCTCATTATGGCAATAAGTTATAATAAATTATGGAAATTGCTAATCGACAGGAAGATGAAACGCACGGATTTAATTACTGGAGCAGGAATCAGTTCGTCAGCTTTATCTAAAATGGGAAAAGGCGAATCGGTTTCACTGAAAAATATAGACAAAATATGTAAATTTCTAAAATGTGATATTGAACAGGTAGTAGAAATAAAATAAAATGCCAGGTCATCTTCGCATATCCATAATGAAGGTGACCTGTTCGATTCATGATTGTTCCATTATGTTCTGAATATTATATCTATCAGCGTAGATACCAAGTATGTCATCTACAAAATCATAATAATTCAAAGATGCATATTCGATTTCAAACGTGGGTGAAATGAATCCCGCTCTCTTGAGTTCGTCACTGTTGCTAAAAAGATACGGCTGCGGACGATTGAAATCTACAACTAACAAGGCACATCTTTCGTAGGCATAATTCTCACCGCCGGTTTTTCGATTATTAATAGAATTGAAAAAACTTATGTATTTTTCAATGTTTGTCTGCCTTTCCCGGAATCCAACTTGATTGCGTTTTACCAAGTCATCGTCATACTCATGAACAGGTATTAAATAGACCTCACCGAGTACGATATCCGGGTAGCGCATATGAAGGTTTTGTGCCTCCGCAAAAGTTCTCTCGAACAGAGTATCAGAGTTTTTTGCTAGGCTGCTCATTTGACTTCTTACATTGATGACCAATGTGTTGGTCGAATAATCAAAACCGTAAGGATCGTTTTTACTCTCAAATGCCAGTGGTCCCCAGTTAATAATCGTTGATGTTTTCCTAATGTTAGATGGAACGATGCAAATGTCTTGATTTTTCTGCTTTAAAAATCCAGCCAATTTTAACTCTGGCTTTGTAGCACCGAAATGAGGATAAATGTTGTTACGCTCCACTCCGGCTTGTATGAATTTAAATTTAACTGCATCATGAATCAGATTGATAAGCGCAGAGGAACGAATCATCGACTCCTTGCCGTTTGCTCCGCCAGAAATAATCGAATCCTCTATTAATCGTTTAAATTCAAGCAGTTGATCATCAATAAATGCCATTTCAATTGTCCTCCATATATTTCATCGTCTTGGGTTGATCTAAGAAAAACGTTGGGTAAATAGATTTAAACATTTTACCAATAACACCGTCGCTCAATGACCTCGCGAAAAAATCCGATTAGCATTTCATATTTCAACGCAATTTCTCAAAATCAAATAGCTCACTGAGCGTCACACCCAGTCCGTCGGCTATTTTTTTAATATTTACAACAGAAATATTCCGCTTACCGGCCTCCACTGAAGCAAAATATGTCCGATCCATACCTATATTCAACGCGAACTTCTCTTGGCTCAACCCAGTTTTCTGACGCAGCTCACGTATTCTTTTGCCTAAGTCCTCAGTAATCACAGAAACACACCTCCAGGAAAATATTATATGAGTATACGGAGTTTAAAACAACGGATTATAAGCAACATATTAAAGAAAAGAAGAAATAATAATGCCTCTTGCATTAACGTGGATTATTGAATAATGTTGAAATCCTCGCTGCTATAAGGTTATTTCCGCTTGGCTTGTCAGTCCAGGTTATTTTTTATACTGCTGTCTGCTTGAACAGCATACAAAATACCTGCCTCAACTGAAAAAAATCGGCATAGTTGGTAAAATAATACCAAACTATGCCGATTTTTACAAAAAATAATGTTCCCTGCCTCGCTAAATGCGGGGTGCTTCCGGGTAAACCATCTATAATTTTATTTATGCGAAACTTGCATAAATATTGCTTAAAATAATACTTGACATATACTTTTCCTTATGGTATATTTATATCACAGTCGCTTTATCCCGCGCGATCCTGCTCAAATTATCCTATCGGCTTATCCATCTTTTCCTTCAACAGCTTCAGGTAAGTCTCGTCGGGAAAAGCCGCCGTGGGGACTTGCGCGCCCGTCCAAGCGGACAGCAGGGCGGCGTTGGCCAGGGTCAGCGCCCGTATGCCCTCCTCGCCGGGGGCCAGCAGGGGCGCGCCGCGGAGGACGGCGTCTGTAAAATTAGCGAGTATGCCGGCGTGGCC
>CANPWM010000041.1 GCA_947584295.1 uncultured Oscillospiraceae bacterium | reverse complement strand
GGCTCCGGCTTCATCTCCGTCCGCATGGGCGGCGCCGCCGCGGCGGTACACGTCTACAAGGCCGACGGCACCGAGATCGGATATTATAAGCAGGCCCGCTTCTCCGATACGAACTTCCCCCACATCGGGCAGGGCGGCTCCTGGGCCGACATGGCCACCTATGTGATGGATCTGAGTCAGTATGTGGGCGAGGAGCTCTACATCGTCCTCAGTGACGAGGTCATCGACGGCGGCTGGGCCCACGCCTTCTTCGACGAGGTCGTGACCTATTACGAGACGGCTCCCGATTACGCCGGCATGGCCGATACCGTGATGGACGGCCACACCGCCGAGGAGACCGCTGCCGAGATCCAGATCCCCTGGCAGCTGGCAGTCAATCTCAAATAAGATTTCCTCTTTTTCATTCCTCCCCTTATTTGCCGGCCCGTGAGTAAAACGCTCACGGGCCGACTGCAAAACGCTTCCCAGGAAGGAGTTTTATTGTGAAGAAAAGCTTTTACCTGATTTTTCTGGCGCTCTGCCTGACGCTTGCCCTTGCCTCCTGCGGAGGCGGCGGGCACGACAAGGAGCTTTACTTGCATCTGAGCTTTGACGAGGGCTCCGGCACCACGGTGAAGGACTCCGCCGGGAAGCTCCCGGATACCGATCTGAGCTATGTGTTCTCCCACGCCACCTACATGGACGATCAGGAGCCCCAGTGGCGGGAGGAGGGCGTCAGCGGCGGGTGCATCCTCTTAGACGGCACCAGCACCTATGTGGGGTACAAGCGCAACGACGTGACCGTGGAGGGGCCGTCCCTCACCGTCCAGGCGTGGATCGCCCCCAGGATGTTCGAGTGGGACGATCCCCACGCCGCCGACAACGGCACAGACTCCCTGACGGGCATCGTCTGCCAGTTCGACAAGGACGCCAAAAAGGGCTTCATCCTGGGCTATGAGCGCTTCGGGCGCGTCAGCTTCCAGGTGGGCACCGGCTACGAGTGGCTGTCCGTCTGGTCCGGGGAGGCAAGGCTTGAGAAATACGCCTGGAACCTGGTCACCGCCACCTACGACGAGGACGAGGGGCAGATGTGCCTCTATCTGAACGGGGAGCTGGTGGGCTCCGGCTTCTCCGGCGGCGACATCGTGGGCGCCTCCACCAAAGGCCTCAACGTGGGCCGCAACCAGAACCCGGCGGAAAATCTGGTGGCCGGCAGCGTCAACTCCGCCAGCGGGTATCTGGACGAGGTAAAGCTCTGGTCCACCGCCCTCTCCGCCGATGAGATCAAAGAATATTACGAAAGCGTGGAGGTCCCGGAGATCGCCTTTGACGATATCTGGCTCCAGAATATCCTCACCGGCGACTACACCCGGCCCCAGTTCCACGGCGGGCCCTATCAGTTCTGGATGAACGAGCCCCACGCGCCGGTGTATTATAACGGCGTCTACCACCTCTTTTACCAGGCCAACATGACCGGCTCCTACTGGCGCAACATCTGCTGGGGCCACTATGTCTCCACCGACATGGTCAACTGGAAGCCCATCCGCGAGGCAATCACCCCCACGGAGGGTTCCGTCGTCCCTGACGGGGTCTGGTCCGGCGGGGCGACGCTTGACAAAAACGGCGTGCCGCTGTTGTTCTTCACCGCCGGAAACGACGCTTTCCGGGACACCCCGGGTCTTATCTCCAACCAGAACATCGGCGTAGCCTACCCCGCCGACCTGAGCGACCCCGATCTCACCGATTGGGTCATTTGCGATGAGCTGGCGGTCGTCCAGCAGCAGGGCCAGGGCCGTGCGGGCGAGTTCCGGGACCCCTCCATCTGGAAGGAGGGGGATACCTGGTGCATGCTCATCTGCTCCGGCTCCGCCACCACCAACGGCGGCTCGGCGCTGCTGTATACCTCCGACACCTTGGAGCTGAAGGACGACGGCACCGTGGAGCAGAATTGGGTCTATAAGGGGCCCGTCTACGAGATGGAGAACCAGTCCTCCCTCTACGGTACCAGCTGGGAGCTGCCGATTTTGCTTCCCCTCACCAACGAGGCGGGTACCGTCACCAAGTATTTCTTCTCCGTCTCTCCCGCCCCGGCCTCCTCGGCGGACAACAAGGTTTACTACTGGCTGGGCGATTTCGATCTGGAGACCGGCCGGTTTACCCCCGACGAGAGCTTCCAGGGGCCGCCGCACCTGCTGGACTACGGCGCCAACGTGTTCACCGGCCCGTCCTGCCTCGTCGATCCGGTGAGCGGGGACGTCTATATGTTCTCCATCATGCAGGATCAGCGCGGCGCGGCGGAGCAGGGAGCCTCTGGCTGGGCCCATACGGTGGGTCTGGCGCGGAAGATCTGGCTTTCCGACGATGGCTCCGATGTGATGATGAGTCCTACGGACGCCCTTCACGAGCTGGAGGAGGAGACGCTGGTGGATCTCAAAAACGCGAGCCTTGAGGACGCCAACAAGGCCCTGGCGGAAGTGGACGAGGATATGCTCTATATCCGCCTCACCGCCGATGTGTCTGCCGCCTCCGAGTTCGGCATCAGCATGAAGCAAGGCGGCAAATGGGACGCCACCACGTACACCTATGATGTGGCCGGGCAGACCATCTCCGGCCATACGGAGAACAAGGGCGAGGGCTGTAAGGCTGCCTCCGTCTCCGGCCAGCTGCCCGTAAAGGACGGCAAGCTCACCATGGAAATTTACATTGACCGCTCTCTGGTGGAGGGCTTCTTCAACGACTACAAGTCCATCAGCATCCGCGCCTACACCGACGAGCCGGATTCCCACGGCATCGACCTCTTTGCCACCGGGACTGTTTCCATCGACGAGCTGTATGTGGCCAGAATGGGTTCCATATTCGACTGAAGCTTACATCAAATTGAAAATAGGGCTGCCGGCCATCGCCGGCAGCCCTATTTTGACTTGCCATATCCGTATAAGTGATCCCGATATGTGATCCCGCTGCCGTACCGCCTCGCCCCCCGGTTCACATTGTTTCCCTATCGCAACGGTCCCTCCAGGCGGCCCGCAGTCTTACGCAACAGCCTCCGAATTTCGCGTTTATTTCGTCCAACGATTCCGTAGGGGCCGCCGTCCCCGGCGGCCCGTCCCGGTCAACCTCCGGGCGGCCAATCAACGGTGGACGGGTCGCCCGGGAGGGCGACCCCTACAAAAGCGTAAGAATGAGTCGTTGCGAAATTCGATGGTACCACGGGCCGCCAAGAGAGGCGGCCCCTACAATTTGTGGGATAGTTTTCCGGAAATTCGGTGGGCCGCCGTGGGCGGCGGCCCGTACGGCGTTGTGGGGTAGGTTTTCGTAAATTGTAAGGCGGGCCGGCCGGGTGTCCGGCCCGTACAGAAAAATTGTGCGTTGGGGCAAATAAAAAAATGGGGAAGATATTGCGTAAGACGGTGGGCCGCCGCCCACGGCGGCCCACATTTTTAATACGCGGCGAAGCCGCAACCTTTCCCCCCACTGCCGGACGGCGTCATTAAAAAAGTCCCAAATTTATCCGTTTTGATACATTTTCCTGTCCGTTTCTATTCCCCCGCGCGGTATCATCGTGTCCCAGGAAAGGGGAGAAACGAATGAAGATCGCGGAGGGACAGGGGGATCTTGCCCGGGCGGAGGCGTTTTTGCGGGGCCTGCGGGGCGCGCCCTTTATGCAGTCGCCCCTGTGGGCCCAGGTCAAGGGGGCGTGGAAAAGCGAGACGGTTCTGGCGGAGGGGCCGGACGGCCGCATCACCGGCGTTATGAGCCTGCTGATCCGGCGGGTACCCCTCTTTGGGAACGTCATCTACTGTCCCCGGGGGCCGGTCTGCGAAAGGCCCGACAGGGACGCCCTGGCCCAGCTGACCGCCGGGGCCTGGGAGATCATCGAAAAATACCGGGCCGCCGGTCTGCACGCCGAGCCGGATATCCCGGAGACGGACACCGCCGCGCTGTTCCTTTTTGACGCGCTGGGCTGGCGGCGCAGGCCCTGCCGGGACGTGTACGACACGGTCCAGCCCCGCTCCCTGTTCCGGGTAGCTCTGCGGGGAAAGACCGAGGAGGAGCTGCTGGCCGGTTTCCACAAAAAGCTGCGGTACAACATACGGCTGGCCCAGCGCCGGGGCGTGGAGATCGTGGAGGGAGGCCGGGAGGATCTGCCCGCCCTCTCCCGGCTTATGGCCGTCACCGCCCGGCGGGACGGCTTTCAGCCCCGGGCGCCGGAGTATTTCACACGCCTGTGGGACGCCCTGGGGCCGGAGAATGTGTCCGTGCTTTTGGCGAGGGCGGAGGGAGAGCTGGCCGCGGCGGGGCTTTTCGTCCACTACGGCGGGCGGACGTGGTATCTCTACGGGGCCAGCTCCGACCGGCGCCGGGAGGATATGCCCTGCCACCTGCTCCAATGGGAGGCCATTCGCCGCGCCCTGGCCCGGGGGGACGACCTCTACGACCTGCGGGGCTTTCTGGAACGGGAGGACGACAGCTGCGGCCTCTATCGGTTCAAGCGGCAGTTCGGCGGGGAGCTTGTGCGTCTGGCCGGGGAGCTGTGCCTGACGGCCTCTCCCCTGCGCTACGGGCTTCTGCGGCGGGCGGAGCGGTGGTATATGAGGCTCATGCCCAAGCTGACGGCGTTAAGCCGACGACAGTCCCACACATAATCATCGCCCCGGCGGGTGTCCGCCGGGGCGATGCTTGCGAGAAGCAAAGTAAACCCCCGGCTATGCCGGGGGTTTACTTTGCTTCTCGCAATCGGAAGAGGAACCATGACGGTTCCCCTCGAGCTCCCTTTCCTCCGGGGATTTTGGACGTGGGAATCCCTGTACTAAAAAATAATTTAAAAAATTTCAAAAAAGTACTTGACATACAGATAAGCCTATGCTATAATGCTTTATGAAGCCCGGGAGGGAGCGGTATGACCTCCGGGGCCTGGGGAAGTGTAACCATTTACGGCAGGTGATGGATCATGTATACACAAGACGGCTTCAAGCTGTACGCCCTCCCCGAAGAACCCTTTCAGCTGTACGGCCTGGCCCTGGCGGACAGGGAGGCCAGGAAATTTTACCGTTTGCCGGAATCCATGCTGGCGAAGATGCCCCAGTATGACCTTCTGGGCCGCCGGAGCGTGGGCGGCCGGGCGCGGTTCGCCACGGATTCCCGGCGCGTTTTGATCCGCATGACCCTGGACGCCTGCCGGGAGGACGTCAATATCCCCCTGTCCGGCTCCGCCGGGGCGGATATCTACCTGGGCGCGGGGAAGGCCGCGTCGTTTCTGGGGTATATCGCCCCCACCGCCCACACGGAGGGCGAGATCACCGTGGAAAAGATCTTCATCAAGGGGCCGGGACTGGAGACGGTGACGGTGAATCTGCCCCGGAACGATCTGCTCCTGGCCCTGGAGATCGGGGTAGAGGAGGACGCGCGGCTTTTAAAGGCCCCGGCCTACCGCACGGCGGATCCCATCGTCTTTTACGGCTCCTCCATCACCGAGGGCGGCTGCGCCAGCCGGGTGGGCTGTTCCTATGTGAATCTGGTGAGCCGCTGGCTGGACGCGGACTTTTGGAATTTCGGCTTCTCCGGCAAGGCCCGGGGGGAGCGGGAATTTGCCGAATACATAGCCTCCTTGGAGCGTATCAGCGCCTTTGTGTACGACTATGACCACAACGCCCCGGACGTGGGGCATCTGCGGGCCACCCACGAGGCGTTTTTCAAAATCGTCCGGGCCGCGCGCCCCGCCCTGCCCGTGGTGATGCTCAGCCGCCCGGACACGGACAAGGCCCCGGAGGACGCCGCCGAGAGGCGGCAGGTGATCCGGGAGACCTTTGAGCGCGCCAGAGCGGCGGGGGACAGGTGCGTGTGGTTTTTGGACGGCGGGGCTTTTTTCGGCCCGGAGGGGCGGGCGGAATGTACCGTGGACGGCACCCACCCCAACGCCTTGGGGTTCATGCGCATGGCCCGGGGGCTGTACCCTGTGCTGGAGCGCATCCTGTACGGGGACGGCCAGGGGGCTTGAAAGAGCGCCCCTATACGGCTATAATGGGAGCGAATACAGCCGCCGGGGCCTGGATCGGGCGGCCCTTGACGGCGCGGCCGCGTTTTTCCCGATCCAGAAATAAGCGGAAGGAGCGAATTTGTCTATGAACTACCAAAACCCCGTTTTGTACGCCGACTACTCCGACCCCGACGTGATACGCGTGGGGGAGGACTACTACATGGTGGCCTCGTCCTTCACCTATCTGCCCGGTGTGCCGCTCCTGCACTCTAAGGATCTGGTACACTGGGAGATCATCAACTACTGCGTCCGCGCCCTGCCCTTTGAAAAATACGACCGGCCCTCCCACGGCTCCGGCACCTGGGCGCCCTCGATCCGCTATCACGATGGGCAGTTCATCGTCTTTATCCCCCTGCCCGACGAGGGGATCCTGGTGGCCCGCTCCGCCGACCCCTACGGGGAATTTAAGCTGAACCTGCTGTGCGAGTCCCTGGGCTGGATCGACCCCTGCCCCCTGTGGGACGACGACGGGCGGGCCTACATGGTCTTTGCCCTGGCCCGGAGCCGCTGCGGCGTCAAGCACCGGCTGATGCTGACGGAGATCGACCCGGACTGCACCCGCCTCATCGGGGAGCCGCGGCTCATCTTCGACGGGGAGCTGATGGCCCCCACCACCGAGGGGCCGAAGTTCTATAAGCGGGACGGGGAGTACCTGATCCTGGCCCCCTCCGGCGGCGTGGCCACGGGCTGGCAGTCCGCCCTCCGGGCCAAGTCCGTGTGGGGGCCCTATGAATACCGGGTGGTGATGCACCAGGGAAGCTCGCCGGTGAACGGTCCCCACCAGGGGGGCTGGGTGACGGCCCCCGACGGCAGGGAGTGGTTCCTTCACTTCCAGGACGTCTACGAGCTGGGGCGGATCATTCACCTCCAGCCCATGTGCTTCAACGGCGGCTGGCCCTTCATTGGCAGCGACCTGGACGGCGACGGCATCGGCGAGCCGGTGGAGGAGTGGAGCCTGCCCGCGGAAGGGAAGCCCGCCTATGAGATCGCCCAGTCCGACACCTTCCCGGAGGGCCGCCCCGGCCTTCAGTGGCAGTGGCAGGCCAACCCGAAGGAGCGGTATTTCGCCGGGAGCGGGGCCGAAAACGCCCTGCGGCTTAAATGCCTTGTCAACGAAAAGCGAGAAAACCTTCTGTGGTATGCCCCCAACGCCCTGACCCAGATCCCCCAGCACCCGGCCCTGACGGCCACGGTGACTGTGCGGCTCTCCCGGGAGGGCGCGCTAGGGGATATGGCGTCCCTGGGTGTTGTCGGCCACGCCTACGGCTACCTGGGCCTCCAGCGCACGGCTGGCGGCTTCCGGCTGGCCCTCTACCACGGTGAGGTGACGGAAAAGACCTTTGAGGGCCAGGCCGTGGAGACCCTGGAGGCGGCCCTGGATTGGCCCCGGGACACGGCCGTTTTGCGGCTGGAGATCTTCCCCGACAAGACCTACGGCTTTGCCTGCTCCGCCGACGGCGCGGCCTTCACCCCCATCGGCCCCCGGTACCCCCTGCGCCGGGCCACCTGGACGGGCGCGAAGCTGTGCCTGTGGGCCTCCAGCCGGGAGAACCGGCCCTCCGCCGGGTACGGGGAGTTTGCCGACTTTCAGATCCGCCCGGGGGAATAGGAATAGAGAGATATAAAATCGCCGGAGAAACCGGGCGCAGCTTGTCAAAAAACGCAAGTTTGACGTTTTTCCCGGCGGCCTGTATGTCGGAAGAAATCCCTTTTGTCGCGCAAGCGCACGCTCCCCTTGTCGGAAAAAGCCCGTCAGGGCTTTTTCGACAGTCTACGCCCCGCACCGGCTTTCGCCGGTGCGGGGCGGCTGTGTAGACGATTTTGCCGAAAAAAGGGGCGCCGGGCAAAGGGGCGGGTGGCCCGGCTTTGCCCGGCAATAGGGAGGAATGAAATGAAAAAGGCAATTATAACGCGCCGGTAAGCGGACGATCGTTACCCCTGGAAGGTGGGCAAGATGGCCTCTACGGCGGCCTTTTCCGGCATGGAGCGGATAGCGCCCTTCTTGGTGGTGACCAGATACGCGGCGGCGTTGGCGAAACGGAGCATGGCGGTGAGATCCTCGTCGGATAGGGCCGTGAGACCCCGTTCCAGCACGAAATTCAGCACACAGGCGCAGAAGGTGTCGCCGGCGCCGGTAGTCTCGACGGTGCCGCCCAGGGTGACGCCGGGGACATAGACGTGCCGTCCGCCGTAGTAGGCGTGGCTCCCGTCGGGGCCGGCGGTGACGTTCAAGAGCCTTATGTTGGGGTACTGAGCGAGGAGCATGGCTGCGCCGGCGTCGAAATCGGTTTGGCCGGTCATAAATTCCAACTCGTTGTCGGCGATCTTCACCACGTCCGCCCGGGCAAGGCCCCAGCCGATGCGCTCCTTGGCCTCCTCAAGACTTGCCCACAGGGGCGGGCGGAGGTTGGGGTCGAAGGAGATGACGGCCCCGGCGGCGCGGGCGACGGTGACGGCGATCTCCGTGGCGGCCCGGACGCCCGGGTGGGTCATGGAGAGGGTGCCGAAGTGGAAAACGCGGGCGCTCTCGATAAGCTCCCGGGGCAGCTCGTCGGCCCGGAGCGCCATGTCCGCGCCGGGGTTGCGGTAGAAGGAGAAGTCCCGATCCCCGCCGGGGAGGGTCTTCACAAAGGCCAGGGTGGTGCGGGCCTCGGGGTCTACCAGAAGGCCGCGCATGTCGATACCGGCCTCCTCGGCCACGGCCTTGAGGGTCTTCCCGAACATATCGTCCCCCACCTTGCCGATGAAGGCGGTCTTTTTGTTAAGCTTCTGGAGCATGGCCAGCACGTTGCAGGGCGCGCCGCCGGGGTTGGCCTCAAAGAGCGTGTTCCCCTGGGGACTTACGCCGTTCTCGGTGAAGTCCATCAACAGCTCCCCCAGGGCCGCTACGTCAAACTGTTCACGCATAGGTGAGCCTCCTCAATCAATGATAAGGTCGTATTTTTCCACGTCCATAATGACGCTGCCCATGGATTCAAAGCTGATGGCATCGGCGGTGACGTCGGTGTAGATCACCGTGGTGGCCGCCTGCTCGCCGTCGTTGACGAAAAGCTCCATGCTGTACTTGTCCAGCAGGATACGCAGCTTGATCTCGCCGCCCCGGGGCCTTACCACGAAGTCACGGACGTTGACGATGTCGTGGGGGAAGCCGCAGCGGGTGCGGTCGATGCGTATGGTGTTGCACTCGGGCTTATAGCGAATGGTGGTCATATGCTCGCCGTCCCCGGCCACGTTGATCTTGAACCAGCTATACATGGCGCTCTGAGAGGCGGGGCGAATGGTAACGGTCATGTCCGCCACGCGCCCGCGCACGTTTTGCAGGGTGGTCATGCCCGTGAGAAGCACGTTTCTATAAAGGATCTGATAGCTCCGGCAGGCCTCCAGCTCCCGCACCGGGGTCTGGTAGAGCCGCCCGTCTTTGATGGACAGCTCCCGGGGGACGGTCATCTGGCCGAAGCACCGCATACTGGAGGACTGGCAGTTGGAGGTCTCCCAGTTTTGCATCCAGCCGATCATCACCCGCCGCCCGTCGGGGGTCTTGAGGGTCTGGGGGGCGTAGAAGTCGAGGCCGTAGTCGATGGCCTGGACATTCTCCCGGACAAGATGGCATTTCGCCCGGTCGAGCTCGCCAATAAGGCAGAGGGTGCCGTTCCCGGCGTGGAATTCCAGGCCGATGGCGGTCATCTCCTGGGGGCTGGTGAGCAGGACGTGCTTGCCGTTCAGCTCGAAGAAGTCAGGACACTCCCACATACGGCCGAATTGGTTGTGGCAGGCCGCCAGCACGCCACGGAATGTCCAGTGGAAGCCATCGGCGCTCTCATACATCAGTACGGAGCCGCTGCCGTCGGCGGGGCGGTTGCCCACCACCAGATAGAAGGCGTCGCCCTCCCGCCAGATCTTGGGGTCGCGGAAATCGAAGGGACTGCCGCCGTCAGGCAGGTCGGCGGCGGTGATAACGGGGTTGTCCCCGTATTTTTCGTAGTTGAGGCCGTCGCCCACCGCCACGCACTGGGTCTGATGCTCCCGCAGCTCGCCGTTCTCCTCCCGCACCGCCTTGACGCCGGTGTAGACCAGGAGCTGGCGGCCGTCGTCCAGCTCCAGGGCGCTGCCGGAGAAGCAGCCGTTCCTGTCGTAATCCATATCCGGGGCCATGGCCGCGGGCAGGCGCTCCCAGTGTATGAAGTCCTTCGTCTTGACGTGGCCCCAGTGCATGGGGCCCCACTTGGTGTCGTAGGGGTGGTACTGGTAGAAAAGGTGGTACTCCCCCTTGTAGAGAGAGAACCCGTTGGGGTCGTTCATCCAGCCGATGGTGGGGGTCAGGTGATAGGCCGGACGGTTTTTATCCTTGATGAAGGGGCCGTAATGAGCCTCGAAATCTCTCGCTTTTTTAAGTTTGTCACTGATCATCGGAATCTGTCTCCTCCTCGCCGCCATACGCCTCCGAGGCCGTCTCTTTTTCCAGATCCTCGGGCCGCATATGGAGCCTGAATACCCGCTCCGTAGTGAAGCTGACCACCGCGAACACAGCCGCCGGGAGGATCAGCGCCATAAACGGAACCAGCAGTATGAGCGCCAGCCCCGCCAACAGCGCGGCCAGGACGCCCAGCATTTTTAAGGGGTGGAGCGCCATGAGCATGAAGCCGAACTTCAGCACCTCTTTTACGCTCCCGTTGAATCTGGCCGCGTAGGCGGCCACATAGACGCCCCAGGTGAGGGCCAGCGCCCACAGCGCCAGCACCACATAGTAAAGCGCGCCCATGGCGCCGCCGGCAAGCCTGATGCCCCGCAGAACGGACACGTCCACGGTGAGCAGGGCCAGCACCGCCGCCACCACCAGCCAGAGGAGGGTGGAACGCTTGAAATTATCCCGGAAGGCGTCCCAGAAGACCCGCCACAGGCCGCCCTCTTTTTTGCGGACAACGTGATACGCCGCGGCATAGAGGGCGGTCGTGGAGGCGCCTACGGTGACGACGGGCAGGGAGAAGACGATCCACAGTACACTGAGACAGATACAGTCTCCGATGGAGGTGAGCGCCGTCATAAGGGGGCTGTCATAGCTGAATAGACCTTTCATGGTTTCTCCCTTGCCTTTCGCCGCCACGCGCGGGCGGAAAAATTCTGTGTGTGCTTACGGCCGTGTGTACTCCCGGAGGGAGGTGAACAGCACGGAGTTGTTCTCGGCGAAGATCTGGATCGTCTTGCCGCTGACGCCGTAGAGCCGGACGGTCAGGGCCGCGATGCCGTCGATGTAGAAGATGCCCACGCTCCCCTCCTGGATATAGGTGAAGGAGTAGGTCTCGCCGGTCTTGAGCGGGGCGGCTGTCTCGGTGATGAGGGTACTGCCCTGGTTGAAGCTGAGGCTCAGGGTGCCGTTGGCGGGGTTGATGGTGATGAACTTGTTTTTCTCGGCCCGGTTGTTGTAGTTGAAGCTGAGGCCGAAGGAGCCTGCGCCGGTGAATTTGAATTCGCCGGTGAGCAGGAAGCTCTCGTAGCAGGTGAAGGCGTCGGCGTAGTTGTAGGCCGATCCGGCGGCCACATAGGCGTGGGTGCCGCCCTCGCAGGGAAGCTCCCGGCGGGCGGTGAAGGTCTCGGCCACGGCGTCCACCGGGTCAAGGGCCAGGGTGCCGTCGGGGTTCTGCAGGATCTCCTGCACCGCCACGTTGCCGGCCCACGCCGCCACGTCCTGGGTGGAGGAGGGGGACTCGGAGCGGCGGGCCCAGCCCACCATGTAATACTTCCCGTCGTTCTCCACGTGCTTGGCCGCGTAGAAGAGCTTGCCGTCCAGACGGACGGGGTCGCCGTAGGGGCCGTAGGGGGTGTCGGACATGGCGTACCAGAGGGTGTCGTCCTGGGCGGAGTAGGTGATGTAGTACTTGTCGCCGATCTGGAAGGTGTCACTGCACTCCAGGTTCCAGAAGTCGCCGTTTTTGGACTCGTCGTTGGTGAAGATGACGCCGTCGTAGTGCTTGTTCGCCAGGTCGGGCGTCACGGTGTACTTGAGGATGCGGGCCACGCCGTCCTGGGCGGCGGTGACGGTGAGAATGATGTTGCCGGTGGCGGGATCCACATAGCCCTGGGGATCCCGGAAGTCGTTTTTCTGGCCCAGCTCGGCGGGGGGCGTGATCTCCCAGCCCTCCAGCTTTTCAAAGGCATAGGGGGTGTCGCCCACGGCCACCATGATCTTCTCGGCGTACTCCAGCACCGCGCCGTTGCCGTGTCCAGTATAGAAGAAATAATACTTCCCGTCAACCTTTACCACGGAGCCGGTGCCGATCCAGCTGTCCTGGCCACCGTCGTGGTTGGCCTCCAGGACGGACTCATCGTACTCGGTGTAGGTGACGAAGTCCGTGGTGGTGGCAAGGTAGGCCGAGTGGTTGTAGGAGTCGCCGGCCTCCTTGAGATAGTAGATGTAGTAGGTGCCGTCCTCGTAATACGGCATGGTGTCGCCCACATAGGGCTGGCTGGTGCCGTCCTTTTCAGGCTGGAAGAAGGCGCTGTACTCATACGCCTCCTCCTGGCTGCCGGGGCTTCTGAGCGAGGAGAAATCCTTGTCGTTGCCGGGGTCGGTGGCCGCGTCGCCGGTGTCCCTGTCCCAGCCGGCGTAGAGGGTCATGCTGGACTCCACTTTGTCCTTGGCGATATCGAAGCCTTCGGTGAGGCCGGCGTCCTTGAACCAGCCGATGAAGCGGTAGCCGTCCCGGGTGGGATCGGCGGGCGCCGCGGCCTTTTTCCCGCCCTTGACGGTCTGGGCGTCGATGGCCGTCCCGGCGGACTCCGCGTCGAAGCTGACGGTGTACTCAGCGGAGGAGCAGGCCGCCAGGGAGGCGATCAGCACAAGGCACAGCGCCGCGCAAAGAATTTTTTTCATGTATTCGACCTTCTTCCATGGGATTGAAAGGAATGTGTCAATGGGAAAGTAAAGGGGCAGAGGGGATGGGTGTCGCTCATCCCCTCTGTATAGGCGCTATGGGTTTATGCTACGCTTCTCTGAGAGATGGTGATGCTGCTGATCTCGATGGTGACCTCGCCCATGGCGGCAAGATCGTTGGAGCCGAACTGGAACAGCATCTCGAAGGGCATCTCCATGATAAGAGTGTCGGTAGTCTCAAAGGTGAAGGTCTGCTCCTCGGTGGTGAAGTCGATGCCCTCGGAGACTCTGGGATCCCAGCTCCCGGCGGGGTTCAGGAAGAAGCCGCAGGAGACGGGCTTGGTGGCCTTGCCGGTGATGGTCACGGTGAAGTAGCTGTCGGCGGGCAGGTTCAGGTTCATGTAGAGCTTGTTGTGCCAGTCGGTGGTGCCGCCCTGGTCGATGCGGTAGCAGAGCTTGCCGCCCTCGGTCCAGATGGTGCCGACGCCCAGCTCGTTGTCCTCATCGGTGCCGTTGTAGACGCCCCAGGTGTAATCAGTGGCGTCGGCGCGGACAGCGGCGAAGCTGTCGATGGTCTTGTGGGTCTCCAGGTCGCCCTCCATGGTGCCGAACTCCAGGTTGGTCACGGTGATGGTGTTGCTGGTGACGCCGTCAGCGGGGTTGCCGATCTGCATACGGATAACGGGGTCGTCCACGCTGCCGCCGGCGGTGAAGATATGCTCGATGGTGGTCTCCTCACCGGCCTTCAGGTTCAGGCTGTAGAAATCGGCGCGGGCCGCGTCGTTCTGGGAGGCGCTCTCCACCAGAAGCTCGCCGGACTGGTCGTTCTCGGCCACCACGGTGAACTTGTAGTAGTACTTGACGCCGGACTCGATCTTGTTGCCGCCAAGGCCCATATCGGCCTTGATGCTCCAGATGCCGCCCTCGGTGGGGTAGTTGGCGATAGTGTAGACTGCCTTGCCCTCGCCGTCGGCGCCGGTGCCGTTGGCACCGTCCCCGGCGTTGAGAACCACGGCGTCAATGGACTTCTGGGAGAAGTCGTTGGTGTAGACGGGGACTGCCGTCTGGGAGCCGGTGATCTCGTAGATCTCGATTTTGTCGATGGTGACGGTCACATCGCTGGCGGTGGTGTCGGCGGGGTTATCCGGGTTGGGGGTGATCTTGCCCAGGTGGATCAGCAGCTCCGCGCTGCCCTCGCCGGGGGAGGTGAAGCTCAGCTCATAGGGGGCGATCTCGGTGCCGATCTTCACATTGTAGGCGCCGCCAAAGGTCTCCCAGCCCTCGGCCTTCTCGTTGCGGGCCAGCAGGTGGGCGTAGGTCTCCTTGGTGGCCTTGGCCCAGACCTTGACCTTGTAATCGGCGGCCTTCAGCTCAAGACCGGCCTTGGCAAGCTTCACGTCGCCGTCGCCCTCGCCGGGGTTGGCGATCTCAAAGACGAAAGCGCCCTGCTTCAGCTCGCCGGTGGCGCTGGCGGACTCGCCCACAGAGGCGGCCCAGCCGTGGGCGTCGGGGGTGATGTCGGAGAAGTCAAAGTTGAAAAGCTCCACCGCCTCGCCGGTCTGGCGGGTGACGGTCAGGGTGGCGTAGGCCTCGGCGGTCTCGCCGCCCTTGTCGGTGACGGAGTAGGTCAGCTCATAGGAGCCGGCCTTATCGGGGACGACCTTGCCGTTGGAGAAGCTGAGGGCGGGGTTGGAGGTGACGGTGATCATGCCCGTCACGTCGCCGTCCTCGGCGTCGGAGGCGGTGACGCCGGCCAGGGCGTCAAATTCGCTGCCGGCCTCTACGGCCTGATCGGCCACGCCGGAGATGGTGGGAGGCGTATTCTCGCCGTCCTGGCCGCCGCCGCAGGCGGCCAGGGAGAGGACCATGGCCAGGCAGAGGGCCAGGGCCAAAAGCTTGTTCAGTTTTTTCATGATGTCGTACACTCCTTATTTCACGGAAACGTACCGGTCATAGGCGGCCTGGTAGACGCCCTGGATCTCGTCCAGGTGGGTGCGGCCGGTCAGGTCGTTCTGGAAGGTGGTCCAGTCGCCGTCGCTGACGCCGCCGTTCATGAGCCACTTGATAAGGTTGGTGCGGATATAGTCGTTGAGAGCGGACTCATACTGGGTGATGGTGTTCAGCTCGTCAGCGGTGAACTGCAGGTTGGGGGTGGGGGTGGTGCCTTCGGGCAGGTACGGGGTCACATAGGCGTCCAGACGCTCAAGACGGAGCTTGGCGCGGGGCTCCATGTTGACCACATGCTCCCAGGCGTAGTCGCTGAGGTAGATGATGCCAAGAGGCGCGTTCTGGAGACGAAGCTCGTCGGTGGTCATGCCTTCGGGGACTTCCTTCTGCACCAGCATACCGTTGGCGTCCAGCTCCTCCTCGTAGACGATGCCGATGGGGCCGTAGTTGATCTGCGCGGAGATCATGGGATCGTAGTAGCGGTCAAAGTAGGTCAGCAGGACTTCCACATTGGGGGTGTCGGAGAAGATGATGACTTCGCCGGTGCTGATCTCGGGGCTGTTGGAGACGCAGGCGGTCTGGGACTTGCCGTCAGGCCCGATGAGGGGGGCGCAGACGATGTAGTTCTCGGGGTTGGAGACGACAGTCTCGCTCTCCCACCAGTAGAAGAAGCCGTAAGTCTCGGCGCCCTTGCCGTTGGCGAGGAAGTTATCCTGGCTGATCTCGAAGGAGACCTTGTCGATGAGGTTGTTGGTGACCCAGCCGGCGATGAAGTTGGTGGCTTCCTTGAAACGCTCGTCCTGGACGGTATAGGTGATCTTGCCGTCCACCACGACGCGATGCTCCAGGTTGTCGTTGAGGCCGAACATACCGTAGAGGTCGCACTGGTTGCCCTGCCAGTTGTTGTAGACGAAGCTCATGGGACGCTCGTCGTCGGTCTTGCCGTTGCCGTTCATGTCGTTGTCGCGGAAGTAGGTCATCAGCTTCTCGGCCTGGGCGGCGGTGAGGCTGAGGCCGTCCTTCAGATCGGCCTCGGTGACGCCGTCAACGGCGCCGGCCTTGATGGCCTCGGCGGCCCAGTTCTTGTTGAGGAAGAGGATATTGGGGCTCTGGAGCAGGCCCATCTCCTCCACGCGGGGCAGGGAGTAGATCTTGCCGTCCTCGCTGGTGAGCTGCGCCTTGATGTCGGGGCGCTCGTCCAGGATCTTCTTGAAGTTGGGCATATACTCTAAGTAGTCGCTGATGGGCAGGAGCTTATGGCGGGAGGCGTACTTGTTGATCTCGCCGGCGGTCATGCCCGCGTGATAGATGGCGTCGGGCTGATTCTCGGCGTTGCCCAGGATCAGATTCTTCTGCTGGCTGTAAACGGACTCGGACACGTTCTCCCAGGAGACGTTCACATTGGTGCTCGCGTAAAGATCCTGCATGATCTTCATGTCGTTGTAGTCAAGAGCGGAGGCGTTCTTGGAGGAATAGATGGTGAAGGTGATGTCCTGAGCGCCCTTGTCGTTGAGAATGGGCTTGGTGGGATCGGCCCACTGGTAGCCGTAATCGGAAACCAGGGCGTCCACATCGGAATTCTGCCGGTCGTCGTTTTTCTTCCCGCCGCCGCAGGATGCCAGCGTCAGCATCATGGCAAGGAGAAGAAGGATAGATACTGTCTTTTTCATTTTTTGACCTCCATAATTTTATGCTTGGGTTTTGCCGAGGATCAGCCCTTGAGGGAGCCGATCATAACGCCCTGGCTGAAGTATTTCTGCACGAAGGGGTACAGGCACAGCACGGGGACGCTGGACACGATAACGGAGACGTACTTGATCTGGTTGGCCATGCGGTACTGCTCCAGAATGGTCTCGCCGGTACCGCCCATGGTGCTCTCGGAGGCGATGAGGATCTCCTTCAACACCAGCTGCAGGGGGTACATATTCTCGTTCTGGAGGAAGATCATGGCGTTGAAGTAGCTGTTCCACTGGCCGATGGCGTAGTAGAGAGCCATGACCGCCAGAATGGCCTTGGACAGAGGCAGGACCAGGGAGGTGAACACCCGGTACTCACCGGCGCCGTCGATTTTGGCGGCCTCCACCAGCCCGTCGGGGATACTGGTCTCAAAGAACGTCTTGGTCATAAAGAGGTTCCACACGGAGAGAATGGAGGGGAGGACGATGGCCCAGATGTTGTTGATAAGGCCCAACGAACTCATGACGTTGTAGAACGGGATAAGGCCGCCGCCGAAGAACATGGGAATGATGAAGTAGATCATCCAGAACTTCTTGCCGGGGATAGTCTTGCGGCTCAGGCCCCAGCCGGCGGGGATCGTCACCACCAGGGAGAGGATCACGGTGAGGCCGGTATAGATGATGGTGTTGAGGTAGCCCCTCCAGATGCTGGTCTCCTGGAGGATCCGCTTGAAGCCGTCCAGGGTGATCTGCACGGGGTAGAGGATCACCTGTCCGCCCAGCACCGCGTCCGGGTCGGAGATGGAGGCGATGACGATGAAGTAGAGCGGGTAGATGACGATGATGGCCATGAGGGTCAGGAAGATGGTGTTGATGGCGTAGAACACCTTGTCGCCCGCGGACAGGCGGATAGGGGCGCGTTTTGCCGATGCTTTTACTGACATTTCATTTTCCTCCTTTACCACAGGGAATTCTCGGAGAATTTCTTGGAGGTGGTATTGGCGATGATCAGCAGGATCACGTTGATGATGGAGTTGAAGAGGCCGATGGCCGTGGCGTAGCTCTGGTTGGGAACGCCGGTAAGACCCTGCTTATACACGTAGGTGGCGATGATCTCGCTGACCTCCAGGTTGCCGTCGGTCATCATCAGCAGGACCTTCTCGTAGCCCACGCCCATGAGGCCGCCGATGGACATGATGAGCATGACGCTGATCATGGGCATGATGGCCGGCAGGTCAACGTGGATCACCCGCTGGAAGCGGGAGGCACCGTCCAGAATGGCCGCCTCGTGCTGGCCCAGATCCACGTTGGAGAGGGCCGCTATGTAGATGATGGAGGACCAGCCGAAATCCTGCCAGTTGGAGGAGAGGATATACAGCGGCCGGAAGGCCTTGCTCTCCAGGAAGTAGGACACCCGCTCGCCGCCGAAGTGGGCGACGATGTTGTTCACCAGACCGTAGCGGCCGAAGAACAGGGTCAGCATACCGACCAACACCACCAGGGAGATGAAGTGGGGGCCGTTGAAGATGGTCTGCAGGGTCTTGCTCATCTTCTTGCTCTTCATGGCGTTGAGCATCAGGGCGATGATGATGGGCAGGGGGAAGCCGATGATGAAGCCGTAGATGCACAGCAGGAAGGTGTTCTTCATCAGGGGCCAGAACTGCACGTCGGTGAAGAACCGGGTGAAGTTCTGGAAGCCGATCCAGCGGGTGTACTCACCCAAAATGGGGTCGCCGGGCATGAAGTCCTGGAAGGCGATAAGCACACCGTAAATGGGCAGGTAGTTGAACAGGAATACCACCAGGACCGCGGGGAAAATCATGATCAGGAACGGGTGGTTGTCCCGGAGCCTCCTCCATGCCCTGGCGGATTTGCTGGCGCCCTTCTGCACCGCGTCCGCCGGCGCCTGGGAGGCGGGGCCGTCTTTGACTTTTCGCATGATGTATTCTCCTTTCACCGTTGAAGGTAGAATTGATTACAGCAGGTTGTTGCCGTCGGCGCCGAAGAGGTGGCAGAGAGCGGGATTGAAGGAGAAGTTCACGTTCTTGCCGATGGAGTGGGCAGAAACGTCCAGGCCCGCCGTGGGGATCACCGCCACTACGTCGTTCCCCTGCACGTTCATGTGCAGATGGAGCTCCGAACCCATCATCTCGCTGACGTCGATCTTCCCCGTGAAGCCGCCTTCGTCCAGCTGCATATGTACCGGACGTATGCCCAGCGTCACGCTGCAGGGCTTCACGCCCTTGGCCGCCAACGCCTTGTTCTGCGCCTCCGTCAAGGCGATCTTCTTCCCCAGTACCTCCACGGAGTACTTCCCAGCGTCTACGCTCAATGCGCAGTTTTCAAAGAAGTTCATCTGAGGCGTTCCGATGAAGCCCGCCACAAACAGGTTGATGGGGTGATTGAACACCTCCTGAGGCGTGCCGATCTGCTGGATGAACCCGTCCTTCATGATAACGATCCTGTCGCCCAGCGTCATGGCCTCCGTCTGGTCATGGGTAACATAGATGAACGTGGTGTTGATCTTCTGGCGCAGCTTGATGATCTCAGCGCGCATCTGGTTGCGCAGCTTCGCGTCCAGGTTGGACAGCGGCTCGTCCATCAGCAGTACCTTCGGCTCACGCACGATGGCGCGTCCGATGGCCACGCGCTGACGCTGGCCGCCGGAAAGAGCCTTCGGCTTGCGGTCAAGATACTGGGTGATGTCCAGGATCTCCGCCGCCTCGCGCACCTTCTTGTCGATCTCCGCCTTCGGCGTCTTCTTCAGCTTCAGGGAGAACGCCATGTTGTCGTACACCGTCATGTGCGGGTACAGCGCGTAGGACTGGAACACCATGGCGATGTCTCGATCCTTGGGCGCCACGTCGTTCACCAGCCGATCCCCGATATACAGCTCGCCGGAGCTGATCTCCTCAAGGCCCGCGATCATACGCAGCGTGGTGGACTTCCCGCAGCCGGAGGGGCCAACCAGCACGATGAATTCCTTGTCGGCGATGTCCAGGCTGAACTGCTGGACAGCTACGACGCCCTCATCGGTGATCTGGAGGTTCGCCTTCTGCTTCTCGGGTTCGTCGTTCTTCTTCTTTTTCTTCGACTTCTTCTCTTCGCTGTTGGGGTAGACCTTCTTGATGTCTTTCAGGGTCAAGCTTGCCATGGTGATTTACCTCCCAAATGTTGATTTCCTCTTTACTGAATGTCCACTTCATGTAAAACCCAAAGTTTTACATTCGCGTTTACATTTAGTGATTGTATTGTAATATTTGATTTACGAAATGTCAACAAAAACTTTACGAAAATATCAAAAATGTAAACATCACCAAAATCAGCTCAAAAAATTTGTGCAAATCGAACAATGGAAAAAGTGAAAGTTTACAAAATGCACATCTTGATTTTTCCGTTTGCCTATGCTATGATAAAAAACGAATAGATCAATGGTTATATATGTTATAAGGAGGTCAGCGCAATGGCGTTACAGCGGGTCACCATGCAGGATATAGCCGATTCCTGCGGCTTATCCAGGAACACGGTGTCAAAGATTTTCAACGGCAGGGGCGCTGTTCCGGAGGCCACCCGGCGCATGGTGCTGGAGAAGGCGCGGGAGCTGGGGTACCGTCAGCTCCCGGACGAGGAGGCGAAGGAGGAGGCGCGCAACCAGAACGTGGCCCTTTTCACCAGCCATATGCCCTCTGACTACCATTTCGGCACCTTCTTTGTGCCTGCCTTTGCCGCGCAGCTCAGCCGCTCGGGGTACACGTTGACAATGTATGAGCTTACCCCGGAAGAATTTACCCAAAACCGTCTGCCGGCCAATATCTCCCTGGAGCAGACAGCGGGGATCCTGGGCATCGAGCTTTTCAGCAAATCCTATCTCGATATGATCTGCGGGTTGAAGCTGCCCGCCATCTTTGTGGACGCCTACGCGGGGGCCAACACGTCGATCCTCCATTACGACCTGATCTCCATGGAGAACGTGGCCAGCACCATGGCCATGACCGACGCCATTATCAACTCCGGCGGCTGGCGGCTGGGCTTTGTGGGGGACAGCGACCACTGCAACAGCTTCCACGAGCGCTGGATCGGCTTCAATCTGGCCCTGGAGAGAGGCGGCCTCACTCTGGACAGGGATCTTTGCATTCTGGAGAAGGACGGCCCCCGGTACAGCGACCCCGCCTGGCTTGCGGAGACGCTGACGAAAATGCCCGTCCTGCCCGACGGGCTGGTGTGCGCCAACGACTACATCGCCCTCCATGTGATGACCGCCCTGAAACAGATGAACGTGGCGATCCCGGGCCGCGTCATGGTGACGGGCTTTGACGGCACCCCCCAATCGGCGGTGGTGGAGCCTGCCCTGACCACCGCCCATATCCCCGGCGCGGACATAGGCAAGCTGGCGGCGGATATCCTGCTGGACCGCATCGAGAACCCCGACCGCCCCTACCGCACCATCTACGTGAACACCACGCCCCTCCTGCGGGCCTCCACTACCAAGTGAGATTTATATATTATATAATGTATAAATAGCGTAAAACGCCAGCCTCCGGGCCGGCGTTTTTCGTTTTACTGCGCTTTACTTTCCGTGACATTTTTGCCATTTCCTTACAAAGACACGCGCAAGACACAGGGACTTTTGAAAAAGGGGGAAATTGTTCGGGAAAGCGG
>CANPWM010000040.1 GCA_947584295.1 uncultured Oscillospiraceae bacterium | reverse complement strand
TCGGGATCGTGCTGACCATCGGCATCTACGCCTCCAACACGTCGGTGGGGGAGTTTGCCAGAATGAAGGAGGAGCTGCGGGAGCTGATCGTCCAGTACCCGGAGGTCTTACAGATGCACGGGTTCTATGTGGACACCGAGCGGGGGCTTGTGACCTTTGACCTCATCATTGATTTCGAGTCCAAGCGCAAGGAGCTGATCCGCGACAAGCTGATCGCCCAGATGAAGGAACGGCACCCGGAGTATGATTTCGCCGTGGTGCTGGACAGCGATATAAGCGACTGATACAACTGATACATAAGAAAAGGAGAAAACTATGGTACAGATCATTGCGGATTCCGCCTGCGATATGACGCGCGGGGAGGCGGAGGAGCTTCAGGTGACGCTGCTGCCCGTCACGGTGACCTTTGGTGACAGGGAGTACACAGACGGGGTGGATCTGTCCCCCAGGGAGTTTTACGAGAAGCTCATCGAGTCCGACGAACTGCCCCACACCAGCCAGATCACCCCCTACACCTACGGCCAGGTGTTCCGTGAGGCCGTGGAGGCCGGGGACGAGGCGGTGTGCGTGGTCATCGGTTCCAAGTTCTCCGGCTCCTACCAGAACGCCCTGGCGGCGGCGGAGGAATTCGGGGACAAGGTGGCCGTGGCGGACACCCAAAACGTCAGCATGGGGGAGCTGGTGCTGGTGAAGCTGGCCCTGCGCCTGCGGGATCAGGGCTTGAGCGCCGCGCGGATCGGGGCGATCCTCAACGAACAGGCCAAAAACGTCCACGTCCTGGCCCTGCTGGACACCCTGGAATATCTCAAGAAGGGCGGGCGCATCTCTCCCGCCGTGGCCTTCGCCGGGGAGCTTTTGTCCATCAAGCCGGTGGTCAGCGTGGTGGACGGGGAGGTGGCGCTGGTGGGCAAGGCCAGAGGCTCGAAAAACGGCAACAACCTGCTGCGCAAGCTCATGGAAAAGACCGGCGGCGTCAACTTCGATATGCCCTGCGCCATCGGCTACACGGGGCTTTCCGACGATATCCTGCGCAAATATATGGCCGACAACGCCGATATCTACGCGGGCCGCCAGCTCCCCGTCAGCGCCATCGGGGCCGCCATCGGCACCCATGTGGGGCCCAACTGCATCTGCGTGGCGTTCTTTTGAGGCGAGGGCGCATTTGCGAATTGTATAACGGTCGATTGACGACGCGGGGCCGCCTGGAGAGGCGGCCCAGTTTCGCTATACTGACAGGTTCTTGAATTCGGACAGCAGGCGGAGGGTCATCTTCCTGTTGACCTCAAAAAACGCCGGTTCTGTCTTCTGCTCATAAAACCAGGCTGTGCAGATGAGCTGGTTGGCCATCAGCACATAGGGGACGGCGCGGCGCTCATCGTCGGTTATGTCCGCCTCCTGGGCGTAGCCGTTGACGATCCCCCGGTAGAGGCCCAGCCACTGGCCAAACGTCTCCGGGCCGGCGTCGAAGCTCTCGCTGAGAAGGGCGGTGGCGGTGTAGCAGGGGTCGTAGAGCCGCACGTTCCGTTCCGCCAGGGGCGAGGGTGCCAGCGCCAGCCCCTCCGGCGTGACATAGAACATAGAGGGGTTGGGATCCCGGTGAATGGTCTGAACGGGGAGGAGCGGGCAGAGGGCTGACAGCGTTTGCAGATACTCCCGCGAAAAGGCCTCCGGGATATCCAGAAGCCTACGGCACAGGGGCAACGCCCAGCCGCCCACCGTCTCATAAAGCTCCACCTGATCCACCGCCGTGTCCGCCCTGAGAAGCGCCCGGTGGAGCCTCGCCAGGGCCGCCCCCGCCAGAGGGGCGTATGTTGGTTCGTCGTAAAAATCCCGGCAGGTCAAAAACCGTCCGCCGGTGGGAGTTGATTCATTCATTGTGACCTCCTTTGTCACCTGGGGCGCGAAGGCCCCGCCGTTTTTCAGGTATTGGGAGGGCGTACAGCCAAATTCCCGCCGGAAGGCCTTGTAAAAGCCCGCGTGGGTGTCAAAGCCGTAGAGCAGCGCCGCGTCGATCTGCTTTTTGCCGCCCCTCAGCTCCCGCGCGGCGGCCAGGAGCCTCCGGCGCAGGATATAGCGCATCACGGACATACCCGTTTCCGCCTGGAAAAGCCTGTAGTACCGATAGAGCGAGTACCCGGACAGCTCCGCAAGCTCCCGGGCGGTGATGGGCGCTTTCAGGTTCGCCTCGATGTAGCGCAGGCTCTTCTCCAGAATGTTTTGGCTCATGCCGCCGTTCCCCTTTCTTTTTTGTGGCCACGGCCCTATCATAACACATTTCCCGCCAAAAACCTTTCCGTTCTTGCCGAATCTGCACTTTTTGCGGAAAGAAACCCACGGTTGATTGCTTTTTGGCCGGAGATGCCGTATAATGACCGCAAATCTACGATAAAACGGAGGAGAGACTGATGCAACACAAGGGGACGAGGACGCTGGAGACGCGGCGTCTCATTCTGCGGCGGTGGCAAACCGGCGACGCGGAGGCGGCGTTTCAAAACTGGATGAACGACCCGGAGGTGACGAAATACCTCACCTGGAAGCCCCACGGGGATATCGCCGTCACCCGCCTGCTTCTGGAGGCCTGGGCGGAGGAGGCGGAGGAGGAGAACTGCTACCACTGGGCCATCGTCCTCAAGGAGACGGGGGAGCTTATCGGGGACATCAGCGTTATGCACGCCAATGACTACCAGGAGACGGGGAGCGTGGGCTACTGCCTGGGCAAACGCTGGTGGGGCAGGGGCTATATGACCGAGGCCTTCCGGGAGGTTCTGCGCTACTGCTTTGAGGAGGTGGGCTTCTACCGTATAAACGGGAGCCACGCCGCCGTCAATTTAGGCTCGGCGCGGGTCATGGAGAAGTGCGGCCTGGTGCCAGAGGGCGTGCGCCGCGGCGCCTTCCGCCTGCTGCTCACCGGGGAGCGGGTGGATATCGTGGAAAGAGGCATTTTACGAGAGGAATTTCACCGCTGAGGCCGCCTTACGGTTCTCTGGCGGTCAATTAAAAGCTTGCCGTCCCCTCCCCGCGCGGGAGGGGGCGATTTTTGTGAAATCTTCTTCCCATTTGGGCGTTTGTGTGGTATCATAAAAGGGAGAATTTTTTCGGAGGCGCGGTATGAAAACCTATTTGCGCACGGTCAACTACTACGAGACGGACAAGATGGGGGTGGTGCACCACTCCAACTATATCCGTTACTTTGAGGAGGCCCGCACGTATTTTATGGAGCAGGTGGGCTATCCCTACGAGCGGCTGGAGCGGGAGGGGATCATGAGTCCCGTGATCGGCGTCGCCTGCGAGTACAAAAAGCCGGTGCGTTACCGGGACACCGTGGCCGTGGAGGTGCATTTGGAGAGCATGGGGAAGTTTCGATGCGCCTTCCGCTACGAGGTCAAGGACGCCGCCACCGGGGAGCTGCGGGCCGTGGGGACAAGCCAGCACTGCTACCTGGACGAAAAGGGCGGCATCGTCAATTTGGAGAAGGTGAACCCCGCGTTCCTGGCGGCCTTCGCCCCGGAGTGCGAGGGCCAGGGGAAATAAAGAGACAACGGGGGGATAGAGCATGAGAGGAAAGCGGGCCGTCCTTCTGGCGCTGACGTTGGCGCTGGCGGTGACGGGCTGTTCGGCTGCCATGGAGAAGCGGGCGCTGGAGCCGGAGTTGGCTATCGCCCAGCTGGCCCAGGCCCAGACGGAGCTTACCGAGGACATCCGCGATAACCGCTACGCCAATGAGTCCCTGGAAAATAACGCCCGGATCGTCATCTCCGCCCTGGTGCGCTCTTTGAACCCGGAGATCCCAGACCTCACGGTAGACGTGGAGTTCTTCTGAGCTGTTTGACGGTTGACGGCAAAAAATACCCCGGATACAGCGGCCCCGCCGGTCACAAAGATCGGCGGGGCCAGTTTATTTATCATGTCATGATATCATGTTATGGGCGCGAAGCTCCTCACAGGAGCAGGATCAGGATCCCCCGGGTGAGCAGGGCCCCCAGCCACGCCAGGACGCACTGCCAGACGATGACGCCGGCAGACCAGGTGCGGCCCAGCTCCCGGCGAATGGAGGCGATGGCGGCCACGCAGGGGGTGTAAAGGAGGCTGAATACCAGAAGCGCCCCGGCGGAGACGGCGTCCAGCGCCGCGCCTACGCCGCCCTGTCCGGCGAACAGCACCTCCAGCACGGAGACCACGCTCTCCTTGGCCATGAAGCCGCTGATGAGGGAGGTGCAGATGCGCCAGTCGCCCAGGCCCAGGGGCCGGAAAAGCGGGGCGATCAGGCCGGCCAGCATCGCCATGATGCTGTGGGAGGAGTCGGACACCAGGTTGAAGTGCAGGTCGAAGCTCTGCAAAAACCACACCACCACGGTGGCCACGAAGATCACCGAAAAGGCCCGCTGGAGGAAGTCCCGGGCCTTCTCCCACATGAGCTGGAGGGTGTTGCGGGCGCTGGGGAAGCGGTAGTTGGGAAGCTCCATCACAAAGGGGACGGCCTCCCCCCGGAACAGGAGCTTTTTGTAGAGGAACGCCACTAAGATGCCCACCAGGATCCCCAGAAGGTAGAGGCCCGTCATGATAAAGCCGCCCTTGCCGGGGAAGAAGGTGCTGACGAAGAAGCCGTAGATGGGCAATTTCGCCGTACAGCTCATAAAGGGGGTCAGCAGGATAGTCATTTTTCTGTCTCGCTCGCTGGGGAGGGTGCGGGTGGCCATCACGGCGGGGACGGTACAGCCGAAGCCCACAAGCAGGGGGACGATGCTCCGCCCGGAGAGGCCGATCTTTCTCAGGAGCTTGTCCATGAAGAAGGCCACTCTGGCTATGTACCCGGAGTCCTCCAGCAAGGAGAGGAAGAAGAACATGGTGACCACGATGGGCATGAAGCTCAGCACCGAACCCACGCCCTCAAAGATGCCGTTGATCACCAGGTCGTGAAGCACCGGGTTCACCCCGGCGCCGGTCATCAGTTCGTCTAAATAGACGGTCAGGGCGCTGATGCCCCTGTCCAGAAGCTCCTGGAGGAAGGCGCCGATGACGTTGAAGGTCAGGTAGAACACCAGCCCCATGATGGCGATGAACACGGGTATGGCGGTATATTTCCCTGTGAGGACGCGGTCGAGCTTCTCACTGCGGATATGCTCCCGGCTCTCCCGGGGCTTCCGCACGCACTCTCGGCACACCCGCCCGATAAAGCCGAAGCGCATATCCGCGATGGCGGCGCTGCGGTCAAGGCCGCGCTCCGTCTCCATCTGAAGGGTGATATGCTCCAAAAGCTCCTTCTCGTTTTCGTCCAGGCCCAGCTTCTCAATGATCAGGGAGTCGCCCTCGATGCACTTGGCGGAGGCGAACCGGGCGGGGATCCCGGAGTTCTCCGCGTGATCCTCGATGAGATGCACCACGGCGTGCAGGCAACGGTGGACGGCGCCGCCAAAGGCGTCCTTGGCGCAAAAATCCACCTTAACGGGCTTCTCCTGGTATTTCGCCACGTGGATGGCGTGGGTGATAAGCTCCCCGACGCCCTCGTTCTTGGCGGCGGAGATAGGCACCACCGGGACGCCCAGCAGTGCCTCCATGGCGTTCACGTCGATGGAGCCGCCGTTGCCGGTCAGCTCGTCCATCATATTGAGGGCCACCACCATGGGCCTGTCCATCTCCAGAAGCTGCATGGTGAGATACAGGTTGCGCTCGATGTTGGTGGCGTCCACGATGTTGATGATGGCGTCGGGCTTCTCCTCCAGCACAAAATCCCGGCTCACCAGCTCCTCGTTGGAGTAGGGGGACATGGAGTAGATGCCGGGCAGGTCGGTGATGCGCGTGTCCGGGTGGCCGATGATGGAGCCGTCCTTCCGATCCACGGTGACGCCGGGGAAGTTGCCCACGTGCTGGTTGGCCCCGGTGAGGCGGTTGAAGAGGGTGGTCTTGCCGCAGTTCTGGTTGCCCACCAGGGCGAAGGTGAGGATATGCCCGTCAGGCAGGGGATTTTCCGTGCTTTTCTCGTGGTGGACGCCCGGCTCGCCGAAATAGGGGTGGGGCTGTCGGGCCTTCTTCACGGGGGCGGGGGCCGGTTTCGGGGGCGCGGCCTCCAGCCTTGTGACGGTGATATGCTCTGCGTCGGCAAGCCGCAGGGTCAGCTCATAGCCGTGGATACGCAGCTCCATCGGGTCGCCCATGGGGGCGTATTTCACAACGGTGACCTCCGCGCCGGGGATCACGCCCATGTCCAGAAAATGCTGGCGGAGGGCGCCGTCGCCGCCTACCGCGTCGATCCGGCCAGTCTCACCGATCTTCAATTCCTTCAGTGTCATTGAGCACCGTTCTTTCCTCTTAGGTTCGCTAAAAAGAATACCACAAGCGGGCGGGATTGTAAAGGGACAGCGAAAAAGTTGCCGGGAAATTTTGCGGCGGGGGGAAATGAATTTTCCTATTGTAATAAGCTGCAATTTCTGCTATAATCAAGAGGTACGCCAAGCCGCGCCCGCGAAAAATGATGGTTTGCGCGGTATACTTTTGCAAGGAGGCCACAAGGCATGGAACCTAAGTTCTTTCCCCTTTTACATATCGGCGGCACGCCGCTTTTGGCGGCCAAGGGGCATTTCGCCACCCAGAACAGCCACATCAACTACTTTATCGACACCACCGCCCAGAAATACAGCCTCAAGGGCTGTGAGGCCGTGGCCCACACCCTCTGCGAGAAGGTGAAGGGGCGCTTCCCGGTGGATTCCATTCTCTGCATGGACGGCACCAGCACCGTGGGGACGTGTCTTGCCAAGGAGCTGACCAAGGCGGGGGGCCGCTCCTTGAGCGAGGGCAGCAACATCTACATCGTCAAGGGCGAGCTGAACAGCAGCGGCAAGCTGATCTTCCGGGACAACGCCCGGTTCATGCTGGAGGGCAAGCACGTGCTTATCCTGGCCTGCTCCCTGACCACCGGCAAAACAGTCCTGCAGGGGAAGGAGAGCGTGGAGTATTACGGCGGCCGGGTGGTGGGCGCGGCGGCTATCTACGCCGCCGTCCATAACGTGGACGGCCTGCCCGTGGTGTCCATCTTCGACACCAATACCATTCCGGACTACGTCTCCTACACCCCCGCCGAGTGTCCTATGTGCAAAGCCGGTCAGCCCATCGACGCGGTAGTGAACACCTACGGGTTCTCCAAAATCTGAATAAAACGCCAAGAGCGCGCGGAGGAAAATCCGCGCGCTCTTTTTTGCCGTGATTCTCAGTCCCTGTCCTGTACCTTTTCACTCCGGCAGGGTATCCTGAACACGAAAGTGGGCCGATAAGGCATGAATCAGCAAAAGGCCGGAAGGTTTCTCAGGGAGCTTCGCGGGGAAAAGACGCTTACGCAGGAGGAACTTGCGGATTGGATAGGCGTATCCAACCGCTTGGCGCTCTATTATTCCGTTCCTTTGCGGGAAGCGGCGAAGAAGGCCACGGCGATGGCCCCCGGGCCCACGTGGGTACCGATGGTACTGCCCACGGTGCAGATGGGCAGCTCTCCAGCGCGGCCCTTGTAGAGCGCCTCGCTGTCCCGGATATATTTTTGCAGGAGGGTGTCGTCCAGACCGCTGTACGCCAGGGCGTAGGGCATATCGAAGTCGATGCCGCTGCTGTTCTCCACAAAGCGGGTCAGCAGGTTATTGCCGTTTTTGGAGCCTCTGGCCTTGCCCACCAGCGCCACCTGGCCGTTTTCCACCGCCACCACGGGCTTGATGGACAAAAGCTCCCCGGCGAAGGCCACGGTGGGGGAGATGCGTCCGCCTTTTTTCAAATATTCCAGGGTGTCCAGCAGCGCCAGCACCCGGACGTCCCCCCGACGCGCCTCCAGCTCCCGGGCGATGGCGGCGGCGCTCAGGCCCTTGTCCCGGAGCCGGACGGCGTACAGCACCAGAAGCTGTTGGCCGATGCACACGTTCAGGCTGTCCACCACGGTGACCTGCCCCTCAAACTCCGCCGCCGCGGCCACAGCGCTGCCGCAGGAGCCGGACAGCCCGGAGGAGAGGGAGATATAGAGTACCTCATCTCCGCCCGCCGCCGCGCGACTGAACGCCTCCCGGTACTGGAAGGGCGTAAGCTGGCTGGTGTGGGGCAGCTCGTCCGTCTCGATGAGCTTTTCGTAAAATTCCCGGTTTGTCAGCGTCACCCCGTCCAGAAACTCCTCCGACCCGAACACGGTGGTCAGCGGCATGACCTGGATATCCAGCTCCCCGGCCCGCTCCTGGGGGATATCCGACGCGGAATCCGTGATGATCTTTACTGCCATAGCTTTCTCCTTTTTCTTCATTAAATGGTGTTCTAAAAGAATAGCACACCATTTACCGGGTGTCAAGAGGAGAGGGGAGGGGGCGAGTTACCGAAAATTTAATATAGAAGCCGTATGGGCGGCGTCGTGATTCGATTGGCGGGCCGGCCGGGTGTCCGGCCCGTACAGAACATTATTCGGATAAAAACAATTTCCGTATGATCGGAGGGAAGGGTTTGGAAGGGGAACCGTCAGGGTTCCCCTTCCGATTCAATCACCCGCCGCCGTGCGGCGGCGGCCCCTACAACTTATGGGGAGCTTTCCGTAAATTCGCGGACGGGTTTTGAACCCGCCCCTACGGTTTTTAAGGGAAATTTATGCGTTATTTTTGCAAAATCTTTCATCAGGGATTGTAGGGGCCGCCTCTCTTGGCGGCCCGCCGAATTCCCGGAAATCTTTCTTTAACCGCTGTACCCGCCGCTTTCGTTCCGCCGGAGCGTTGCGCTTTGGGGGAAAATATGCTACACTGTACTGCGTACTTATTTGACGGGGGAGGAGACTATGGCTGAAAACTATCGGATCCTGGTGGTGGACGACGATTTTTCCATCGTCCATATCCTGGAGACGGCCTGTAGGCAGGCGGGATATCAGGTGCTTACCGCCCACGACGGGGAGGAGGCCTGCCGTCTTGTGGAGGCGGAAAGCCCCCAGCTTATCATCATGGACGTGATGATGCCCCAGTGCAACGGGATCCTGGCCACCGTGCGCATACGGGAGAACCACAATATCCCCATTCTGATGCTCTCGGCCAAGGCGGAGGGCTCCGACAGGGTGCTGGGGCTGGAGGCCGGGGCGGACGACTATCTGGTGAAGCCCTTCTACCAGCAGGAGCTTCTGGCCCGGGTCAGGGCGCTTCTGCGCCGGTATGACGACCTGGGCTCCATTCGGGAGGCCAGGGGCGAGGAGCAGATCGCGGTGGGGGACGTTATCCTGGACACCGCCGCGAAACAGCTGATCGTCCGGGGCGAGCCGGTGCGGCTCACCGCCACGGAGTATAAGATCTTGCAGATGCTGATGTCCCACCCGGGGCGGGTCTTTTCGGCGGAGGAGATCTACGAGCGGGTGTGGGAGAGCGACGCCTACGCCGTGGAGAACACGGTGATGGTACACATCAGCCGCATCCGGGAGAAACTGGAGCTGAATCCGAAGAAGCCGGAATATCTGAAGGTAGTTTGGGGGATCGGGTATGTTTTTGAAGCACCGTGAGTGGACGGCGGCCCTGCTCCTGCTCCTGGCGGCCGTCTCCTGGAGCTTTGGCCTGGGAGCGGTCAGGGGGAACGAGGAAAACGGGCCGTATGACACCTGGTCCACGGAATTATGGGACACGACGACGCCCGATACCGCGTGGACGGCCGGCGGCAGCGCCGTGGACAGGGGTGTGATCGGGGAGGAGCGACCCGAAACGGCCCCCCAGCCGGTACAGGAGGCCGAAACGGAGGAAACGGGCCTGGAGGCCGGGAGGGTCTTCGGCTATGTCCTCTGCTTTGTCGCCGCCGGGGCGGCTTTCTCGGGTGTTTTCCTGTTGACTCCCAAAAGGCCGCTTTTCGGCCCCGACGGCGTCTGCCTCCTTCTGGCCCTGGCCGGTCTTGCGCTGACGGTGACCGCCCCGCACTACTATGTCTTAGAGCAGCGGTGGTACCGGCTCTGGAATGCCCACGCCGCCCGGATCCCCGCCGGATTTGCCCTTTTGTGGGGGTTCAGGGAGCTTTGGGGCTGGGCGCGGGCCAGATTTCCTCTCGCCTGGTGTCTGGCCGCCCGGTGGGCCGGACGCGCCGCAAGGCCGGAGCTGTCTCTGCTGATCTATACCGGCTGGTTCGTCCTGCCGCTTTTTGGCGCGGGCTGGCAGACCCTTTGGTGGGCGCGGGCGCACCGCGTTTATGAGGTCTCCTTCTTCGGACACTGGCTGTTCGCGGTCATGGGCTTTGTAGCGGCAGACGCACTGGGCCTTGCGTGCCTCTGGAGATATGGCAAGGGGCTGGAGCATCTGGCGGGACAGCTGGATAACTTCCAGCAGGGCAAGCCCGTCACGGTGGGGGAGGGGGCCTTCTCCCACACGGAGGAACAGCTGTTGGCCCTCCAGGCACAGCATCAGGAGGCCATCCGCGCCGCCGTCATCAGCGAGCGGTTCAAGGTGGAGCTGATCGCCAACGTGTCCCACGACCTGCGCACGCCCCTGACGGCCATTCTGGGGTACAGCGAGCTTCTGGAAAAGGAGACACTCTCCCCGGAGGGACAGAACCAGCTCCGGTGGCTCCACCAGAAGGCGGGGTATATGAACGAGCTGGTGGAGTCGCTCTTTGAGCTGACCAAGGTCTCCAGCGGCGCCCAGGAGATGAAGCGGGAGGAGATCGACCTTGCGCGGCTTCTGGAGCAGACTGTGGGCCTCTTTTACGACCAGATATCCGCCGCGGGACTGACGGTGAAGCGGAGCTACGCCGCCCCGTCCCTCCCCCTGGTCACCGACGGGGCCAGGCTCCACCAGGTGTTCGCCAACCTCCTTGGCAACGCCGTCAAGTACGCCCTGAAAGGTACCAGGATCTTCATCGACGCCCGGGAGAGGGAGGGCGGCTACACCGTCCGGGTGGTGAACACCGCCTCCTATGAGATGGACTTCACCCCGGAGGAGATCGTCCAACGCTTTGCCCGGGGCGACAAGGCCCGCTCCACCAAGGGGAGCGGCCTGGGGCTGGCTATCGCCCAGACGTACACCGAGTCCGTGGGCGGCTCCTTCCGGGTGGCCGTGGACGGCGACCAGTTCAACGCCATCGTGGAGCTGCCCAGGACGCCTGAGAAGCCCTTGACGGCGGACAATTGAAAGAGATTTGTAAGAAAACCCTCGATTTTCCGAAAGACGCCCCCTGTACCATAAGGCGCAGGGGGTGTTTCCATGCGCAAACAGCTTACAGCGCCGGATATCCTGCGGCGCGCTTTTCTCTCCTGGCTGGCGGCGGCGCTGGCGGAATTTTTGCTTCTCCCGGAGAGTTCCCGAAGCCTGGAGGGGCTGGAGGGCCTTGCCGGTATGTCCCCTGTCCGGGCCGCGCTTTTATGGGGCGGCGTGTTCGCCCTGCTGACCGTCCTGGCGCTCTTTTTAGATACCAGACGGGCGGAGCGGTGGGGCGTGGCGGCGGCGACGGCCGTACTGACATACGCGGGGCTGAGGGCCTCTTTCACCTGGCCCATGCTGGCCGCCAGCGCGGTGCTTTTTGCCGTCACACTGGTTTACGCCCTCCGGGGCTGGGACGCAACGCCAGAACCCGCCGCCCCGGCCGGGAAAGCCCGTCGGGCGTGGGTATGGGTCACCCTGGGGCTGACAGCCGCCTTTTTCCTGCTGGTCAGCGCCTGGACGGTGGGGCGGTATGTCAGCTTCGGCTCGCCCACCTATGATTTTGGCATCTTCTCCCAGATGTTTTACAGCATGAGAGCCACTGGCCTGCCCATCACCACATTGGAGCGGGACGGGGCGCTGTCCCATTTTGCCGTCCATGTGTCGCCGGTGTATTACCTGATGCTCCCGTTCTACGCGCTGTTCCCCGATCCCGCCGTCCTGCAGATCCTCCAGGCGGCGGTGATGGCCTCGGCGGTGATCCCCCTGTGGCTCCTGGGCCGCCGGCACGGCCTGACGGGCGCTCAGCGGACGCTGTGCTGCGCCGTACTGCTGCTCACCCCGGCCTTCGCCGGCGGGGCGGGGTATGACCTCCATGAGAACTGCTTTCTCACGCCGCTGATCCTCTGGCTATTTTACGGCGTGGACAGGAAAAACGCCGCTCTCACCGCCCTGGCCGCCGCCCTTACGCTGTCGGTCAAGGAAGATGCGGCGGTCTATGTGGCTGTGGTCGGCGTGTGGCTGGCGGTCAGCTCGGTCCTGCGCCCCCGGGAGCGGGACAGGCGGGGCCTTGTCACCGGCCTTGCCCTGCTTTGCGCGGCCCTGGGGTGGTTCGCCCTGGTCACCGGGTATCTTGCCAAAAGCGGCGACGGCGTGATGACCTATCGGTATGATAATTTCATGTACGACGGGTCGGATTCCCTGGTCACGGTGGTGAAGGCGGCTCTCCTCTGCCCCTTAAAGGCGGTCTATGAGTGCGTGGACGCGGAGAAGCTTCGCTACATCGCCCTGACGCTGCTGCCGGTGCTGGGCCTGCCCCTGATGACCAGGCGCTATGAGCGGTATATCCTGCTGATCCCTTACGTCCTTGTGAATCTCATGTCCGATTACCGCTATCAGCACGATATCCTCTTTCAGTACAGCTTCGGCTCCACGGCGTTCCTGCTGTATCTGACTGTGGTGAACGGCGCGGAGCTGAGGCCGGACTGGCGGCGGCTCCTGGGTTTTGCCGGGGCGGCGGCTGTGGGGGCCGTGTGCTTTGGCTGTTCGGTGGCCCCCGTGGCCGTGTCCTACCCCGCCCGGGCGGTACGGTATCACGGCTACTATCAGGATATCCGCGCCGCCCTGGACAGGATCCCGGAGGACGCCTCCGTTTCTGCCACCACCTACTACACCGCCTATCTGTCCCGCAGACCGGTTCTCTACGACGTCCGCTACGGCTCCAGGGAGCATCTGCTGGAGACGCAGTACGTCGTTCTCAGGCTCAATGCCGCCCACGAGTACAGGAAATTCGAGACCGGCGGGGCGGAAAACGGCCTGGAGAATCTGATAAGGCTCCTGGAGGGGCAGGGGTATCAGGAATTCGCCCGTGTGGACGGGGAGCTGACGATCTACCGAAAAGAATAAAACGCGAGCCCGGCGGAGCGGGTCGCGTTTTGAGAGAAGGAGCGAAGTCAACGAGTGAGAAAGAAGGCAGCCGCCAAAAGCGACTGCCTTCTTTTGCGCCATTGCCGTTTTAGCAACGGCGTGGTCGGAGTGGCGGGATTTGAACCCGCGGCCTCTTGGTCCCGAACCAAGCGCGATACCAAGCTTCGCCACACCCCGATGCCAGTACATTATAGACAGCTTCGTGAAAAATGTCAAGGAGAAATTTTGCGCCTGCCCGGCTTGATCGGCGGCGTTGACAAAACCGCCCAGTCATGATAAAGTTTTATCATAAGATCAAGGGGGGAGGCCGGTCATGCGATCACGCCGTTTTCTTTGCGCCGCCCTGGCCTTTTTGGCTCTGGCGGGGATTTTGAGCGCCTGCGGGCGCGGGGAGGGGAACTCGATGAAGAGAAAAATCAGGGACTTACCGGCGGACTTCGCCTACGCCGTCAGGACGGAAGACCATACCGTGTCGTATACCGACAGCCAGGGCCGGACGATCGACCTTTACGGCCGGCTGTGGGAGCCGGACGCGGAGGGGGTCTACCCGGCGGTGATCCTCTGCCACGGCTTCAACGGCCGCTGTACGGACTTCCCCACGGAGTGCCGCCGGTTTGCCGCCCGGGGGTATGTGTGCTACGCCTTCGACTTCTGCGGCGCCCAGGCGGGGGGCAAAAGCGCGGGCCGCGACGCCCGAACCTATACGCCCTACACCATGGTGGAGGACTTATCGGCGGCGGTGGACGACGTGGCGGGGCTTCCCCATGTGGACGGCGGCCAGCTGTTCCTCCTGGGCGGCAGTCAGGGGGGCCTTGTGGCGGCCCTGGCGGCGGCGGAGTTGGGGGAGCGGATCGCGGCCCTGGCCCTCTATTTCCCGGCGCTGAATATCCCCGATGACTGGCGAAACGCGCCCGTCCGGGACACGCCCCTGATGGGCTACACCGTCGGGGCGGAGTACATAAGCTCCGTCAGGGAGCTTGACCCCTACGCGGTCATCGGCGCTTACCCCGGGGACGTGTGTATCGTCTGGGGCGACAGGGACGCCCTGGTGGCGAGACGCGTCATCGACGGCGCTGTGGCCGCCTACGGGCAGGAGCGTGTGGAGCTTAAGGTGATCCCCGGCGCGGGCCACGGCTTTGGCGGCGCGGCGCTGGAGACGGCGGTGGAAACAGTTTGCGCCTTCCTGGAGGCGCGTACCTATGAAGGAGGTCAACCATGACGGAGATCAGACTCAATAACGGCGTGCTGATGCCCCTGCTGGGCTTTGGCACCTACCAGATCACAGACCCGGAGACGTGCCGGAACAGCGTGGCCGCCGCCATAGAGACGGGCGTGCGGCTCATCGACACCGCCCAGAATTACGGCAACGAGCGCGCCGTAGGGGAGGCCGTGCGGGACTGCGGCGTTCCCAGGGGCGAGCTTTTCATCACCTCCAAGGTGTGGTTCCGCAACCACGCCGGAGGGGAGTGCGCCAGGAGCGTATACAGGTCGCTGGAGAGGCTGGGCCTGGACTATCTGGACATGATGCTGATCCACTGGCCCTTCGGGGACGTGTACGCCGCCTGGCGGGATCTGGAGGCGCTCTACAAGGAGGGCGTCGTCCGGGCCATCGGCGTGTCCAACTTCTCCCCGGACAGGCTGGTGGATCTCATCAATTATAACGAGGTGACCCCCGCCGTTGACCAGGTGGAGACGCACCTCTACTGCCAGCAGAAGGCCGCCCACCGGTGGATGGAAAAATACGGTGTCGTCCACGAGGCCTACGCCCCGCTGGGCCAGAGCCGCATCAACGATATGTTCGCCCTGCCGGCGGTACAGGCGGCGGCCCGGGCCCACGGAAAGACCCCGGCCCAGGTGGCGCTGCGGTTTTTGATCCAGCAGGGGATCGCGGTCATTCCCAAATCCGTCCACCCGGAGCGGATCAGGGAGAACTTCGACGTGTTCGACTTCTCCCTGACCGGGGAGGAGATGGCGGCGCTGGCCCTGGTGGACAACGACGCCCCCATGATCGGCACGGCCACCGACCCCAACCGGGTGGAGTCGGCCAAAAACTGGACGAGCAGGGAGCTTTAAACGTTACAACGTTACGGGGAGGGATATCATGCTGGATCTTAATGATTTTGAGTGGACAAGACAGCCCGCCGGGTTTACCGTCAGCGGCGGCGCTTTGGAGGTGGTCACAAAGCCCCATACGGATCTGTGGCAGAGGACATATTACCACTTCCGCAACGACAACGCCCCGGTCTTTCAGATGAGGACGGAGGAAAAATACTTCTCCTTCACGGTAAAGACCGCCTTCGACAGCAAGCGGCGCTTCGACCAGTGCGGCGTCGTTCTCTATCTGGACAGCGAGAACTGGCTGAAGGCCTCTATCGAGTACGAGAACGAGAAGCTCCAGCACCTGGGGAGCGTCGTCACCAACAACGGCTGGTCCGACTGGGCCACCACCGCCATAGACGCCTCCATCAAGTCCATGTGGTACCGGCTGAGCCGCCGGGAGGACGATTTTCGCCTGGAGTGTTCCCCGGACGGGGAGAGCTTTTCCCAAATGCGCGTCTGCCACCTCTTCGCGGCCACGGGGGAGGTGCGCTTCGGCGTGTACGCCTGCAGTCCGGAGGATTCCTCCTTCCGGGCGGTCTTTTCCCACATGGCCCTGACGGACTGCCGGTGGCCCGCCCACGACGGCCAGCCCCCGGACGGGGACGCTGGCCAGTAAGCTGTCAACAGGGCGGCGGGGCTTCCGGCTCCGCCGCCCTTTCCCGGAAGAATATTTATTTAAAATTAAGATGGTTATATTGATACGTTAAATTATTGACAAGATGTCCCCGTTGGGCTACAATAGGAGAGTCCTATTTCGGATTCTATCTCCGGGGAGAGGGAGGGGGACGCGCTTGAAAAAGGACGCGCAGGCGTCTGAGACGCTGAATCTGGAGATCCAGGATTTCATCGGCATCTATCGCAGCGCCGTTGGCCGGTTTGGCATTTCAGAAAACGAGTTCTGGATCTGGTACGCGCTGATCGCGCTGGACGGCGGCTATTCCCAGCAGGACATCTGCGGGATATTGTCCCTTTCCAAGCAGACCGTCAACACCATCGTCACCAACATGGTGCGCCGGGGCCTTGCCTTCCTCACGGTGATTCCGGGTACGCGCAACAGGAAAAAAATTTGTCTGACAGAGGCGGGGAAACGGTACGGCGAGGGTGTCGTTCGGCCCCTTTTCAACGCCGAGCAGAGGGCCATGGAGAAGCTCCCCGAGGAGGAGCGGTCAGTCTGCGCGGCGGTCTTTCAAAAATATATCTGCCTTTTGAAAGAGGAGATGCGGGCGTTCCAGCACGCCGCGGAGGTGGCGGGATGATGCTTGTCAGGTGCCTGCTTTATTTTGCCCTGATCGGAGCGTCCGGCTTCCTGCTGGGGCGGCTGCTGCCCAAAAGGCTTTTCCGCGCCGAGCGTTTTCCCTTCCGCCTGTTCCGCTGGGAGCGGGAGGGGAAGATCTACAACCGCGTGGGCGTGCGCCGGTGGAAGGAAAAGGTGCCGGACATGAGTGCCATTCTCCCGTGGGTGATGCCCTCCAAGAAGCTCCCGGCCAACGCCACCGCGGCGCAAATGGAGCGCATGATCCAGGAGACGTGCGTCGCGGAGTGGATCCACGGCCTTCTGTGTATCCTGGGCTTCGGGTGCGTCTTTATCTGGCGGGGCGTATGGGGCTGGGTCGTTTCGCTCCTCTACCTGTTGGGGAACCTCCCTGACATCATCATTCAGCGTTACAACAGGCCCAAGCTCATGCGCATTTATGAGAGAGAAAAGGCAAAAGAGAGAGCTTATGAATAAAGTCATTATTTTGAGCTGCAACACAGGACAGGGACACAACTCCTGCGCCGAGGCCATCAGGGAGACCTTTGAGGAGCAGGGCGTCCCCTGCGATATCCGCGACGGCCTGGCATACGTGTCGCCCGCCGTGTCCAGGTTCATAGCTTGGGGCCACAGCTTCATGTATCGGTATCTCCCCGGCTTTTTCCGCTGGGGCTACCGCGTCAACGAGGAGCATCCCGGCTTTTTGAAGGAAGGCTCCCCCATGATATGGCTTTTGCGAAAAGGGACGGGCCGTCTGCGCAAGGCCCTTGAGGACGGCGGGTACGACACGGTGATCTGTACCCATATGTTCTCGGCGCTGATGGTGTCGGAGCTGATGAAAAAGTCGCCCCTGCCGGTGAAAACGGCCTTTGTGGCCACGGACTACACCTGCTGTCCCGGGACGGGCTACTGCTATGTAGACAAGCACTTTCTGCCCTGCGGCTCCCTGGGCGGGGTCTACGCGGACAGCGCGGAGTTTCGCGCCCGGGCCGTGGTCACCGGGATCCCCGTGCGGAAGGAGTTCTGGACGGGCCGGGGACGGGAGGAGGCCAAGGCCCAGCTCCATTTGGATCTCCGGCATAAGCACCTGCTGCTGATGTGCGGCAGTATGGGGTGCGGCCCCATCGTGAACCTCCTGCGGGAATTGACCCGCCAGCTCCCGCCGGATCTGGAGGTGTCCGTCATCTGCGGCACCAATGAGCGCCTCCAGGAGAAGCTGGCGGAGCAGTACAGCGATAACGAACGGGTACATATCGTGGGATACGCCGACGACATCTCCCTCTACATGGACTCCGCGGACCTGTACCTGACGAAGCCCGGCGGCATCGGTGTCACCGAGGCGGCGGCCAAGAGACTGCCCATGGTGTTCGTGGACGCGGTCTCCGGCTGTGAGAAATACAACATGGACTATTTCACCGGGATCGGGGCGGCCATCACCGACCCGTCGATCCCCCGTCTGGCCGGGAAATGCCTCCGGCTTTTGGCCTCCGACGGCGAGCTTGACAAGATGCGGCAGGCCCTGCAAAAATACGACCAGCCCAACGGCGCGCGGCGGATCTATGAGGAGCTTAGCAAGTGAACACGACGAAAAAAGCTGGAAAACTCGACCTGGTGGACTACCGGCAGTTCCGATTCAGCAAGCTGAACACGCCGGAGTTTTCCCATCTGAAATATCTCCTTTTCTGGCCGATCTACGGCCTTCTGTTCCTGACGGTGGAGCGCCTGTGGATCCGGGACAGCTACGCCCCCGTCCACTGCGCCCTGGACGACGCCATTCCCTTTTGCGAGCTTTTCCTGCTGCCGTACCTTTTCTGGTTCGTGTTCCTGGTGGGGATGCTCCTCTATACGCTCCTGCGGGATCCCGACGCCTTCAGGGGCATGATGCGGTTCATCATCGTCTCCTACTCGGCGGCGATTTTGATCTATATGCTCTTTCCCAACTGCCAGCAGCTCCGGCCCCTGGCCTTTCAGCGGGACAACCCGCTCACCCGGTTCATCGCCCGCTTTTACGAATTTGATACCAACACCAACGTCTGCCCCTCTATCCATGTGATCGGCTCGGCGGCGGCCATGTTCGCCGCCTGGGACAGCCGGGATTTCCAGACCGCCGCCTGGCGGATCGCCTTCCTGGTGACGGCCCTGCTGATCTCCGTCTCCACCGTCTTTATCAAGCAGCACTCCGTCCTGGATCTGCTGGCGGCTGTCCCCGTCTGCGGGGCGGCCTACTGGTTCGCCTACGGGAAAAAGGGGATAGGCGCCGGAAAGGGGAGGCCCCGCAAGACGGAAAAGACCGCCCCCCGGGCCGGTTGACCCCGCCGCGCCGGAGACCAAAAAGCGCATAGACGGTGAGACGCGTATCTCGCCGTTTTTTTGCGCTCACGCGGCAAAAAGGGCCAGTATGGCCCCTATCCCCGCCGGAATTCGTGATTTTTTCATTTTCGGTTGTTTTATTCCGGCAGATGTGTTATGATGCGGTATGGAATGAGCGAAAAAGCCTGAGAGCGCCACATTACAGAGAGGACGGTGTTCATGCCGTGGAGCAGGAGAAGGGCAATTTCCGGGGCCGCGTATTCGGCGGCTTTGACCGGCAGGACGTCATCGACTACATCGAATCCCTTGCCACGGAGCGCAACGCGCTGAGCCGTGAAAATCAGCAGCTCCAGGAGCGCCTCTGGGAGCTGGAGGAGCAGGCCGCCGCCCCGGCGGAGGAACCCGCGGGGGACAGCGAGCGCCGGGAGATCGCCGGGGCCTTGGAGGAGGCGCGGGAGCTTCTGCGCGCGGTGAAGCGGGAGTACGACGCTTTGTGCGCCGACGTGAAGATCAACGCCACCCAGGCCGAGGGGGAGCTGAAAACCATCTCCGCCCGCCTCTCCGGCCTTCAGGCCGCCCTGGGTTCGGCGGGGGAGAAGCTGGAGGAGATCGGCTCCAGACTTGAGACAAGCGAGGAATGACCGTTGCAGAACACATTTGACATCAGCGCCCAAGACCTGCGGGCCTATGCCCCCAAAATGCGCTTTGGCGACAGGGTACTGCTCTCCGGCACCGTCTACACCTCCCGGGATCAGGCCCATATGGCCATCTTCCGGCTTCTGGACGCCGGACTGCCCACGCCCTTTGAGATCCGGGACGCCGTCATCTACTACGCCGGCCCCACCCCGGGCCACGACGGCCTGCCCACCGGGGCCTGCGGCCCCACCACCTCCAGCCGCATGGACGGCTTCACCCCCCGGCTTTTGGAGCTGGGCCTGGCCGGTATGATCGGAAAGGGCCTCCGCTCCGACGCGGTGCGGGCCTCCATCGTGAAAAACGGCGCGGTGTACCTGTGCGCCGTGGGCGGCGCGGGGGCGCTGATCGCCAAGTCCATCAGATCCATGGAGGAGATCGCTTTCCCTGAGCTGGGCTGTGAGTCCGTCAAGCGCCTGGAGGTGGAGAAGATGCCCCTTCTGGTGGGCATCGACGCCTACGGCGGCGACATCTTCCGTGAGGGCGTCCGGCGGTATAAGCTGGCCTGATTTCCTATCCTCCCGACCTATATGACCTATAAAGAACAAACCGGTTCATGTTGACACTTAAGTTAACATAAACCGGTTTTCTGATTGTCGGTATAGGCGTTATGTATACCAATAATGTTATGTAAACTTATTAAGTTAACATAATATTATTCTGCCGGGCCGCCGCCAGGACGGTGTGGGAGACAAGCACGGCGGTGGTGACGGAACCCACGCCGCCGGGGACGGGGGTGATGGCGCCCACGATGGGTTCCACCGCCTCAAAATCCACGTCCCCCGTCATCTTTCCCTCCGGGCTTGTGTTGATGCCCACGTCAAGGACGATCTGCCCGGGGGAGACGTGTCCCGCGCCCAGGGCATTCAGATGGCCCACGGCGGCCACAAGGATATCGGCTCTTTTTGACTCCGCCTCCAGCTCCCGGGTGCGGGTGTGGCAGACGGTGACGGTGGCGTTACGGGCCAGCAAAAGCTGGGAGACAGGCTTGCCGATCACCAGACTGCGCCCCAGAACCACGGCCCGCTTGCCGGTGCAGTCCACGCCGTAATGATCCAATATCTCCGCGCAGCTCTGGGCGGTGCAGGGGCAGAAGCCCCGGCCGCTGCCGGTGAATACCCCGGCCAGGGAGCCGTCGGTGATGCCGTCCACGTCCTTGTCCGGGGACAGGGCGGCGCAGACCATGGCATCGCTGATGTGCCGGGGCAGAGGCCGGAAGATGAGTACGCCGTGGACGGATCTATCCTGATTCAGCTCCTCGATGACCTTCAAAAGCGCCTCCTGGTCGATGTTTTCCGGCAGGACGACGATCCTGGTCTCCACGCCCACAGCGGCGCACCGCTTGACGGCCCCCCGCTCATAGTAGATGTCCGCGTCGTTTTCCCCCACGCGCACCAGCGCCATGGTGGGGACGATTCCCTTTTCCCGGAGCAGCGCCGCCCCGGCCTTTGTTTTTTCGTTCAGCGCCGCCGCCACCGGCGCGCCCTTCAAAAGCTCCGCCATACAGATGCCCTCCGTCCGTTTTTTCTCAGTATATTTCACTTTCCCCCGGCTGTCAACCTCCGACCGCGCCCTTATCCCGAAAATAGCCAGGAACAACATTTGTTCCTGACTATGTTACTTGTAAAAAACTTCAAATTAATTGTTTTTTCCGGCGACATGCGCGTTGGAAAAAATCCCTTTTGTCGCTCAAGTGTGCCCCTGCGGGGCGCGCGCAGAGCGACGGCAGGGGAAGATTCCTGAATTTCGCAAAATTCAGAAATCTTCCCCGCACGTTCCCTTTATCTTAAAAAGCCCGTCAGGGCTTTTTAAGATGGTAAGATGGTTTATCGGCTTCCGGTCATGCTCCCGCTGCCGGTGCCGTAGCCGGAGGCCCCGTTGCCGGCCCCGTCGGAGGTGGCGCCGGTGCTGCCGCCGTTGGTCATGCCGCCGCCGTAGCCGGTGGTGCCGCTGCTGCCGGAGCCGTAGCTGCCGTTGCCGTTGGCGTTGCCGCCGGTGGTGCCGTTGCCCACAGCGCCGTTGGCGGAGCCGTTGCCGTTACCGTTGTCGCCGCCGTTGCCGGTGATGTCGTTCACCCCGTCGCGGATCCCGTCGCCCACGTCGTCCATGGCGTCGCCG
>CANPWM010000039.1 GCA_947584295.1 uncultured Oscillospiraceae bacterium | reverse complement strand
CCTTTAGCTCAGTTGGTTAGAGCAACCGGCTCATAACCGGTCGGTCCTGGGTTCGAGTCCCCGAAGGCCCACCACCTCGTCGTCGCGGAATCGGTTCTGCCTCAAGGCAGAAGATCAACATTTATATATAGGGGTTTAGCTCAGCTGGTAGAGCGGCGGTCTCCAAAACCGTAGGCCGAGGGTTCGATCCCTTCAACCCCTGCCAAACGGGACTTGTTTTCACAAGTCCCGTTTTTGCTGTCAAAATAGGTTGAGCGGCCTTTTTTCAACATTTTAAGCATGATTTCCGCGCAGGCAACCCGCGGTTGCCGGATTGGCAGGCTAAATTGGTTGCCGAATGCGGCCTTTTTTGTTACCATAGGGGCGAGGTGATGAACCATGAAGCTGAATGAACGGCTGTTTGAATTGCGCCGGAAGGCGGGACTTTCCCAGGAGGAGCTGGCGGACAGGATCGGCGTGTCCCGGCAGGCCGTGGGAAAATGGGAGAACGGGATCTCGGTGCCGGAGCTGGACAAGCTGATGGCCCTGTCCGAGTTTTACCAAATGTCCATCGGGGAGCTGCTGGGCGTGGAGAGCCAGGAGGCGGCCACGGCGGAACCCGCCCCGGAGACCCCCACCGCCGTTTTTGACACCGGGGAGCTGGAGGGGCTTTTGCGGGAGCTGGGTGAGCAGCACAAGAGATCCGAGCTCCGGGCAAAAAAGCAGAGAAAAATCCTCTGGTGCGTCCTGGGGGCGGCCGCGGCGGCCATTGTGGTGGTGGCTGTGGCTTTTGGCGGCCGGATGGCGGATCTGAACAGGCAGATATCGGGCCTGAACGGTTTGATCATCTTCACACAAAACTCCCTGAATGAGAGCATCACCTCCATGCGGGGAACCATCGCGGAGATCCTGGAGGAGCAATACTCCCTCTTCTCAGACTGGGACAGCGAGACGGTGGGCTTCGACCCGGAGAGCAGGGAGGTGACTGTCCGCCTCTTTGCCCAGCCCAAATCCGTGACGGAGGGCCTGCGCCTCGATTTTATTGTGACGGATATGGAGGGGAGAGAGCTTCAAACGGAGACGGTCCGTCAGGGGACGGGGTTTGCGGCGGAGGTGCGGCTGCCTCTGTCTGCCTGTGAGCTTCCGCTGGAGGTCTTTTTCGCGGAGAAGTACGGTATTATGGCGTCGGAGCGGTCACAGGTGATGGCGATGGATCCTCTGGACGGAGAATTCACTCTTGCCGCCGTCCTCACGGAAGGGGATACGGCGGCGCGGGAGAAGTTGGGGACGTTCTACGCGGGGCTTTCGGAGCTGGCCGGGGATTTCCTGGCGGCGTGGTACGCCGACCCCACGGCGGAGGAGGGGGCGGCGGGACTCCTGGCGGTCTACGCCGACGTCGGGCGGGAAATTGCCTCGGCGGAGCTGGTCACCTTTGTCAACGGCGTGGAGTGGGCGCGGACGCCCCTGGACATGAGCCGGGACGTGGATTGGGTCACGGAATTTGCTCTGCCGGAAAAGTACGCCGCGCCCCGGAAGGAGGGAAACACAGTCGTTTCTGTCCCGGGAAAGCTGACAGCCAGCGAGACCTACCGCCTTTTTGTCCGCGAGCTTGCGCCTGATGTGCCGGAGAGCCGGGAAGGGGAGACGGTCAGCGTCCTTTTGGAGCTTACCGACGACCAAAACATCACCTACGCGGCCCTGATTCTCATCACGACAGCATGGAGTCGTCCGCAGAATACGTTCGCGGATATGACGCCCATCTTGAAATAGGAAAAAAGCGCCTTCGGTTTTCCGGAGGCGCAATTCATTATTTCTATTCGCAGATGTCCGCGCAGGTCACTGGGAGACTGTCTGGAGGTCTGTGAGGCTCAGATCTCCACGAAAAAAGAGTGACCGGGATCGACCGGCCACTCTTTTGAATGAGTCTTGTATTTGCGGTTTTGGGGCAGCTATTATTAGCTTATGAGATCGTCGTACATCTTCTCATAGAACCGTAAAAGCTGCTGGTTTGTAGTTTCGCGGCAGGTGATGATGGTTCCAAGCGCCTCTGCCTTGGCCTGTCCCTGGATGTTTCCGGGACTGCCCGGTTCGCCGCTGTCGCCGTCGGACATAGCGGCCAATTTCCCGGCAACCTCGGTGAGATAGGCGGTGTCCGCCTGAATGAGAGCAATCTGGCGCAGAATGTAGGGAATGCTGTATTCCACCTCGCCGGTGGGGAGATTATTTTGATTTAACATATTCTGTCCCTCCAAATCTTCATTTGGCGGGGCGCGGAGGACAATGGTATCGTCGGATATGAACCGCGCCCTGCCGCTTTTGACAAGACCTCTGGCCCGTTTGGGCCAGGTCGGTTCAAGACTGTTGCCATGCTCGTCCACGACCTTGATGTTTTTTTCGATGGGTGTCACCCCCAGGTCAAAGCTGAGCTGAATTTGAGCCGCCGTTTTTTTCAATGGGTGCCGTCCCCGCGCTCTGAAAAAAGTTTATCATATGTCCAAAAGCAAGTCAACAGGTTTCTTCGCAAATTTCGGCGTAGGCGAAATCAATGACCCGCCGCAGGTCGTCCGGGGAGAGCTCCACCTGAAAGCCGATCTTCCCGGCGGAGAAGGTGATGGTGTCGAAAAGCTGGGCGGTTTCGTCGATGACCGTTACAAACTGCTTTTTCATGCCGATGGGGGAACAGCCGCCGTGGACATAGCCGGTGAGGGGCAGAAGCTCCTTCTGCCGGATCATTTCGATGCTCTTTTCCCCCACGGCCCTGGCGGCCTTTTTGAGATCCAGCTCCTGTTCCACCGGGATCATAAAGACGTAATGCTCCCCGGAGCCGGATACGGTGACTAGGGTCTTGAATACGGCGTCCGGGTCAAGGCCCAGAACCTTTGCCACGTCGGAGCCGCTGACCGCGCCGGTTTTGGAGTAGTCCCTGGGCGTATAGCGGATCCCGTGCTGATCCAGGACGCGCATGACGTTGGTCTTGTTGAGCTTGTCGGACATATCAATAGATGTCCTGGACGACCTTCTCGGGCGGGACGGTCAGGCGATCGGGGTGCATCAGGTTGTGCTTGAGCATTTTCAGCCCCTGGGCGTAGTTGTAGCCGTCGCAGATGCGCTCGTCGGTGACGATGGTGTAGTCCACATAGCGTTTTTCCTCCACCGTGCCGTCCTTGTTCATCTCGTAGACCCGGCGCTTGGCGCCGAAGGCGATGAAGATGGGCAAGTTGCCGAAGTTGTAGAGGTGGTGATAGATGGGCGGGATCCCCAGGGAGCCGATGTCCGTGATGATCATGGAGCCGTGGAAGGGGCTGGCCTCCAGCACCAGCTTGGGCAGAATGTGGAAGTAATCAAGGACGCACAGCACCCACACCAGGAATTTCAGGATAAGGCGGGGGATTTTGACCAGGAGCCCCGCCAGGTCGCCGGTGGCGGTCTCGGACCCGTTTTTCACATGGTCGATGGCGGCGTTGAGCTTGTTGTATACGTCGTAGACCGTGTCGGTGGGGTCAAAGATGACCTTGATGGAGGTCTCACCGCCGTTTTCCTCCATGGTTTTCTTGACGGTCATGACCACCTCGATGTTCTTGCGCGCGTAGGCCCGCTGACCGTTTATGTATCGGTTGAGCTGGGGCTTCTGGCTGATGGTGCGCACATAGGAGGCGATGAACATATGGAGCATGCCAAGGCCGGGATAGCCCTCCCGACGCTTTTCACGCATGAATTTCTCCAGCTCCGTGACCTCGACGGAATCCCGGAAGTAGTTGGAGGCGTCGCCCCGGTCGCGCATGACGAAGGCCGTGATGCGCATATAGGGGGTCATGCCGTGGATGCGGCGGCCCGGCTTGTTTTTGGGGAAGGTGGGAACCAGTTCTTTAGCCATTTCTATCCCTCTTTTCTGCACAGCTATATAAAAGTATATAGTAAATCATCAAAAGATGCAACAGTTTTATCAAAATAATTTCGTTTTCACAAAATCGCCACACGGTGTTGATTTCGCGACGGTATGGTGATATACTGTATGAAAAAATCCGACAGGAAGTGGGGAAATGGCAAACATAAAGGACAACCGGCGCTCGCAATATACCCGCACGGCCCTGCGGCGGGCGCTTTTGATGCTGATGCTGGAAAAGCCGGTGGACAGGATCACGGTGAAGGAGCTGTGCGACGCGGCGGACATCAATCGGGGTACCTTCTATGCCCACTACGCAAGCCCCGAACAGCTTCTCAGCCAGGTGGAAAACGAGTTCTATCTGGATCTGCTGGCGGAGGTGTCCTCCTTCCGGGAGGCGGAGGACGTGGAGCGGATCTTTGTGGACGCGCTGAAGGCCCTCCGGGAGAGGCGGGAGCTGGCCAGCGCCCTGTTCGGCCCCCACGGGGATCGGGAATTTCTCAGCCGCGTGGTTCGCGTGGCCCACGATATGTGCATCGTCCAGTGGAGCGGCGTCAGCCCCAGGGTGGGCAGGGATCTGCTGGAAAAGCTGTACGCCTTCATCTCCTTTGGCGTGGCCCATCTTATCCAGGACTGGCTGGCCTCGGGGGCGGAGGAATCCCCGGAGCGCATGGCGGCGATCCTGACAGATGTGTGCAACTTCGGCGTCAGCGCCTTTGTGGATCTGGATAAGCTGGATCCCCCGGTGGGGAAGCGGCTGAAGGTATTGGAATGAGCGGGGTCACTGTCTATCTGATCCGCCACGGGGAGACCGCCTGGAACAAGGAGAGCCGTATTCAGGGTCGGGAGGACGTTCCGCTGTGTCCCGAGGGGCTGGAGCAGGCGCGAGCCACGGCGGAGAAGTTCAAAAACGTCCCCCTGGCCGCCGTACTCACAAGCCCCCTGTCCAGGGCGGAGACTACGGCCCGGTTTATCGGGGAGGCCGCCGGCGCGCCGGTGTATGTGGAGCCGGAGCTGACGGAGCGGGATTTTGGGAGTGTCTCCGGCAAGGTGGTGGACATTTTCAACCCGGAGAGATACGCCGCCGACCTGGAGCCGCTGGATCACGTGTCGGCCCGGGCGTTGGCCGTCCTTGAGCGGTACGCCCGGAGCCTGAAGGCCGACTTTGCCGCCGTCAGTCACGGGGGTACCATCAACGCCGTCCTGTGGGCCGTGTCCGGGGGAGAGATCGGCAGCGGCAAGACGCGGCTGATCAACGCCGGGATCAATATCCTGACCTGGGAGGACGGCATCTTCCGGGTGCGGGGGTATAATCTGGATACGCCATAAAGGCATAAAGGGATCAATACAAAATGCGCGGCGGCCATCAGGCCGCCGCGTCAGTCTGTCAAAAAACTTAAATTTGATATTTTTTCCGGCGGCATGTACGTCGGAAAAAATCCCTTTTGTCGCACGAGTGTGTCCCTGCGGGACGCATGAAGGGCGACGGCAGGGAAAAATATCTGAATTTCGCAAAATTCAGATATTTTTCCCGCACGTTCCCCTTTGTCGGAAAAAGCCCGTCAGGGCTTTTTCGACAGTCTAGCGCGGCGGCCGTCAGGCCGCCGCGTTTGTGTGTTGTAAGCAGTTGCGGTTTTACGCCGCCGGTTCGGCGCTGACGGTGTAGAGGGAGTAGAAATAGCCCTTTTTCCCCATCAGCTCGTCAAACGTTCCCTGCTCGGCCAGCCGCCCGTCCCGGAGGACGAAGATCCTGTCGTACCGGCTGAGCAGCTCTCCGTCCAGGCGGTGGGTGACCGCCAGACGGGTGATCCCGGAGAGGGCCAGGACGGACTCCGTGATCTTTCTGGCCGTCTCGTTGTCCAGGGAGGCCGTGGCCTCGTCTAAAAGCAGTACCGGCGTCCCCCGCAGAAGCGCCCTGGCGATGCTGACCCGCTGGCGCTCCCCGCCGGAGAGGCCCTGGCCGCCCTCGCCGCAGCGGTAGTCCGCGCCCTTCTCCCGTATGACCGGGGCCAGGCCCGACCGCTCCACGGCGCTGTCCACCGCCTCCTCCGGGAAATCCCGGAACATGGTGATGTTCCGCCGCACCGTGTCGTCAAAGAGGAACACGGACTGCCCGATGAGGCTCTCCAGGTCATAGAGACTGTCGGGGTCGATCTCCCGCAGCTCCTTCCCGTCCACGGTGAGGGAGCCGGCGTAGCCCTCCGAGGCGCCCATCAGGAGGTTCAGAAGGGTGGACTTGCCGGAACCAGACGCCCCTACAAGGGCATATGCCTTCCCAGCCTCCAGCCGCATTGACACGTCCCGCAAAACCGGCTTGTCCGGCTCGTAGCCGAAGGTCACGTCCCGCAGCTCGATGGCGTCCCGCAGGACGGGTTCCACGGGTTCGCCGGAGCGGGAGGCGTTTTCCGAGACGATGTCCGCCAGCTTTCCTATAAGCCCCCTGGCGGCCTTCCGCTGGGCCAGCAGCTGGGGGATCTGTTGCACCGGCTGAATGAGAGAGTGGGAGAGGTTGGTGAAGATCAGCACCGTCCCCGCCGTGATGCTGCCCCGCAGGGCCAGATAGGCGCCAATGAAAAATATGCCGAACTGCATGACGACGGAGAGACTGCTGCCGATCCCCTGCATCGCGCCCCGCCAGAGCAGTCGGCGGCTTCGGGCCAGTTCCAGACGGCGGTTTTCGCCGTCAAAGCTGCGTCCGGCTTCTTTTTCGGACTTGAAGCTCTTGATGACGGCAAAGCCAGAGAGCAGATCCTTGGCCCTGCCCACAAAGCCCTCGTTGGCATCGCTGAGGGCCTTTTCCCGCCGGGCCAGCTCCGGCCCGAAGACGGACACCCCCAGGAAGGGCAGTACACAGAGGATCACGGCGGCCCCCGTCAGCGCGGGGCTGTAGGTGAGCAGGAACACCAGGGTGGCTAAAAAATTCAGGGGCAATACGATCAACTCAAGCAGGTTTTGCAGATAGTCGGAGCTGATCACCGTCACATCGCTGGTGAGGACAGACAGGTACCGCCCGGTGCTCTCCCTGACAAAAGCGCCGATACCCTTTTCGGAGAGCCGCCGGAAGGCATAGGACTTGTACTGGGTCAGCGCCCTGCCCAGCCAACCGCTGAGGACACGGTAATACAGCATCTCCGCGACGCCCAGGAACACCGCTATCCCCGCCGCCGCCCATAGAAGCCGCGTGAGCCGGTCGGTATCCAGCGCCGCGATGGCGTCCATCACCTCCCCCAGCACCCATGACACGACGAGCATGGACGGGATCTCCAGAATATACAGCGCCGCCGCCCCCAGGAAGCGGAGGCGGTTATGCTCATAAAACGCCCGGATATAGGGCCGGACGGGGTCAGGCTTTCTCATCATGTGCCGCCTCTTTTCCAAAGCATGTCGCCCGTATAACGTTGCCCACCAAATTCATTCCATGCGGCTGCAATATCCAGCGGGCAAAGCTCAGAAGGGGTACAATACCGCTGAAGTCGCCGATGGCGTAGGTATCCAACGGGCCATCTGGCAGGGTGATCTGCTCCTTTTGGAGCAGATGTACCCGGGTCATAGCCTCCATGGCCTGTTCTGTCTCAGGCAACGGCACTCCCGTGCGCTGGGTGACAACCGCCGCCGCGTAAAGGGTCTGCTTGTTCCGGCAGAAGAACCGCAGTGTCTCCATGGCGCCGGGCAGCGCCATAGCCCCGAACAACGCCCGGTATTCCTCGTCAGTCACGAAATATTTCTCATAGCCCTCCTCCGGCTCCGGGAAAACCCCGAAAAAGGAGTAGTCCTTCGCCCCCACGCCTAGAATATAGCCGCTGTCGATGCCCGTAACCGTGCGCATTAGCACGCGGCTCTCGGCAATGGACAGCATGTCTGCCTCAGCGGCTTCCGGATAGTCTATTTTGGGTGCGGTGAACAGGGCATCGCTGACGCCGTAGATGGCCGCCTCCCACAAAAGCCGGGTGATCCGGCTCAGCCGCTCCTGCTCCGGCAGGGATCGAAGCCACTGGATAAAGGTGTCGGACATATCCCGGACTTGTCCGCCCTCCCGGCCAAAGAGAGCGTCTACCGTCACCCCCAGCTTGTCCGCGATGGCCGGCAGCAGCGCCACGTCCGGCGCGCCGCCGTTCTCCCACTGGCTCACCGCCTGGGTGCTGACACCAATGGCCGCGCCCAGCTCCTTCTGGGTCATTCCCTGGGCCTTTCTGAATTTTTGTATCTGATTGCCTATCAAGCTGATATCCATATCCGTACCTCCGTTTTCTTGCAAGCGATAGTTTAATTATACGTCATTTACCGCTTGATTTCAATGGACGCGAACTGGAGGAAAATCAATTGATGCTTGATATTCCGCCCAAAAACAAACCCGAGCGGCTCTTTTTGAGCCGCTCAGAGTCTTTTGAGATGTTCTTCCGTCACGCCTCCGGGGCCGCCGCCAGCTCCCGGCGCACCGTCAGAGCCATGGCGGTGAAGCAGGCGATGCCGCCCACAAAGTTGGAGACGGGTTCCGCGATAAAGACGCCGTTGACGCCCAGGTTCCCCACGGAGGGCAGGAGAACGGTCAGGGGAATGACGATGAAGGCCTTGCGCAGAAGGGAGAAGAACACCGCCTGCCTGGACTTGCCCAGGGCCACAAAGGTGGACTGGCCCGCAAACTGGAGGGCCATCATGAAGATGCCGAAGAAGTAGATGTGCAGGGCGGGGACGCCGTAGGTCACAAGCTCCGGGCTGTCGTTGAAAAGCCTGATGAACGCCTGGGGGAACAGGAACAGCACCAGCCACGCCGCGCAGGTGAAGATCACGCAGACCACCGTCATGAACCGTATGCACTCCAAAACGCGCCCGTTCTTCCCGGCCCCGTAATTATAGCTCATCACCGGCTGGGCCCCGCCCGTCAGGCCCTGGACAGGCAGAGTGATGATCTCCCGCACGGAGTTGATGACGGTCATCACCCCCACGTACAGATCGCCCATGCCGCCGCCCACACGCTTTAAGGTGGCGTTGCAGATGATCTGCACCGAGCCGTTGGTCACCGCCATGATAAAGCCGGACAGGCCCAGGGCGCAGATCTCCCCGATGAGCCGCCCGTCAAACCGAAACTGCCGGAGGGACAGGGGGATCACCGCGCGGCGGCTGGTGAGAAAGCAGAACACCCACACCGCCGACACCCCCTGACTGATGACCGTGGCAATGGCCGCGCCCCGCACGCCCAGCTTCAGGGCAAAGATAAAGAGCGGATCCAGGATCAGATTGAGGACGGCCCCGATCAGTACCGTCAACATTCCCATGACCCCAAAGCCCTGGGCGTTGACAAAAAAGTTCATGCCGAGGCTGGTCATCACAAAGAGCGTCCCCAAAAGATAGACGGATATGTAGCTGTCGGCGTAGGGGTAGGTGTCCTCGCTGGCGCCGAAGAGAAAGAGGATGTCCCGGCGGAAAAGATAGCAGAGGGCGGACAGCAAAAGCCCGGAGAGGATCAGCAGAACGAAGCTTGACCCCATGATCTTCTCCGCCCGCTTGTCCTTCCCCGCCCCGCGGGCCATGGAGAAAAGCGGCGCGCCGCCGGCCCCGAAAAGCTGGGTGAAGGCGGATATGATGGTGATGATGGGCAGGCACAGCCCCACGCCGGTGAGGGCCGTCGTCCCCACGCCCTCGATGTGGCCGATGTAGATCCGATCCACCACATTGTATAGCACATTGATAAGCTGTGCCAGCGTCATGGGCAGGGCGATGCGCAGAATGTTGCGCTTGACGCTCCCCACGCCGAAATCAGCTGATTTTCCGTTCATTTTCCGTCACTTCCCGTTAGCCTGGGAACCTCTGAGCAGATCGCCGCGCCGCGCCCGGCGGAAAAACCGCCCGCCAGGCCCGGTGTTGCGCCATATTCAGAGATACCCTTGTATTATACGGCGGATCTCGCGCGATTGCAACCCGGCAAGGCCCATACATTAAATAAACAGGAAACGGAAAAATGACTTGACATTTCGTCTATTTGACGGTAAAATAAAAGATGGTATTTTTTCAAGATGCTATCCTATCGCGTCTCATGACGCTTTTTCGGAAATATCTGAACAGCTCAAAGCGCCGGAGAGGGCGGAAAAATGCCGCCGGGAGCGGCGATTTGTTCAGAGGCTCCGTAGGTTTCCATATCCCTGAGACGCGGTATTTTGGTGTTTCGGAATCGTATCGAATCATTACTTTAGAAAGGGAGGTGCATTATCTCCATATGTGGTGGCTTTATTTAATAGCCGGACTGGTTGGCATCGTCATCGGCGCCGGGGCCATGGTCGCTTTAGTAAAGGCAAAACAGAAGCGCGACCAGAAGACCATCGAGGACGCCGAGGAGCAGGCCAAGCAGATCATCAATGACGCCATAAAGAGCGCGGAAAACAAGAAACGCGAGGCGCTTTTAGAGGCCAAGGAAGAGATCCACGCAAGCCGTGCCGAGCACGAGCGGGAGGTAAAGGAGCGCCGGGCCGAGCTTTCCAAGCAGGAGCGCCGCCTTCAGCAGAAGGAGGAGGCCCTTGACAAGAAGACCGAAGGCCTGGAGCGTAAAAACGAGCAGGTCCAGAAGAAGCTGGCGGAGCTTGACGCGGCCAAAGAGGAGGTCGCGCTCGTCAAGCGCGGACAGCTTGAAATGCTGGAGAAGATCTCCGGCTACACCGTGGATGAGGCAAAGGCTTACCTCATCAAGAACGTGGAGGCCGAGTGTACCCACGAGGTCGCCATGAAGATCAAGGAGGTGGAGGCCCACTATAAGGACGAGGCCGACGCCAAGGCCCGTGAGATCATCACCCTGGCTATCCAGCGCTGCGCCGCCGACCACGTGGCCGAGGCCACTGTCAGCGTCGTGCCGCTGCCCAATGACGAGATGAAGGGCCGCATCATCGGCCGCGAGGGCCGCAATATCCGTTCCATCGAAAATCTCACCGGCGTGGATCTTATCATCGACGACACGCCGGAGGCCATCACCGTCTCCAGCTTCGATCCCGTGCGCCGTGAGATCGCCCGTCTGGCCCTGGAGAAGCTTATCCAGGACGGCCGTATCCACCCCACCCGCATTGAGGAAATGGTGGACAAGGCCCGCCGGGAGGTGGACGCCACCATCAAGGCCGAGGGCGAGCGCGCCGTCTTTGAAACGGGCGTGCGCGGTCTGCACCCCGAGCTGGTGAAGCTCCTGGGCCGCCAGAAGTACCGCACCAGCTATGGACAGAACGTTCTGAACCACTCCAAAGAGGTGGCCTACATCGCCGGCCTTCTGGCCTCCGAACTGGGCGTGGACGTGGCCACCGCCAAGCGCGCCGGCCTTCTCCACGACCTGGGCAAATCCGTGGATCACGAGATGGAGGGCAGCCACGTCCAGCTTGGCGTGGAGCTGGCCCGCCGTTACCACGAGTCCGAGGAGGTCATTCACGCCATTGAGGCCCACCACGGCGACGTGGAACCCCATACCGTCATCGCCTGTCTTGTTCAGGCCGCGGACACCATCTCCGCCGCCCGTCCCGGCGCGCGCCGTGAGAACATCGAGAGCTACATCAAGCGCCTTGAGAAGCTGGAGGAGCTGACCAGCTCCTTCAAGGGTGTGGAAACCAGCTACGCGATCCAGGCCGGCCGCGAGATCCGCATTATGGTCAAGCCGGAGGAGGTCTCCGAGGACGAAATGGTTCTCCTGGCCCGCGACATCGCCCGCAAGATCGAGCAGGAGCTGGAGTACCCCGGCCAGATCAAGGTCAACCTGTTCCGCGAGACCAAAGCCGTGGAATACGCCAAATAACAATTGTAAACTGTGCCACCGGCATTACGAAAAAAGGAACCGCCCAAGCGGTTCCTTTTTTCGTGGAATAAGCGGTTAAAGATCCTATTTCCGCCCGCCAAAAGTTTTCGGAGGGAGGGGTTTTGAAGGGGAACCGTCCGGGTTCCCCTTCAAATTCAATCGTGCCACCGGCACCAAAAAAAGCAACCCCTTCGGGTTGCTTTTTTTTGGTGCCGGTGGCCGGACTCGAACCGGCACGCCTTGCGGCACTTGATTTTGAGTCAAGCACGTCTACCAATTCCATCACACCGGCGTGTGAAAAAGATTATACACTATCCGCGCTAAAATTGCAAGAGGTCAAATGAGATTCCCTGCGGGAACAAATATAACCTCCTCCGGGGGACTGCCCGCGCAGCACAGGGCCGCCATATACGCACCGGCGGGATAGAGCCGCGCCCGGACGTTCTCCAGGGGCGTTTTGATCTCCGCCCCCTCCCGCCGAAACGCCGCCTCCCGGTAGGGAATAAAGCGGCCCCGGAGCTTGATCAGGCTCTCTTTCAGCGTCCAAAGCTCAAAAAACGTAAAGTCCGCCAGCTCCTCCGGCGCGCATACCCGGGCGATGACGCTGTCGGACACCGGCTTTATGATCTGGACGTCGCACCCGCAGGGGACGCCGCCGATACTCGCCATGACCCGTCCCGGCGTGTGGCTCAGGGAGAAAAAGACCTCCGGGCGTGCGGGAAAAAAGGGCTTCCCCTCCGGCGTTTTGGCAATTTCAGGTAGGGGAGCGCCGTAGAGCCGCCGGTAGGCGAAGGCCAAAAGCCTGTAAGCGTCCGCCTTCGCGCCGCCGTCAGATATAAACGCCTCGATCACGTCCCGCCCCTCCCTTCACGAATTATTTACATTGTATCACAAATCATGTGAGAAAAACACTACCAAAATTAGAAAAACTGTGCTATACTTATTCTGTGATTTTATGCGAAGGAGGCGCCGGAAGGTGAAAAAGGCCCTAATCATGCTGATCGCCGTTCTGGCGCTTATGCTCTCCCTGTCGGGCTGCCTCAGAACGGCGGCGGACGACCTCTACGCCCTGCCGCAGCTCTCCGAGGGCTATTTGCAGCTCCAAAGCGCCATTGATTCGGTGCTTTCTTCCGGCGCGGAGTACGCCGCGCCCGCCTCCGGGGCCAACCGCCAGCCCATTCAGCGGGAGGATCTGGACGGCGACGGCGTCCGGGAGGTCATAGCCTTTTTCAACTTCTCCGGCTCTGACCGGCCCATGAAGATCGTGATTTTCCAGGCCGTAGGCGGCGTGTATACCGAGATCGCCCGCATCGAGGGCGAGGGTACCGGCATCGACAGCGTCTCCTACATCGACATGGACAACGACGGCCGGCGCGAGGTGGCCGTGGGCTGGCAGATGGGCGCGGGGATCAATATGCTCTCCGTGTACTCCCTGAAAAGCTGGGAGGTCAACCGACTTATCAACACCAACTACACTGAATTTACCGCCTGTTCCCTGGACAAAGACCCCGGCAGCGAGATCCTCGTCCTGCGCCTGACCACCTCCGAACTGACGGGGGAGGCCGAGCATTACGCCCTGACCGGGGAGGGGGAGGTCGTCAGCCGCACGGCCCGGCTCTCCACCGGCAGCGAGGCGATGCTGCGCGTCAGAAGCACCACCGTCATGGGCGGGGCGGAGGCGGTGCTGGTGGAGAGTACCATCAACGGCACCGGCATCGTCACGGATATCCTCACCTGGCGGCGGGGGACGCTGGCCAACATCACCCTGGACGAAAACGCGGGCGTCAGCGAGGGGACAAAGCGCCTGAGCTACGCCATTTACTGCCGGGATATCAACGCCGACGGCGTTCTGGATATCCCCCAGCCTACGGCCCTGCCCTCCACCGCGGAGGGGACCACCTACTACACCATCGAATGGTTCTCCTACTATGCCTCCGGCAGCAGAAAGCTGGTCTGCACCACCTATTCCAACTTTACCGACTCCTGGTATCTGGTGCTTCCCGACGAGTGGAAGGGGAAGATCGCCGTCCGGCGTGAGGACGGCGCGTCAGGCGAGCGGGTGATCATCTTTTCGACCCTGGGGGCCGATGGGGAGCGGGGCGAGGACTTTTTGGCCATCTACACCCTCACCGGCGACCACCGGGCCGAGCGGGCCGCCGGAGCCGGGAGATTCAAGCTTATGGAGACGGCGGAGACTATTTACGCCGCGAAGATCCTGTCCACCCGCGCCCTCCCGGTCACCGGGGAGATGCTGAGGGACAATTTCGGATTCATCTATTCCGAGTGGATAACGGGAGAAACCTGACACCGCCTTGAAAGGAGGAGCTTATGAAAAAGGTACTTGTACTGGAGGACGAGACAAGCATCAGGAGCTTTGTGGTCATCAACCTGAAGCGTTCCGGCTACGACCCCATCGAGGCCGGCACCGGCGCGGAGGCGCTGCGGCAGATGAACCTGAACCCGGATATCAAGGTGGCGCTTCTGGACATCATGCTGCCGGATATGGACGGCTTTGAGGTCTGCCGCCAGATCCGCGCGTCCAACTCCAAGATCGGGATCATCATGCTCACCGCCCGCACCCAGGAGATGGACAAGGTCACGGGCCTCATGACCGGCGCCGACGACTATGTGACCAAGCCCTTCTCCCCGGCGGAGCTGACCGCCCGCATCGACGCCCTCTACCGGCGTGTGGGGGAGAGCGACGACACCCCCTCCGACGAGGTGGTGCAGGGGCCGTTCCGGCTCAACGCCCGCAACCGCACCCTGGAGAAAAACGGCGAGCGCGTCCGGCTCACCCAGGTGGAATATTCCATTATCAAGCTCTTTATGGACAACCCCGGCCGGGCGCTGTCCCGGGAGGATATCCTCTACTCCGTCTGGGGCCGCGACTATTTCGGCGAGCTGAAGATCGTGGACGTGAACATACGCCGTCTGCGCATCAAGATCGAGGACGATCCCACCAACCCCGTCTATATCACCACCGTCTGGGGCTACGGGTATAAGTGGGGCATCTGACAAAAGCCGTGTGGAGCCGGTTCCCAAAATAGAGGGTTCCGTAAGGCCAATACGACTTCGTAAGGACAATAGATCATGTAAGGACAGGAGGCGGCGGGCGTGACCAAGCCGGTGAAAAAACGGCGTTTACCCAAGATACGCGGCTTGCGAAAGCGGTATATGATGACCACCATGCTCGTCATATTCGTCATCGTGGCGGTGGCCGTGACGGCCTACTCCCTGTCCATGCGGGCCACGGTGTATATGAGCCTCCGGGAAGGCCTTCACGCCAAGGCCAAGACGGCCACGGACTTCTTCGCCAACTACATCACCCGCACCTACGCGGAGTATTACGACAGCGCCTATATGTATATCGGCAGCTTTGACGATATCAACAAGCTGGAGCTTCAGTTCATCAACACCTCCGGGCGCATCGAGCTGAGCTCCCACTCCATGACCGCCGGCAATATGCCGGGGACGCAGGACATCGCCGACGCGCTGAGTACCGGCAGGATCTCCCCCTGGGACGGCTACTCGGAGACCACCGGCGAGCATCTGATGAGCGTCTCCGCCCCCATGACCTACTCCAACGGCCAGATCATCGGCGTCATGCGGTATGTGACCAGCCTCAAGCCGGCGGACAAGCTGGTTAGGACGAACGTCCTGGTGGCCTCGGCGGCGGGGGCGGCGGTGATGCTCATCGTGGCCATCATCAGCATGATCTTCCTCCGCTCCGTGGTGGAGCCGGTGCGGGAGATCACGGCGGCGGCCAGGCAGATCTCCGGCGGCAGCTACGGGATCCAGATCGGCAACCGCTACCGGGACGAGATGGGGGACATGGTCAAGGCCATCAACGAGATGAGCCTGAAGATCAGCCAGTCGGAAAAGGCCCAGACGGAGTTTATCTCCTCCGTCTCCCACGAGCTGCGCACGCCCCTCACCGCCATCACCGGCTGGGGCGAGACGCTGATCTACAACGAAAATCTGGACGAGGAGACAAAGCGCGGCATCGGCATCATTCTCCAGGAGGCCCGGCGGCTCACCAAGATGGTGGAGGAGCTTCTGGAATTCACCCGTATGCAGGACGGACGCTTCACCCTGAACGCCCAGCCCATCGACGTGACGGCGGAGCTGGAGGACTCTATCTTCGCCTACCGGGAGCTTCTGCGCCAGGACGATATGCGGGTGGAGTACGAACCCAGCGACGACGAGCTGCCGCTGATCAACGGCGACCCGGCCCGTCTGCGCCAGGTGTTCTACAACATCTTCGACAACGCCGCCAAATACGCCCGCGACGGCAAGCGCATCACCGTCTCCACCCGCACCGACGGGGAGAACGTGTTCCTCTGCTTCCGGGACTACGGCCCCGGTATCCCCGAGGACGAGCTGGAGCGGGTGAAGCTCAAATTCTACAAGGGCAGCTCCAAGGAGCGCGGCAGCGGCATCGGACTGGCCGTCTGCGACGAGATCATCAAGTACCACGGCGGCGACCTGCGGCTCTCCAACGCCGAGGGCGGCGGCCTGATGGTCACCATACGGATACCCATAGAACCCACATTTGAATAGATCATCGCTCACGCCGGGAAATCCCGGCCTGAGCTCGGCTCAGGAGGAAACAGGAGGAAAAAGCATTGGCAAAAGAGACAGTAAAATTCCGTACCTCCATCGGCGGACAGGCGCTGATGGAGGGGATCCTCATGCGCGGCGTGGATAAGCAGGCCATCGTCGTGCGCCGCCCCGACGGGGAGCTGGAGACGAAGGTAGAACCCATCAAGGCCCTCCGCCAGAAGTACCCCATTCTGGGCTGGCCCTTTATCCGCGGCACGGTGAACTTTATCGAGACGCTTGTCAACGGCGTCAAGGCCCTGACCTATTCGGCGAGCTTTCTGCCGGAGGAGGAGCAGGGGGAGCCGGACAAGCTGGATCTGTGGCTGGAAAAGCACCTGGGCGGCGAGAAGGCGGAGAAGGCCGTCATCGGTTTCTCCGTGTTTCTGGGCCTGGTGTTGGCGGTGGGACTTTTCTTCATGCTGCCCACCGTCCTGGCGGGGCTTTTTACCGGCGTCGTCAAAAACAGGATCCTCCGCAATCTCATCGAGGGTGTCATTCGCATCGTCATCTTCCTGGCGTATATTATCCTGGCCTCCAAGATGAAGGAGATCAAACGCGTCTGGATGTACCACGGGGCCGAGCATAAGACCATCTTCTGCTACGAAAAGGGCCTTGATCTGACGGTGGAGAACGCCCGCGTCCAGTCCCGCCTCCACCCCCGGTGCGGCACCAGCTTCCTCTTCATCGTCATGATCGTCAGCATCCTGGTCACCAGCGTCGTCAGCTGGTCCACGGTGTGGCTGAGGCTTCTTCTGCGGCTGGCGCTCCTGCCCGTCATCGTGGGCATCAGCTATGAGCTCATCAAATACGCCGGCCGCCACGACAATGTGCTGACCGCCATCCTCTCCGCCCCCGGCAAGGCCCTGCAGCTGGTGACCACGGCGGAGCCGGACGACAGTATGCTGGAGGTGGCCATCGCCGCCATGAAAGAGGTCATTCCCGCCGAGGAAGGCACGGATAAGTGGTAAGGCCGCCAAGGCCGCGTTCCGGGCGGCCGGAGGGGCGGCTCAAAAAGCCCTGGATCAAGGGGAGGGATCACTATAAAGACATATAACGATATGTACCTCGACCTGCGCCGGACGCTGAAGGCGGCGGGGGTGGAGGACTACAACATGGAGGCCCGGCTCATCATCTGCGCCGCCGCCGGCAAGACAAAGGAGGAGCTTCTGCGGGATATGAAGCTCTACGCCTTTGACGACCTGGAGAGAAAGGTCAACGACATGGCCAGACGGCGTGTGGACGGCGAACCCATCGCCTATGTGCTGGGGGAGTGGGAGTTCATGGGCCTGCCCTTCAACGTGGATCCCCAGGTGCTGATCCCCCGCGCCGACACGGAGCTGTTGGCGGAGCTGGCCGTCAAGTTCCTCCAGCGGAAGGTGGCCGACGGGATGCGGGTGCTGGATCTGTGCTGCGGCACCGGCTGTATCGGCATCACCGTCGCCAAGACGGTGCAGAGCTGCCGGGTGGTGCTGGTGGACAACTCCATGGCCGCCCTGCGGGTGGCCCGGAGCAACGTCCTGCGCAACGGCGTCTCCCGGAACACCACCTGCATCGAGGCGGACGCGATGAAAAATCCCCCGGTCCTGCTGGGGAAATACGACCTGATCGTTTGCAACCCGCCCTACGTCCCCACCGCCGAGATCGCCACGCTGGATCGGGGCGTGAAGGACCATGAACCCCGGACGGCGCTGGACGGGGGCGCCGACGGCCTCCAATTCTACCGGGCCATCATTCCCAACTGGAAGGCCATTTTAAAGCCCACCGGCATCATCATGTTCGAGTGCGGCGAGGGCCAGAGCGCCGCCATCATGGATCTGCTTACGGAAAACGGCTTTGGCCGCGTGGCCAGCCACCCGGATATGGCGGGTACTCCCCGCGTGGTGGCCGGCGCGCTGGCGGAGGCCGATACATAAGCGGCAGACGATACAGATAAGGATATACAGCGCATACACGATTAAGGAAACGAGCCGCCAACGGCGATCCGATACACCGCGAACGGCATATCCCAATAAAAATACAGGAGGAAACATCTATGGCAACCAGGAAAGCCGCGCCTACCCCGCTGGAGATCCCGTCGGATAACGAGGCAAAGAAAAAAGCGCTGGAGACAGCCATTTCCCAGATAGAAAAGAGCTACGGCAAGGGTTCCATCATGCGTCTGGGCCAGGGGCTTCAGGTCAACGTGGAGGCCCTGCCCACCGGTTCCTTGGCGCTGGATTTCGCCCTGGGCATCGGCGGCGTCCCCAAGGGGCGCATCATCGAGATCTACGGCCCCGAATCCTGCGGCAAGACCACCCTGGCCCTGCACATCGTGGCCCAGGCCCAGAAGCGGGGCGGCGAGGCCGCCTATATCGACGTGGAGCACGCCCTGGAGCCCGCCTACGCCCGGGCCTTGGGCGTCAACATCGAAAATCTCCTGATCTCCCAGCCGGACACCGGCGAGGACGCCCTGGCCATCACCGAGACGCTGGTCCGCTCCGGCGCGGTGGACGTGGTGGTGGTGGACTCCGTGGCCGCCCTGGTGCCTCGCACCGAGATCGAGGGCGAGATGGGCGACTCCAGCGTGGGCGTGGTGGCGCGGCTCATGAGCCAGGCCCTCCGCAAGCTGGCCGGCGTCATCTCCAAGACCAACTGCGTAGTCATCTTCATCAACCAGCTCCGTGAGAAGATCGGCGTCATGTACGGCAACCCCGAGACCACCCCCGGCGGCCGCGCACTGAAATATTTCGCCTCCGTGCGCATAGATATGCGCCGGATCGAGACGCTGAAAAACGGCTCCGAGGTGGTGGGCAACCGCACCCGCGCCAAGATCGTCAAGAACAAGGTGGCACCCCCCTTCCGGGAGGCCGAGTTCGACATCATGTACGGCGAGGGCATCAGCCGCTACGGGGAGCTGGTGGATCTGGGCGTGAAGCTGGAGCTCATCGAAAAGGGCGGGGCCTGGTTCACCTACGGCGACGCCCGTATCCAGGGCAAGGACGGTATGCGCCAGTACCTCATCGACAACCCCGCCGAGGCGGACAGGCTGGAGGAGCAGATCAGGGCCAACGCCTTCAAGCTCCTGTCCCCCCAGGCCCAGGTGGCCGCCCGTGCCGCCGGCAGGGCCGTGGACGTCTCCGCCGAGGACTTCGAGGGCTGATGCGCACCGTCATAAAGCTCACCCAGTCCCAGCACGTGAAGGATCGCTGGTACGCCCAATTCGACGTCGGCGAGGAGCTCCAGATCCCCCTGGCGCTGATCGCCGACTGGTCTCTGTTCACCGGGCGGGTACTGACGGAGGAGGAGTTTTCCGGCCTGCGGGCCGCCGCCTCCGGCATGAACGCCCGCGCCCACGCCTTGCGCCTTTTGGGGACGCGCCCCATGTCCCGGAAGGAGCTGACGGACAAGCTCCGGGAGAAGGGCGAGAGCGGCGAGGACGCTGAGGCCGCCGCGGACTATCTGGAGAGCGTGGGGTATCTGGACGATGCCCGCTACGCCGCCAGCCTCACCCGGCACTACGCCCAGAAGGGCTACGGCCCCGGGCGTGTGCGGCAGGAGCTGTACCGGCGCGGCGTCCCCAAGGAGCTTTGGGCCGACGCCCTGGCGGAGCTTCCGGAGGACGCGGAAACCATCGACGCCCTCCTTGAACGCCGCCTGCATGGCGCGGAGCCGGATCGGAAGGAGCTGAAGCGCCTGACGGATATGCTGGCGCGCCGGGGCTTTTCCTGGGGCGAGATCAAGAGCGCCCTTCAGCGATACGAATTTTACGACATTTCGGAGGATACGAATGACTAAGGTTTGCCTTATCTCCCTTGGCTGTGCCAAAAATCTGATCGACTCCGAGCAGATGCTCTCCCTGCTGGACGAGGCCGGCTTTGCGCTGACCGGGGACCCGGAGGAGGCCGATGTGGCCGTCGTCAACACCTGCGCCTTCATCGAGAGCGCCAAATCCGAGGCCATCGAGAATATCCTGGCCATGGGGGAGCTGAAAAAGGCCGGAAAGCTTCAAAAACTCATCGTCACCGGCTGTTTGGCCCAGCGGTATCAGGAGGAGCTTCTCACCGAGATGCCGGAGATCGACGCCCTTCTGGGTACCGGCGGCGTCAGCCAGATCGTATCCGCCATACAAAAGGCCGCCCCCAACGCCGGGGCCGGTCAGAAGCCCCAATATTACGGCGACATCAACGCCCCCTTGGACGAGGCGGGCCGCGTCGTCTCCACCGGCCCGGGCTGGGCCTACATCAAGATCGCCGAGGGCTGCTCCAACAACTGCGCCTACTGCGTGATCCCCTCCGTCCGGGGCAAATACCGCTCCCGGCCCATGGAGAACATTCTCTCCGAGGCCCGGGCCCTGGCGGAAACGGGGATCAGGGAGCTTATCGTCGTGGCCCAGGATCCCACCATGTACGGCGTGGATCTCTACCGCCGCCGCGCCCTGGCGGAGCTTGTCCGGGAGCTGGCCAGGATCGAGGGCCTGGCGTGGATACGCCTCCACTACCTCTACCCCGACGCGGTGGACGACGAGCTGATCGACGTCATCGCCTCGGAACCCAAGGTGCTGAAATATTTGGATATCCCCATACAGCACATCAACAACAAAATTTTGAAGGATATGCGCCGCCGGGGATCCGGCGACGATATCCGCGCCCTGTTCCCCAGGCTCCGGGCGCGTATCCCCGGCGTGGTACTCCGCACCAGCCTCATCACCGGCCTTCCCGGCGAGGGGGAGGCGGAATTTGAGGAGCTGTGCGCTTTTCTGCGGGAGGCCCGCATCGAGCGGGCCGGCGTGTTCCCCTTCTCCCCGGAGGAGGGAACCCCCGCCTATGATATGCCCCATGTGGACGCGGAGGAGGCCGCCCGGCGCGCCGAGATCGTCCGGGAGCTTCAGGCGGGCGTCATGGAGGACTTTGACCGTTCCCGGGTGGGGACTACCGTGCGGGTGCTGTGCGAGGGCTTTGACGAGGACACCGGCCTCTACGCGGGCCGCAGCTTCGCCGAAAGCCCCGACGTGGACGGCTACATCTATTTCGGAAGCCGGGACGAGTGCGCCGCCGGGGAATTTTACGACGTCGTTATCCGGGGCAGTCTGGACGGCGATCTGGCCGGCGAGAGAGTGTAAAGGAGCGTAAAAAGATGAAAAAAATGAATCTTCCCAACAAGCTTACGGTACTGCGCATGATCCTGGTGCCCGTGTTCATGGCGGTGCTTCTGCTGTGGAACCGCTGGGTGGCCCTGGCCATCTTCATCGCGGCCTCCCTCACCGACTTCGTGGACGGCAAGATAGCCCGTGCCAGGGGCCTGGTTACCGACTTCGGCAAGTTCATGGATCCCCTGGCGGACAAGCTGCTGGTGATCTCCGCCATGGTGATCTTCGTGGAGCAGGGGACAATGCCCTCCTGGGTCTGCATGGTGGTCATCGCCCGTGAGCTGGCCGTTTCCGGCCTTCGGATGGTGGCGGCCTCCCACGGCACCGTCATGGCCGCCGGTTGGAGCGGCAAGATCAAGACCGCCTGCACCATGGTGGGCCTGTGCGTCATGATGGTGCCGCAAGTGGCGGATATCGCCATCGTCGGCTCCTTCACCGTCAACACCCTGATGTGGATCGTCATACTGGTCACCACCGTCGTCTCCGGCGTTGAGTATTTCGCTAAAAACGGCTCCGTGCTGGTGCAGGGGAAGATATAAGGCGGACCGGCGGCTCACGGACGGGATCCGCGTTTTGCGCGCGGCAAAAAACCTCTTGACGGACGGCGCGCAATCTGCTAAACTGTCATACAATATATTGCCGCGATGAACGGGAAGAGTAACGGCGGGGAAGCCCCAGAGAGGGCGCGCGCAGGCTGGAAGCGCGCCCGGTGAAGCTGCCGCGAAGTGCGCCCGGGAGCGGGAGGGCAGGAAATGGCCCTCCGTGACGCCGCGTTAAGGCGGAGACCGGCGAGAGACCGGCCAAGGAATAAACGGGAGTGGAACCGCGCTTTCGCGCCTCCTATGGAGCGATCCATAGGGGG
>CANPWM010000038.1 GCA_947584295.1 uncultured Oscillospiraceae bacterium | reverse complement strand
TGGTTACTAATCTTTTGGGGTACTTCTTTCGCAAATTTTCTCTTATTGCATTCTTGACTTCACACCATTAGACTTTTCCCTTTTTGGGGGAGCCATAGCTTCCTAAGACAATCATAATTCGACGGCGTACAATTGTCAATGAAAAACGCCGCAACTTTCGCAATGTTTTCCCACAAAATACGATATTACATGTGAAAACACTGTTGATATAATATTTTATAAGAAATTGAAAAAATATATGGAAATGTTTGTTCAGTTCTGCTATAATTGAGAATAGCATATTGTCCCCAGTTGGGCAAACACCATAAAAAACTACATTCAGGAGGAGCGGCAAAATGGAACTCTTAACTTACGACACCCTGCAAAAAACCGGCTACACGGGCTACATACTCAAGGACGCCCCCGAAAAGGTCATGCAGTTCGGCGAAGGCAACTTCCTCAGGGCATTTGTCAACTACTGGTTCGACGTCTCCAACGAGAAGGTGGGCTGGAACGGCAAGTGCGTCCTCATTCAGCCCATCGCCATGGGCCTGACGAAGCTCATCAACGCCCAGGAGGGACTCTACACCCTCTATCTCCGGGGCAACGAAAACGGGGAGAAGATCGACCGCAAGCGGGTGATCTCCTCTGTGTCCCGGTGCCTGAACCCCTATGAAAAAGAGGGCTTTGACGCCATGATGGCCCTGGCCGTCAGCGACGATCTGGAGTACGTCGTCTCCAACACCACCGAGGCCGGCATCGTCTACGATCCCGCCTGCCAGATCTCCGACGCGCCCTGCTCCTCCTTCCCCGGCAAGCTGACCCAGGTGCTTTTCGCCCGCTACAAGGCGGGGAAGGGCGGCCTTGTGATCCTCTCCTGCGAGCTCATCGACAACAACGGCAAGGAGCTTTTAAAGTGCGTCAACCAGTACATCGACCAGTGGGGCTTGGACGACGGCTTCAGGGCCTATGTGAACCGTGACTGCACCTTCTGCTCCACCCTCGTTGACCGCATCGTTCCGGGCCGCATCCGCGACGCCGCCGAGGTGGCAAAGCTGGAGGAGGCGAACGGCTACCACGACGAGCTTATCGACGTGGGCGAGGTCTTTGGCGTGTGGAACATCGAGGGCCCCCAGTGGCTGGAGGAGAAGCTGCCCTTCAAGGCCGCCGGTCTCAACTGCCCCGTCGTCCCCGACGTGACCCCCTACAAAAAGCGCAAGGTGCGTATCCTCAACGGCGCCCACACCGGCTTTGTGCTGGGCGCGTACCTGGCGGGCTTCGACATCGTCCGGGACTGCATGGAGAACGACACCGTCCGCGGCTTCATGAACAAGATGCTCTATGACGAGGTGATCCCCACCCTGCCCTTGGACAAGAAGGATCTTACGAACTTTGCCGCCGCCGTGCAGGACCGGTTCAACAACCCCTTTGTCAACCATGAGCTTATGAGCATCAGCCTTAACTCCACCTCCAAGTGGCGCGCCCGCAATATGCCCAGCTTCCTGGAGTATGTGGAGCTGAAGGGCCAGCTCCCCCCCTGCCTCACCGCCAGCTTCGCGGCCTATATCGCCTTCTACTCCACCGATATCCAGGAGCTTACCGACAAGGGCCTTGTGTGCAAGCGCCCCAAGGGCAACATCTACGTCTGCTCCGACGACCGCTGGGCGCTGGAGTTCTACTGGGATCACAGGGACGACTCCGACGCGGAGCTTGTCCACGCCGTCATGACCAACCAGCAGATGTGGGGCCAGGATCTCACCGCCGTCCCCGGCTTTGAAAAGGCCGTGGTGGAGCTGCTTGGAAAGCTCCGCCGGGAGGGCGCTCTGGCCGTCTACGCCGACGCCGTGAAGTGAGGGAACGCCATGACTGATTTTATCCACATAAACCCCAGGGACAACGTGGTGGTGGCCCTCCACCCCATTGCCAAAGGCACCGTTTTTGAGGGCGACGGGTATACCGTCACCGCCGCCATGGATATCCCCCAGGGCCATAAAATGACCCTGAAGGCCCTGTCCGCGGGCGATCAGGTCATCAAATACGGCTTCTCCATCGGCCACGCCACGGAAGACGTGGGCGTGGGCGCGTGGATCCACACCCACAATATGCGCACGAACCTGGAGGGGGAGCTGGAATACACCTACAACCCCAACGTCCACTTCCCGGAAAAGCTGGAGGCCCCCACCTTCATGGGCTACCGCCGCAAGGACGGCAGGGCCGCCATCCGCAACGAGATCTGGATCATTCCCACCGTGGGCTGTGTCAACGACGTGGCCAAGGCCCTGGTGCGGGAGAATCAGGATCTGGTCACCGGCACCGTGGACGGGCTTTACACCTTCACCCACCCCTTCGGCTGCTCCCAGACCGGCCATGACCACGCCCAGACGCGCAAGCTCCTGGCCGCCCTCACCCGCCACCCCAACGCCGGGGCGGTGCTGGTGCTGAGTCTGGGCTGTGAGAACCTGACCCACGAGCAGTTTTTACAGGAGCTGGGGGACTACGACCCCGACCGGGTAAAGTTCCTCACCTGCCAGGAGGTGGACGACGAGCTGGAGGCCGCGCGGCCCATCTTGGAGGAGCTGGCCGCTTACGCCGGACAGTTCAAGCGGGAACCTATTCCCGCCAGCGACCTGGTGGTGGGCATGAAGTGCGGCGGCTCCGACGGCCTCTCCGGCATCACCGCCAACCCCACCGTGGGCCGGTTTTCCGACCTTCTGGGCGCTATGGGCGGCTCCACCGTACTCACCGAGGTGCCGGAGATGTTCGGCGCGGAGGGCTTCTTGCTGGATCGGTGCGTCAACGAGGAGGTGTTCCACAAGGCCGTCAACATGATCAACGGCTTCAAGGACTACTTTATCCGCCACAACGAGGTGGTGTACGACAACCCCAGCCCCGGCAACAAGCAGGGCGGCATCACCACCCTGGAGGATAAGTCCTGCGGGTGCGTCCAGAAGGGCGGTTCCGCCCCCATCATGGACGTTATCGGCTACGGCGAGCCTGTCACCACAAAGGGCCTCAATATGCTCTACGGCCCCGGCAACGACCTGGTGTCCGCCACGGCCCTGACGGCCGCCGGAGCGCACCTTATCCTGTTCACCACCGGCCGCGGCACCCCCTTCGGCGCCCCCGCCCCCACCATGAAGCTGGCTACCAACACGCCCCTGGCTACGAAGAAATCCACCTGGATCGACTTCAACGCCGGTGTGGTGGCCGACGGCACCCGCACCATCGACGAGGCCGCCCACGACCTGATGGAGCTGGTGCTGGAGGTGGCCTCCGGCAAGCAGACCTGGGCCGAGAAGAAGGGCTTCCGGGAGATCTCCATCTTCAAGGACGGCGTGGTGCTGTAAGGACGCGGAAAACCCGGGCCGCCCTTTGGGATTGCCCCGGTGAAAAGCGCCCCTTATCCGTTGCTTTTAGCTTTTCTGACGGAAAATCCATGCCTTTTGGCTTGACTTACCGCCAAAATACACTATAATGGATAGTAGAAAATTTCGGCCCGTCACCGGGCCGGGTTGACTGAAAAATCAATACATACAGGAGGGAACCAACCATGAATGAGATTTTGAAAACCATTTCCAACATCGGCATCGTCCCCGTGGTCGCCATCAACGACGCCTCCAAGGCCGTACCCTTGGCTAAGGCGCTGGTTGCCGGCGGACTTCCCACCGCCGAGGTGACCTTCCGCACCGCCGCCGCCGAGGACGCCATGCGGGCCATCACCGCCGAGGTGCCTGAGATGCTGGTTGGCGCCGGCACCGTCCTCACCCCGGATCAGCTGGACCGGGCCCTGGACGCGGGCAGCAAGTTCATCGTCAGCCCCGGCTTCAACCCGGAAATGGTGAAATACGGCCTCTCCAAAGGCGCTCTGATGCTCCCCGGCACCGCCACCGGCGGCGAGATGGAGCAGGCTATGGCCCTGGGGCTTGACGTGGTGAAGTTCTTCCCCGCCGAGCAGAACGGCGGCATCGCCAAGATCAAGGCTCTGGCCGGCCCCTACAAGAAGCTCAAGTGGATGCCCACCGGCGGCGTCAACACCAAGAACCTGATGGACTACCTGTCCTTCGACCAGATCGTGGCCTGCGGCGGCACCTGGATGGTGAAGCCGGAGCTCATCGAGAACGAGTGCTGGGACGAGATCACCGCCATCTGCAAGGAGGCGGTCAAGACCATGCTGGGCCTGCAGATCATGCACGTGGGCATCAACTGCGCCGATCCCGACGAGGCCGCCGCCACCGCCAAGCGGTTCGAGGCCCTCTTCGGCTTCGCCTACAAGGCGGGCAACAGCTCCGACTTCGCCGGCACCGTGGTGGAGTGCATGAAGAAGCCCGGACGCGGCAAGAACGGCCACATCGCCATCGGCACCAACAGCGTGGACCGCGCCATGTATCACCTGGGCCGCCAGGGCGTGGAGTTTGACGAAAGCTCCATCTCCTACAACGACAAGGGCCAGGCCAAGAACGTCTACCTGAAGGAAGAGGTGGGCGGCTTCGCCATCCACGTCATGAAGAAGTGACTGGCTTGAAAGGGCTGACGCTCTTTCAATGTCAAAGAGAGATTTGCCGCCGCGGCGGCGAAGTCCGCGGCACATTTAAAAACGCGAAATCCGCGACGCTATATTTAAAAAGGAGATTTATATTTTATGAAAGTTGTCACCTTCGGCGAGCTTATGATCCGCCTTCAGCCCTATAACTACGAGCGTTTTGTCCAGGCCGACCACCTGGAGTTCACCTTCGGCGGCGGCGAGGCCAACGTGGCCGTGTCCCTGGCCAACTACGGCGCTGAGGCCGTGTTCGTCACCAAGCTCCCCGCCCACGCCATCGGCCAGGCGGCTGTGAACAGCCTGCGCCGTTACGGCGTCAACACCAGCAAGATCGTCCGCGGCGGCGACCGCGTGGGCATCTACTTCAACGAGAAGGGCGCCTCCCAGCGGCCCAGCGTGTGCATCTATGACCGCGCCCATTCCGCCATTCAGGAGGCCGACCCCAGCGAGTTCGACTGGGACGACATCTTCGAGGGCGCCGACTGGTTCCACTTCACCGGCATCACCCCGGCCCTGGGCCCCAACATGGTGGCCGCCTGCCTCCAGGCCTGCAAGGTGGCCAAGGAGCGCGGCGTGAAGATCTCCTGCGACCTCAATTACCGCGGCAAGCTGTGGACCCGCGACCAGGCCCGCGCCGCCATGACCGAGCTTTGCAAGTACGTTGACGTGTGCATCTCCAACGAGGAGGACGCCAAGGACGTGTTCGGCATCGAGGCCGAGGCCACCGACATCACCGCCGGTACCCTGAACAAAGAGGGCTACAAGTCCGTGGCCCGTCAGCTGGCGGACAAGTTCGGCTTTGAGAAGGTGGCTATCACCCTGCGGGAGTCCAAGTCCGCCTTCGACAACGACTGGAGCGCCATGCTCTACGACGTGAAGGCCAACGAGTACTGCTTCTCCAAGCTCTATCACCTGCACATCATCGACCGCATCGGCGGCGGCGACTCCTTCGGCGGCGGGCTGATCTACGCCCTGCTCACCGGCCACAACACCCAGAGCGCCGTGGAATTCGCCGTGGCGGCCTCCGCGCTGAAGCACTCCATCGAGGGCGACTACAACTTTGCCACCGTCCCCGAGGTGGAGAAGCTGGCGGGCGGCGACGCCTCCGGCCGCGTCCAGCGGTAAGGAGGGACTGAGATGGAGCATTCCAACCCCTTGACGAAGGGCGCCCGTGTCGGACAGAAATTTATCACCTTTGGCGAGATCATGCTCCGGCTCACCCCCCCGAACTATGAAAAGATCAGGGCCGCCAACGAGTTTGAGGCCAGCTACGGCGGCTCCGAGGCCAATATCGCCCTGGCGCTTGCCAACCTTGGCGTGGACAGCACCTTCTTTTCCGTGGTACCCAACAACTCCCTGGGGAAGAGCGCCGTCAGAATGCTCCGCTCCAACGACGTCCACTGCACCCCGGTGATCCTGTCCACCCCCGAGGAGACCCCCACCCACCGGCTGGGGACGTATTACCTGGAGACCGGCTACGGGATCCGGCCCAGCAAGGTCACCTATGACCGCAAGCACTCCGCCATTTCGGAGTTCGACTTCTCCAAGGTGGACGTGAACTATCTGCTGGACGGCTTTGACTGGCTGCACCTCTCCGGCATCACCCCGGCCCTGTCCGCCTCCTGCGGTGACTTCATTCTGAAGCTGATGCAGGCGGCCAAGGAGAAGGGCATGACCGTAAGCTTTGACGGCAACTTCCGCTCGCTCCTGTGGACCTGGGAGGAGGCCAGGGACTACTGCACCAAGTGTCTGCCCTATGTGGACGTGCTGTTCGGCGTGGAGCCGTACCACATCTGGAAGGATCCCGCCAACCCCAAGAAGGGGGACGTGAAGGACGGCATCTCCCGCCAGCCCAGTTGGGAGGAGCAGGACGAGATCAACCAGGCCTTTGTGGCGGCGTATCCCAACATCAAGTGCATCGCCCGCCATGTGCGCTACGCCCACTCCGGCTCGGAGAACAGCCTGATGGCCTATATGTGGTATCAGGGACACACCTTTGAGTCGAAGCTGTTCACCTTCAACATCTTAGACCGTGTGGGCGGCGGCGACGCCTTTGCCAGCGGCCTCATCTACGCCATGATGAACAACTACAAGCCCATGGATATGATCAATTTCGCCGTGGCCAGCTCCGTCATCAAGCACACCATTCACGGCGACGGCAACATCACCGACGATGTGGAGTCCATCAGGAACCTGATGAACATGAATTACGACATCAAGCGGTAAACAAGCGGCGCGTCCGTCCTCGTCGTCACTGATGCCGCTTTGCCGCGCCCTCCCCGTTGGTCGGGCTCAGGCGCCGGCATCGTTTCTCCTCTCCCCAGCGGGCACAGCCCGCCGGGGACCCCAACGGGACGGGCGCATATTTTAAAGAGGAGTGATTCATATGAAAGCATTTATGGATAAGGATTTTCTTCTGGAGACCGAGACCGCAAAGCACCTGTTCCACGACTACGCCGAGCATCAGCCCCTGGTGGACTACCACTGCCACATCTCCCCCCGGGAGATCTATGAGAACCGCCGCTTCAACGACATCGTTGAGGTCTGGCTGGGCGGCGAGAACCCCGACGGCACCTACTTCGGCGACCACTACAAGTGGCGTGTCATGCGCTCCAACGGCGTGCCGGAGGAGTACATCACCGGCCACAAGCCCGGCTACGAGCGGTTTTTGAAGTTCGTGGAGAGCCTGGAGATGGCCATCGGCAACCCCATGTACCACTGGTGCAACTTAGAGCTCAGGCAGTTCTTCGGCTACAATAAGCCCCTGACCGTGGAGAACGCGAAAGAGTGCTGGGATTTTGTCAACGACAAGCTCCAGAACGACCCCTCCCTCACCGTCCGGGGCATCATCGAGCGGGCCAACGTGGCCTTCATCGGCACCACCGACGACCCCATCGACTCCCTGGAGTGGCATGAGAAGATCGCCGCCGACCCCACCATCAAGGTGAAGGTGGCCCCCTCCTACCGCCCGGACAAGGCCATCAACATCAATAAGCCCGGCTTTGCCGAGTACATCGCAAAGCTTGCCAAGAGCGTGGGCAAGGAGAGCCTTGACACCGTGGAGGACGTCTGCACCGCCCTGACCGAGCGGCTGGAGTTCTTCGCCAAGCTTGGCTGCCGCGCCAGCGACCACGGTTTGGATTATATCCCCTACCGTCCCGGCTGTCCCAAGTGCGTCAATGAGATCTACAAGAAGGTCATGGCGGGGGAGGAGATCACCGTCGAGGAGGCGGAGAAGTATCAGACCGCCATTCTCATGCACTTAGGCCGCGAGTATCACAGGCTTGGCATCGCCATGCAGCTCCATTACAGCTGCAAGCGCAACGCCAACACCCGCGTCTATAAGAAGCTGGGGCCGGACACCGGCGTGGATATGATCGCCCAGAACACCTGCGGCGGCGCTATCGCCGACCTGCTGTCCGCCTTAGACGAGACGAACGAGTGTCCCAAGACCATTCTTTACAGCCTGAATCCCGCCGACAACGAGCAGATCGGCACCATTCTGGGCTGTTTCCAGTCCGACGAGGTACCCGGCAAGATCCAGCACGGCTCCGCCTGGTGGTTCAACGACACCAAGTCCGGCATGGAGGATCAGATGCGCTCCCTGGCCAATCTGGGCCTGCTGGGCAACTTTGTGGGTATGCTCACCGACTCCAGAAGCTTTTTGAGCTATGCCCGCCACGACTACTTCCGCCGCATCATGTGCAACCTCATCGGCGGCTGGGTGGAGAACGGGGAGTATCCCAACATCGAGTCCTCCCTGAAGAAGATCGTCGAGGGCATCAGCTACAAGAACGCCGTCCGGTATTTCGGACTTTGATCGGATATCCAATTCATCTTTCCGGCCCGGGGTTCACCGGGCCGGTGCTTTTAAGGTGACTCCCGTCACCTTAACGGGCAGGACGTTCGTCATTTCGATCCGCGTTTGACGGAGGGCATTATGTCAGGGGAACAGCTTTGGGAGGCCTTTGTCCGGGAGAAGCATCCGGCCGGGGGTATGTATACGGCCTGGGCCTTCGGAATGGAGGCGGATCGGCTGGCACGACTTGTGTTGAGCGGCGAGAAGACGGCCACAGCGTCGGCCTATCCGCTGTATGAATGGGAGCGGGAACCCCTGCCTACGGATGGGGAGTACAGTGTGATCCTGGACGCGAAGGATCAGGCTGTCTGCGTGATCCGTACGAATCGGGTGAGCGTTATCCCGTTCCACGCGGTGCCGGCGGAGCACGCGTTCAAGGAGGGGGAGGGGGACAGATCCCTGGCGGCTTGGCGAGAGACCCATGAAAAATTCTTTACAGAAGAGCTGAAGCGGGCGGGGCTGGAATTTTCGCCCGATATGAAGGTCGTATGTGAGGAATTCGAGGTGGTTTATAGACCGTAGGGGGTCGATCCACACGGGAAAGCGCCCTTGCAAAGAAAGCGGCCCCGTGGTACAATGTCCGCGGCACCGTTTTTTGCCCCGGCTGAGGCCGGGCATGTGACACTGAACTTCACGGGGTGATGGTATGAGCAGGATCTTTTGCATCGTGGGAAAAAGCGGGGCCGGGAAGGACACCTTCTACAAGGCCGTGCTGGAGCGCTGCGGCGGCGCGCTGACGCCTATCATTCCCTGCACCACCCGTCCCATGCGGGAGGGGGAGCGCAACGGGGAGGACTACTTCTTTGTGACGGAGGCGGAGCTGGCGGCGCTGGAGAGCCGGGGGCAGATCATCGAAAAGCGGGAGTACCACACCGTCCAGGGCCTGTGGACCTATTTCACCCGCCGGTTTTCGCCCATGGAGGGGCGGGATTATATCGTCATCACCACGCTGGTGGGCGCCCATTCGTTTATCAGGGCCTTCGGGGACATGGTGCGGGTGGTCTATCTGACCCTCCCCGACGGGCAGAGGCTCCGCCGGTGCATGGATCGGGAGGAGCGGCAGGCAAAGCCCGATTACGCGGAGCTGTGCCGCCGGTTCCTGGCCGACGAGAAGGACTTCGCCCCGGAGGAGCTGGCCGGGATACCGGGCCTGCGGACGATCCGCACCGACGGCACCGTGGAGCAGTCCCTGGGGGAGTGGGAGCGGATCTTCCGGGAGGGGTGAGCTTTTGCTTTTTTCGCAGATTTGGGCCGCCGGATCGGGATAATTTTATTGAATTTTTTCCTGCAAAGAGCTTGAAAAAGCGCGGGGGTATTGGTATAATATTTTCGGCTTTTTCCAAGACTGTAAAAAAGTAAAAATTTTTATACGAGGAAGGATACTACAAATGGCAAAAAAGTATGTCTACCTGTTCTCAGAGGGCAACGCCAATATGCGCGAGCTTCTGGGCGGCAAGGGCGCGAACCTTGCCGAGATGACCAACATCGGACTGCCTGTACCTCAGGGCTTCACCATCACCACCGAGGCCTGCACCCAGTACTATGAGGACGGCCGCACCATCAACGACGAGATCATGGCCGAGGTCAACCAGTACGTCAAGAAGATGGAGGAGATGAACGGCAAGAAGTTCGGCGACCTGAAGAACCCCCTGCTGGTCTCCGTCCGTTCCGGCGCCCGCGCCTCCATGCCCGGCATGATGGACACCATCCTGAACCTGGGGCTCAACGACGACGTGGTGGCCGCCATGATCGCCGGCAACCCCGACCCCAAGTTCGAGCGGTTCGTCTATGACTCCTACCGCCGCTTCATCCAGATGTTCTCCGACGTGGTCATGGAGGTGGGCAAGAAGTACTTCGAGCAGCTCATCGACCAGATGAAGGAGCGCAAGGGCGTGAAGTTCGACGTGGAGCTTACCGCCGCCGACCTGAAGGAGCTGGCCAGCCAGTTCAAGGCCGAGTACAAGAAGCAGCTGGGCCAGGACTTCCCCTCCGATCCCCAGGTACAGCTTTATGAAGCCATCCGCGCGGTGTTCCGCAGCTGGGACAACCCCCGCGCCAACGTATACCGCCGCGACAACGACATCCCCTACTCCTGGGGCACCGCCGTCAACGTGATGCCCATGGTGTTCGGCAACCTGAACGACAACTCCGGCACCGGCGTGGCCTTCACCCGCGACCCCGCCACCGGCGAGAAGAAGCTCATGGGCGAGTTCCTGACCAACGCCCAGGGCGAGGACGTGGTGGCCGGTGTCCGTACCCCCATGCCCATCGCCCAGATGGAGGAGAAGTTCCCCGAGGCTTACGCGCAGTTCGTCAAGGTCTGCAATATCCTTGAGGAGCATTACCGCGACATGCAGGACATGGAGTTCACCGTGGAGAACGGCAAGCTCTATATGCTCCAGTGCCGCAACGGCAAGCGCACCGCCCCCGCCGCCCTGAAGATCGCCTGCGACCTGGTGGACGAGGGCATGATCGACGAGAAGAAGGCCGTGTCCATGATCGACCCCCGCAACCTGGACACCCTGCTCCATCCCCAGTTTGACCCCGCCGCCTTGAAGAAGGCCGAGGCCATTGGCCGGGGTCTGGGCGCCAGCCCCGGCGCCGCCTGCGGCAAGGTGGTCTTTACCGCCGAGGACGCCAAGGAGTGGAAGTCCCGCGGCGAGAAGGTCGTCCTGGTCCGCCTGGAGACCTCCCCCGAGGACATCGAGGGCATGAAGGCCGCCCAGGGTATCCTCACCGTGCGCGGCGGCATGACCTCCCACGCGGCCGTTGTGGCCCGCGGCATGGGCAAGTGCTGCGTCTCCGGCTGCGGCGAGATCAACATGGACGAGGCCAATAAGAAGTTCACCCTGGCCGGCAAGACCTATCACGAGGGCGACTGCATCTCCATCGACGGCTCCACCGGCAACATCTACGACGGGCTGATCCCCACCGTGGACGCCACCATCTCCGGCTACTTCGGACGGATCATGGGCTGGGCCGACAAGTACCGCAAGCTCAAGGTCCGCACCAACGCCGACACCCCCGCCGACGCCAAGAAGGCCCGCGAGCTGGGCGCGGAGGGCATTGGCCTTTGCCGTACCGAGCATATGTTCTTCGGCGACGGGCGCATCGACGCCTTCCGTGAGATGATCTGCTCCGAGACCGTGGCCGAGCGCGAGGCCGCCCTGGCCAAGATCCTGCCCATGCAGCAGGCCGACTTCGAGGGGCTTTACGAGGCCCTGGAGGGTACCCCCGTCTGCATCAGGTTCTTGGATCCTCCTCTCCACGAGTTCGTCCCCACCGAGGAGGCCGACATCGAGATTCTGGCCAAGGCCCAGGGCAAGAGCGTCGAGACCATCAAGGCCCTCATCGCCTCCCTCCACGAGTTCAACCCCATGATGGGCCACCGTGGCTGCCGTCTGGCCGTCACCTACCCCGAGATCGCCGTCATGCAGACCCGCGCGGTCATTCGCGCCGCCATCAACGTCCAGGCCAAGCACCCCGACTGGAACGTGGAGCCTGAGATCATGATCCCGCTGGTGGGCGAGGTCAAGGAGCTTAAGTACGTCAAGGACTTCGTGGTTAAGACCGCCGACGAGGAGATCGCCAAGGCCGGTGTGGAGCTCAAGTATCAGGTGGGTACCATGATCGAGATCCCCCGCGCCGCCCTCACCGCCGACGACATCGCCAAGGAAGCCGACTTCTTCTGCTTCGGCACCAACGACCTCACCCAGATGACCTACGGCTTCAGCCGTGACGACGCCGGTAAGTTCCTGGGCGCTTACTACGACGCCAAGATCTTCGAGAGCGACCCGTTCGCCAAGCTGGATCAGGTGGGCGTGGGCAAGCTCATGAAGATGGCCATCGAGCTGGGCCGTCCCGTGAATCCCAAGCTCCATGTGGGCATCTGCGGCGAGCATGGCGGCGACCCCTCCAGCGTGGAGTTCTGCCACCAGATCGGCCTCGATTACGTCAGCTGCTCCCCCTTCCGTGTCCCCATCGCCCGTCTGGCCGCCGCTCAGGCCGCCATCAAGGGCTGAGAAAAATAAAATCCGCAAAAGGACACGCTTGCGCGTGTCCTTTTGCTTGCCATTTTATCTGAAAAGTGGTACTATGCAATAAAATCGACCGGGAGGCGCGGGTATGGAAAACATTCTGAATATGCTCGACTACATAGCCTGGCGCGGCGATCTGCCCCTGACCGCCGACGGCTTCAACGAGGCCGACGGGGCGGTGCTGGCCCGCTTCGCCTACATACCGTTTGAATATTTCCAAACGCCCCCCACCGACGGCCTTGTTACGATCCGCGCCCTGGCGGAGCAGTCCCTCACCGACGCGCGCCTGGACCGGGACGGGCGCTGGAAGCTCCGCGACCGGGAGCTGATGGCCGCCCTGGGGACCAGCCGCCGTTTCGGGGAGCTGGAGGCCGGATGGTATTTCAACCGCTTCGACCACGAGCTTCAAACCCAATTCTCCGCCATCACCGTGAAGCTGTCGCCGGAGGTCTACCTGCTGGCCTTTCGCGGCACGGACAACACTATCGTGGGGTGGAAGGAGGATCTGAATATGTCCTACCTCTGCCCGATCCCCGGCCAAAAGACGGCGGCGGCATACGCCCGGGCGGTGGCGGAGCGGGTAAACGGGCGCTTGCTGTTCTGCGGCCACTCCAAGGGCGGCAACTTCGCCGTCTACGCCGGGGCCTTCTGCGGCGAGGCCGTCCAGGCCCGCCTGGATGCTATTTACAACTACGACGGCCCCGGCTTCTTCGACAACATTCTGGAAAGCCCCGGCTACCGCGCCATCTGCGGCCGCGTTCACACCTTTATCCCGCAATTCTCCGTGGTGGGTATGCTCCTGGGCCGGGACGACACCTCCGCCGTGGTACACAGCGCGGAAAACGGCCTCCACCAGCACGATATGTGCTCCTGGGAGATCCGCGGCCCCCGGTTCGCCAAGCTCGGCACCGTCACCGGCGGCAGTAAATTCGTGGACTCCGCCCTCAAGGGCTGGATCGCCGCAATGACCCCGGAGCAGTTCGAGCTGTTTGCCGACACCATCTACAAGATCATGGAGGACACCAACGCCCACACCCTCCACCAGATGCGTGAGAACCTGGGCGGCACTATCCTCAGCATCGTCCACTCCGTGGGGGACATGGACGAGGGTACCCGCCGCGCCGTCATCGAGTGCGTCAAGCTCCTGGTCATCAACGCCGGCCGCGGCATGAAGGAGGAGCTGATGGAGCGGGGCTATTATGAAAAAAATCCAAATTTCCCCGAAAAATCCTGAAAAAACCCTTGAAATCCCCGCCGCCTTGTGCTATTATCACAGTATAAACTTATGTAAACTTTCGGACTTATGTAAACAGGCTGCATTATGTAAACCCGACTTTATGTAAACGTTTAGACAGATAGGCCCCCCGAGCGGGGCAGGGCGGGGGAATTATACATTTATAAATGTATACCCCGCGCGCCCCGGCGCGCTCTCCTTTTTCCCAAAAGCGGAAAATCCCGGCCATACAGGGCAAAATCCGCCGGACGGCGGCGGCCCGATCCCGGCGGCCTCCGGGCCGGAGGGAAAAGCCGAAAAATCGGGAAAGTAATTAGCTTTTTGGAGAAAAATTCAAAAAAATAGTTTTTAATATTTCCGTAACATCTATCGTAAAAAGTCTTGAAACCCTTGCGGCGCAAGGGTTTTGGGGTTTTCTCACCGGCCATTTTTTGCGGTGTCCAATTTCTTCAAAAATGTTGACATTGGCCGCGCTATGTGCTAAAATGACGTTAAATCCGTGGGAGGTCTATGCGTATTCCCGTCTCCCCGGACAGCGTTCACTCCGCGACAGGGTCGATTGGAGCCAGGAGGCGTCAGCCGAATGGTGACAGTCTTCATTATGTAAGTGTACGGCGGAGGAGCTTGGAACCGCCCAACCTTGTTCCTTCGCCGTACTCCTCCTTTGGGAAATCTTTTCACGAAGTTTTCTCAGGGAAATGCGGAACAAACGCGAAACGCGCCCCGTCTAAAGGGTGTTCAAGGGCAAAAATCATCGCCTCCGGGCGACGACGATGTAAAAGGCCGACCGGCCACGGTCCGGCGTTTACATAAACAAATGTCCGGTTCATGTAACGGACGAAAAACTCATCAACAATTTTTATTAAGGAGGAAACACTACATGAAGACTCTGAAGAAGACCCTGTGCCTGGTCTTGGCGGTAGTCATGGTAGTCGGCGCTCTTGTCTTACCTGCGTCTGCGGCGTACAAAGACGCGAAAGACATCGACGACGACTATGCGACTGCTGTCACCACCCTGGCAAACTGGAAGGTCATGATGGGCGATGATAACGGCAATTTCAAGCCCGAAGCTGCCATTCAGCGCCAGGAGATGGCCGCGATTGTCTACCGTCTGCTGACCGGCGATAACGGCGGTTACGGCAAGGACAATTCCGCCATCTACATCCCCCTCGCCACCGCCAAGTTCACCGACGTTGGCGCTAAGGATTGGGCGGCCGGTTACATCGGCTACTGCGCCGACAAGGGCATTATCGTCGGCACCAACGCCGAGGGCACCACTTTCGAGCCCACCCGCAACATCCCCGGCTATGACGTGCTGTGCATGCTGCTCCGCGCCATTGGCTACGGCAAGAACAAGGAGTATCAGGGCGCTGACTGGGCGAAGAACATCGCCGCTGACGCTACCCGTCTTGGGCTGACCAAAGGTATCACCACCAAGCTCAACGTTCCCAGCGAGCGTCAGGAAGTTGCTCAGATGACTTATCAGGCTGCTCAGGCCGCCCGTGTCACCTGGAGCGATGCTGAGAAGGATTATATCCCCTACAGGATTCCCAACCAGCCCAACAGCGACAAGAACATTCCTCTGGTGCAGACCTCTACTGTGGCTGCTACAGCTCCCACGACTAATACTTGGGGCGCTCCCACTGGCGGCAAGGCTGCTACTACAAAGGTCACTTTCACCTATCCCGTGCCTGCCAAGGATTACACGATTCCCGCTGCTGATTCCTATACCATGCTGTGGGAGACCTATGATGCTGTGACCGAGTGCGATATGGTCGATAAAATCGGCGCGGCTGACGAGGAACACTGGGCGCTTACTTACACCAATGGTACTGCGAGCAAGAACCTGTGGAATGACAATGTTTCTTACACCGGTGCAATGCCTTTTGAGCCTACCGACACCGTGAATAAGATTGGCCATGAGGGCCGTCATACCATGGTTTATAAGAACCCCGCTTTTGATGCTACCAAGGATGAAAGTGCAGCCAATCCCATGTATATCTTCGTTTTTGTTGACACTTACATGGGCGTTGTCACCAACACCTGGGGCGAGGTTACCGATCCCGCCGGTCATGTGATCCGCGAGGCTGGTGCTACCGTCAGCGTTTCCTACAATAATAAAGCTGTGGGTACTGGTTCTACCGCTTCCCCGCTTAGCCTGAGCATTACCGGCACTTTCAACGTTGGCGACAAGATCGGCGTGAACATGACCAATGTTGCCGGGACTTCCCCCAACGCAAACGTTGCCAAGGTGACCTCCACGGCGTCTTCCAAGACTAGGAGCAGCGTTACCCTGAAGACTGTCACTGCCAAGGTGACCTCTATCACCACCGACACTGTTGGTAGCATTGGTGGCGGAAAGCAGATTGTTGGTTTCGTTGCCGATGGCGTTCAGTATTACTACAACTACACCTTTGCTGGTGATGTGCTGACTAACGCCAACATTGGTCAGACCTTCAATCTGTGGCTTGGCCACGATAACGACGTCCTTGCTCTTCAGGCTGCTGGTGTTACCACCGGCATTGGTGTGACCAAGTCCGCCGTTGTGAAGCAGATCAACTCCAGCGCGTATGTTGTCACCTACACCATCCTGCTTCCCAACAACACCGATATCACCATTGATGTTGTGAACAATGATGGCAAGGCCTTTGGAAGCTATACCGCTGCGGAAAGTTATGCAAAAGGCCTGAATGACGGCGTTGCCTCCGGCGAGCTGGTGTATTACACCAATTCTGGTAGCTATTATAAATTCTCTGCTGCCGAGAACGCTTTTAGGATTGATGCTCCTCGCGCGAATTATAGCCCCATTATCGAGTCTGGTCGTGCCGAGGCACTCTTTGATGCTTATACCACTAATCAGGTCGTTGGCAATACCGCAAATAACGGTACTATTAAACTTCCCGGCGCTCTTGTGAACAACAACACCGTGTTCTTCGTGGCAAACTATTTGCCCGACACTAAGTCGCCTAATCCCAACGATTATAAGTTCACCGGGTATAGCATCTACGAGGGCTTCCAGAGTATTCCTGACCTTGGGTATGATCCGAATGGCACACCGGCTGCGCTTAGCTTCCAGGCTTTCGATGTGAATGGCAACAATATTCCTGTTGCTCATACCAATGCCTCCCAGTATACGCAGTTTGCCAAGTATGTACTTGTCACTGGAGCCACCAAGCAGACCACACCTCCCGCAAAAATTGCCGTTAAGAACTACGCTTTCCTGATGAACAACGACAGCTTTAAGCAGACGCTTGACGGTTACTACGCCTACACTGCGATTATCAACGGCACTGCTGGTCAGACCCTTCAGGTTGCCATGGCTGACGCTGATGCGATTGATGCTACTGGCCTGTATACCTATGCCGCCAATACCAACGGGCTGGGATACAACACAGTTCTTGCATTGAACGGAATTGCTAATGTCCGTGAGGCTGATCCCTTTAATGCTAACTTTAAGATTGCCAGGGATCGGTATCTGTATTCTGCTGGTGTTCTGACTGTCAACAGCATGTATGCCCCCGATGAAGCTGGCTTTAAGAATTCCGGTGTTGCAACCTATTATACCGTGACAAAGGACTGCGCTGTGTATCTGGTCAATCCGACTACCGGCACCAGTGTAAAGGTTGAGCTTAGCTACCTTGCCAGTGATATTTACGGCGAGACTTGCGACATCTGGTATCAGCTTGATGAGTTCGGCCGTATCAACCTGATCTACATTGTTGATACCACAGAGGCTAAACCCGGTACTCCTAATCCGGCACCTACTACCAAAGTCACCTACAATGTCACTGTAAATGTGACAGCACCGTTGACAAACACCACGGTTAAGTATACGGCTACAGTTAAACTTGCCCCTGGTACGGAAGTTGCCAATTCCGATTGGGCTCTTGCGCAGGTTAATCTCCCTGCTGGGAATTATACCGTTACCAGCATGACCGTAAATGGTAAGGATGCTACCGTTACGGGTGGCAAGGCAAGCTATCCTATCGGAGCGACTACTGCTGGCGAGACCTATGAAATTGTTGTTAACGTTCTGTATACTGCCTGATTCAAGCATCAATGCACTGAAATAACCCCATAGCATGAGAAGCCCCCCGGCGCACGCCGGGGGGCTTCTTTCGTGTCGGGCCGCCTCTCCAGGCGGCCCGCCGAATTTCTGGCAATCTTGCCTTAAACGCCGTACGGGCCGCCGCCCACGGCGGCCCACCGTCATACGAAACGATTTCCCCAAATCTTTTTATTCCCCCCCCAACACACCAATTCCCCGTACGGGCCGGACACCCGGCCGGCCCGCCAAACGAATTTCGCTTCCGCCTCCCAAAAAGGTTGCGGCTCCGCCGCATATTAAAATTTTCGGGCCGCCAAGAGAGGCGGCCCCTACAAGGTATGGGACAGCCTTCCGTTCATGTTGTAGGGGCCGCCTCTCTTGGCGGCCCGCCGAATTTCCGGCAATCTATCTTTCAACGCCGTACGGGCCGCCGCCCACGGCGGCCCATACGATTCCCCCGGCATTTCACATTCCCCCCCCGATCAATACTCCACCTTATCCACCGCCTCGATAAGCTCCGGGAGATTCTTGTGGGTATATCTGTCCGTGACGTCGCTCTGGCTGTGGCCCACGATGAACTTCACGGCGGTGCGGCGCACACCGGCGGTGTCCAGGGCGGAGACGAAGCTGTGGCGGGTGTCGTGGGGCGTGTGGGCCATGCCCAGCGCCTCAAACACCGCGTCGAACCACCCCTTGTACCGGGCGTAGGTCAGCGGCTGGCCCAGCCCGTCGGAGATGAGATACTCCGACTGCCGCGACAGCATCATCTCATCAAGCACCGTCATCAGCCGCCTGTGGAGCGGCACCGTCCGCCGGGCCGCCCGGGTCTTTGTGCCGTGGAGGTCGATATACCGTTCGTCCAGGTGGATATCCTGCCGCCGCAGGGTCAAAAGCTCCCCCACCCGCAGGCCCGTATACAACAGCACCAGCACCGAATCCCCCAGCCCGCACCCGGCAAGGCTCTCCGGCTCCCCGGGCAGGGCCGCGCCCCGCAGCTCCCAGAACCGCCGCACCTCCGCCCCGGTGAAGACCCGCCGGGGCGACTCCTGCTCCGGGGCCGTCAGCTCCACATAGCGCGACCAGTCGTTTTGCGTCACCTCCCGGCTGATGCCCCAGCGGAAGAGCATGTGCATCAGCGAGCGCACCTTGGACTGATACCCCCGGGACTTCCCGTCCATGGCGGCGATCACCCCCTGCAGCTGCGCCGAGCGCAGCTCCCGCAGGGGAATCTCCCAGATGCTCCGGCAGAACCCCATGGCGCACTCCGTCACCCGGCGGGTGCTGGGGTATTTTTCAAAATAGCCGGGACTCCACTGATCAAAGGCCGCCTTGAAGGTCACGTCCTTGGCGTCCAGGTCGTAGGGCGAGCGGTTGTAGTCCGCCAGCGCCCGCATGGCCTCGCTGCGGGTCTCGAAATAGCCCAGCGTGGCGTACCGCTGCACCCGCCGGTCCGCGCCGGCCTCCTCCCAGCCCACCGTCACACGCACCCGGAAGGGCCGCCGCCTGTTCCCCGGCAGCCGTGACACGCCGCCGTAGCCGTTTGGATTTCTCATGAAAAAACCTCCCTTTTTTCGCAGTATCTCGCGATGTAAAAGGTATTATGCGGCGGCAGGGGGGATTTTTCAACCGATTTTGTTCAATTTGCGCGAGCGGCGCTTTAGCTGTAAGTTCCTGTGCTTTGCCGTTTATAAGCCACGCGCAAGACACACCCGGCCTAGGGAAAATTCCGAACGGTTGACATAACGCCGCAAAAGGCTGGAAACCCGCGAAAATCAAGGGTTTTTTGTGAAAAGTTTTCCTGAATTGGCGCCATCTGGGCGGGGCAGGAGGCGCTTTTTGAACAGGATTTTCCATTTTGACGGGTCAAAAAGAAGCCCCCCGGCGTGTGCCGGGGGGCAACTCATGCTATGGGGTTAATGCACTTTCACGATAAATCAGAAAGTGTAAGTGATGGTGGCAGTCTTGCCGTTGTTGCTGATAACAGGAGTACCCTGGGTCATGTCAGAGAAGATACCAGACACAGTCAGGCCGGTACCGACGAAGACATAACCATCAGCGGCAGTCAGCGTTACAACAAGCTTATACGCATACGGGGAAACGAAGGTCGCACCAGCTACCTTCCAATCCGCAACAGCAGGATCGGTATCAAGGTAGTACCACTGACCAGCGGCAGAAACAGACGCAACAGTGGGAGCAACGTAGTTACCGGCAGCAGGTGTTACGGCAGTAGTCGTAATCGCGCAGGCAGTGGGCTCACCATAGGCGTTCTTGCCGGTGGTGCTCAGCGTCACGCTCTGGATCTGGGTGGCGGGATCACGGTTGGTCTCCGGGCCGCCCTTGGCAACGATGTAGATCAGGCTCACATAGCCGTTGGCGTCGAACTGATACGCAATGGCGTTGGTACCATAGACGGTAGCATCGTCAAGGGTGGAGAGCGCGTAGGTCTGCTGCGTGCTGGCGCCGGTGGTGGGATTCACAAGGTAGACCACGCAGTTGTCGGCGATGGTCAGGAACTTGTCAGCGACATTGGCGCGATTCTGAGAAGCGCCAGCGGCAACCTGAGTAGGAGCAACAACGAGAACGTCGTCCTTCTCAAGCCAGCCCTGAACGGTACCGGCAGCAACGCCATAGTAAGGAGTAGCAGCGGGATCGTTGACATAGGTCACTGCATCCCAACCGTTAACAGTCTGCTGATTGTAGGTATACAGGCCGGTGTTCTGAACATTAGAAGCGGCAACAGCAGTGACCGTGAGGGTCTGATTGGCGGTGCCGTTGATGATAGCGCCAAATACGTTGTGGTCATTGCCGGTAGAGGCAAACTGGCGGTTGGTCATCAGGTACGCGTAGTTGAGTACGGGAATGGCATTGGGGATCCGCTGCTGGTTGTCGTTCAGGACCAGGACGAAATCGGCATAGCCGTCAGTGTCAACGTCAAACGCGCTGACTTCAAGATTAAGCGTAGCGGCAGTCTGACCATCAATGTTGGCGGTTCCGGAACTCGGAGTAGGAGCAGTAGATGCGTTGGGAATGGGCGTACTAATGTAGCTCATATCCGTGACGCTCTTGAAGCCGGTGGTGATGGTGAAGTTGCCGAACTGATACTCATTGGCGGTGTAGTTATAGCCGTAGTTGGCAACAAAGTACAGGGTGGTGCTGTCAACAAGGATGTTCTGAATGCTGGTGGGAGTGCCAATGTAGGTAGGATAAGTGCCGGTCACGCTGCCGGTGTTGCCTGCTGTAAGAGCGGCAAAGGCATTGGCCTCGCCACGCAGAAGCGCTGTGTTGGCAGCAAGAGTACCGGTGTAGCTGTTGTTATCAGTACCAGCCTCGACAACAGTGTAATAACCGTTGGCGACGGGAGTGATCCGGGCAAGAATACCGGCGTCAGTAGAATGAGCGCCCCAGAAAGTGGCGGCAGCACGAGCGGCGTCACCAGAGGTGGCATAGGGACGTCCATCAGCCGCAAGGCTCTCCACGGTGACGGTCTTTCCGTCGGGCATCAGAACCTGATAGACAACGCTGAATTTGTTGATTGCCAAAGCCTTTGTGCTGACAGCGGTGACAACGCCGATGTCGGAGATGGGATTCAAATCAACGCCCAGCACGTTGCCCTTGGTATCCACATACACGGTGTAGGTCTTGCCGATGTCGGAGGTCAGGATACGCTGGACGCTGGCGCCGGTGGTGGGAGCGGCCTCGGTGTTGTAGCCGTAGGTGTAGTTGTAGAGATAGGTCTTGCCGTTGGTTCCCTTGAAGCCGACTTCGGTAAGAGTGGTCGCCGCACCGCCGTGAGGCGTCCAGTTGGCGGCGTCACGCACGACATCAGCAATGGTAACGGTCTCGGTGGAGACCTTCTCGGAAGTGGCAACCGTAACAGTACCGCCAAAGGCGTTATACGGGTCTTTGGTTACAACGGTGACGCGGAGCATATCGCCAACAACATAACCCTTGTTATCAATCGTAGCCGTGGCAGTAGCAGAAGTGGCTGCGGGAGCGACGGTAGCTGTAGCGTTGTTGGGGTTGGCAACATGGTTGCTGTAAACCTGGAGGCTCGCAGTGGCCTTGGTAATGACATGGCCGGCGGGATCCTTCACCTCAACGGTGGTGCCGGTGACTCTGGCCAGATAGGTGTCAACGTACACGATAACGCCGTTGTCCTTATAGACCAGCGTGTGACGTCCCTGATGGCCGATGGTGTTGACCATGTCGAGGGGTTCGATGGTATCAGAACCCACGTTCTTGACGCCATTGGTGTAGGTCGTGAAGGTCTTGTTTGCAGTTATGCCGATGTCGTGAGCCACGTCACACTCGGTAACGGCAGTCCAATAATCCTTCATAGCAGGAGCGGTGGTAACAGTCCAGGTGAACGGAACAGCCTTAACAGGATAGGTGAACTTAATACCATGGGTCACAGTAGTGCTGCCGGGATTGCCAAACGAATCGGCATCGGCAGTCTTGGTGGTATCGGCCAGCTTCTCGATCAGAGCAATGTTAGCCGTGCTGTTGGGATCGTTAGGATCAACATAGGGGATATAATCCTTCTCAGCATCGCTCCAGGTGACACGAGCGGCAGTGGCGGCCTTGTAGGTCATCTGAGCAACTTCCTGACGCTCGCTCTCGATGTTGAGCTTAGTGGTGATCCCTTCGGTCAGATGGAGACGGGTGGCATCAGCGGCAATGTGCTTCGCCCAGTCAGCGCCCTGATACTCCTTGTTCTTCCCGTAACCGACAGCGCGGAGCAGCATGCACAGCACGTCGTAGCCGGGGATGTTGCGGGTGGGCTCGAACGTGGTGCCCTCGGCGTTGGTGCCGACGATAATGCCCTTGTTGACGCAGTAGCCGATGTAACCGGCCGCCCAATCCTTAGCGCCAACGTCGGTGAACTTGGCGGTGGCGAGGGGGATGTAG
>CANPWM010000037.1 GCA_947584295.1 uncultured Oscillospiraceae bacterium | reverse complement strand
GTTACTACTCTTTTGGGGTACTTCTTTCGCAAATTTTCTCTTATTGCATTCTTGACTTCACACCATTAGACTTTTTCGTGATCGGCTAAATTATAGTCCATCTTCCCCGATTTGTCAACGCCGCGAAAAATCCGCCCCCGCCCCGCCGCCAATTTCGCCCTTGCAGGGGAAGATTTTTTGATGTTCATAAAAATTTAATTATTTTTATTATATTTTTACTTGACAAACAATCGCCCGCGTGGTATAATCCGGGTATGCTCCAAATGGTATAGGGCTTGGCCCTCCCGAATATATTTTCCCATACGAGACTATACGGGAATGGGGAGGCTCTGCCATGGTCTATGAGGGGAGAAGGAGCGCCGGGAGGACAGTCCGGCGGGGGAGCAGCCAGAAAAAACGCGGGGGATCCACCGGCGGCACGCTCTTTACCGTCTGCCTGTGGATATTCCTGCTGGCGGTGGCCATACGGCTGGCCTGGCCGGAGGCGGCGGACAAATTGGGGGCCAAGGCGGCGGCGCTGATAGGCGACCCGGACATCAACGGGGCCGTCGAGGTCTTTTCCCGGGGCGTCGGCGGCGGGGAGGGCGTGTTCAAATCGCTCCGGGAGGCCGTGAAGTACGCCTTCCACCCCGACGAGGGGGACGCCGTGCAGACCTCCGGGGACTTAACGGGGGAACCTCCGGCCTCCGACGGCGCGGAGCCGGACACCGCGGGCAACCCCGCCGACACGGCCTCGGACAGCACGGCCATATCTGACCCCGTAGCCGCCTTCAAGGAGAGCCAGGCGGCCTACGAGTCGCTGGGTATCCCCAAAAACGTCACCTATGAGATGCCGAAAATCGCCGAGAGCCTGACTCTGCCTGTCAGCGGCCCCGTCACCTCCGGCTTTGGCTACCGGGCGCACCCCTCCGACGGGCAGACGCGCTTCCACTACGGCCTGGATATCGGGGCCGGGGAGGGGAGCGAGGCCGCGGCCGCCCTGGACGGAACAGTGGCCGCCGTGGGGGACAGCACCACCTATGGCCTCTATGTGATCCTGGAACACGCTGGGGGCGTCAAGTCCCTGTACGCCCATCTGCAGGAGATCCGGGTAGCCGACGGCGACCAGGTCAAGGCCGGCGATACCGTGGGCCTGGTGGGTTCCTCCGGCAACGCCACCGGCCCCTGCCTCCACCTGGAGCTGATTGTCAATGGAAGTTATGTTAACCCGTCCTATTACCTTCCCCTATGAAAACTGTTTACATAACACAAAGTGGAGAAGTTAACATAACACAGGATTTTGCCATGAAAGTTAACATAACGTCAGGACAAAATCATAAAGTTAACATAACATTTGGCTTTATCCTGCTGCTGGCGGCGGTGACGCTCCTCTCCGGGTTCCGGCTGATGCTGGTGATCCTGGCTGCCGCCGGGGTACACGAGCTGGGCCATCTGGGGGCCATATGGCTGTGCGGCGGCCGGGTGGAGGGGGCGCGGCTGGGTGCCTGCGGGGCGGAGATCGTCATATCCGGGCGTTTTTCCTACCTTCGGGACGCGCTGATCGCCCTGTCCGGGCCTCTGGCGGGGCTTCTCTGCGCCCTGCTGGCGGGGGCGCTGGAGCCTCTTTGGGACAGTCCCTTTCTCCGGGAGCTGTGCGCCGCCAGCGCCCTCTATACGGTGTTCAACCTCTTCCCAATGGGTTCCATGGACGGGGGAAGGGCGCTCTATGCCCTCTCCGCCCACGCCCTTGGCCCCGACCGCGCCGGGCGGATCTGTCTCATTTTCAACGTTCTCTCCGCTTTGGCCCTGCTGGCCGCCGGGATCGCCGTTCTTTTCGTGACACGGGGCAATTTTTCCGCGCTTTTCTGCGCAGTTTTTGTGATAATAAGCTGTTGCAAAACCAGGTGAAATAGTGTAGAATTATCCTGTTGACAATCATGATTTCAGGCGGTTTTGCTATGGATGCTGTGCTTGAGCGGATCTTGCTGAAAGTCCAGAAGCCCGCCCGGTATACCGGCGGGGAGTACAACCAAATCATCAAGGACAAGGCGGAGGTGGATCTCCGCATGGCCTTCTGCTTCCCCGACACCTATGAGATCGGCATGTCCAACCTGGGGCTTCAGATCCTCTACGGGGCCATCAACGCCCAGCCGGGCATGTGGTGCGAGCGGTGCTTCGCCCCCTGGGGAGACATGGAGGAGGAGATGCGCCGCGCCCATATCCCCCTCTACGCCCTGGAGAGCGGCGACCCGCTCACGGAATTTGACGCCCTGGGCTTTTCCCTGGGCTATGAGATGGCCTACACCAGCGTCCTCAATATGCTGGATCTGGCGGGGATCCCGGCGCGAAGCGCCGACAGGAAGTCCCTGACGCCCCTTGTTTTCGCCGGCGGCACCTCCTGCGTCAACCCGGAGCCTATGGCGGATTTTCTGGATCTGTGCGCCATCGGCGAGGGGGAGGAGCTGGACGTTGAGATTTTGACGCTTCTCCGCAAAGCCAAAAAAGAGGGCTGGGACAAGCCGCGCTTTCTGCGGGAGGCGGCCAGGATCCCCGGGGTCTATGTGCCGAGCCTCTATGAGCCGTCCTACAACGGCGACGGTACCCTTGAGAGCGTCGCCCGCCTGGAGGGCGCGCCGGAGAAGGTGACAAAGCGGGTCATTGAGGATCTGGACAGCGCCTTTTACCCCACCAAAGCCATCGTCCCCTCCACGGAGATCGTCCATGACCGGGTGGTGCTGGAGCTGTTTCGCGGGTGCGTCCGGGGGTGCCGGTTCTGTCAGGCGGGCTTCGCCTACCGGCCTGTCCGGCGGCACAGCACGGCGTTCCTCTTGGAGAAGGCCAAGGCGGCCCTGGAAAACTCCGGCTATGAGGAGATCACCCTCTCCAGCCTCTCCACCAGCGATTTCAAGGGCCTGGGGGAGCTGACGGACGGGCTTTTGGCGTGGTGCGAGCCGCGGAAAATAAGCCTCTCCCTGCCCTCCCTGCGGGCGGATAACTTCTCTATGGGCCTTATGGAGCGGGTGCAGAAGGTGCGCAAATCGGGCCTGACCTTCGCCCCGGAGGCGGGCAGCCAGCGCCTGCGGGACGTGATCAACAAGAACGTCACCGAGGAGGCGCTTTTGAACTCCTGCCGCATCGCCTTTGAGGGCGGGTGGAACACCCTGAAGCTCTATTTCATGCTGGGCCTGCCCACGGAGACGGACGAGGACGTGGTCGCCATCGCCCGTCTGGCCGAAAAGGTTTTGCACGTCTGGCGGGAGTACGCCGCCAACAAGTCCCGGGGCGTGAAGATCACCGTCAGCACCTCCATGTTCGTCCCCAAGCCCCACACGCCCTTCCAATGGGAGGCCCAGGCAGGGGTGGAGGAGTATTTGCGGCGGGTGAAGCTCCTGCGGGAGTCCATCAACTCCCGCTCCATCGTCTATAACTGGCACGAACCCCACGTCAGCCTTATTGAAGCGGCCCTGTCCCGGGGCGACCGGCGCGTGGGCGCGGTGATCGAGAAGGTGTGGCGCACCGGCGGGAAGCTGGACTCCTGGACGGACTATTTCAGCCTGGAACGCTGGCTGGACGCCTTTCGCTCCTGCGGCCTTGACCCCCATTTTTACGCTGACCGGGAGCGGAGGGAGGACGAGCTTTTCCCCTGGGACGTTATAGACCTTGGCGTTACGAAACGCTATCTTGCCCGGGAGCGCCGGGAGGCTTACGCCGGGCGCGTCACGCCGGACTGCCGGGTGAAGTGCATGGGCTGTGGGGCCGACCGCCTTTTAGAGAGAGGGGACTGCGATGAATAGGATCCTGTTTGCCAAGACGGGCCGGGCCGTGTTCATCTCACACCTTGATCTGATGCGCACCATGCAGAGGGCCTTTATCCGGGCCGGGGTGCGCATCAGGCACACCGAGGGCTTCAACCCCCACCCCTATATGAATTTCGCCCTGCCCCTGTCCTTAGGGGTGGAGAGCCGGTGCGAGCTGATGGAATTCGCCCTGGAGGGGGAGGCGGCGCTTGCCGATCTGCCGGGGCGGCTCAATGCCGTTTTGCCGGAGGGGATCGAGGTGCTGGACGCCTACGTGTCAGATACGAAATTTAAATATATCAAATGGCTTGACATAGAGGCGCATTTGTTTTACTATAATGAAGTTCATCAGGCGGAGGAGCTGGCGGCGTTTTTCGCCCGTCCGGAGCTGGTGACGGAAAAGCGCACCAAGCGCCAGACGGCCAGCGTGGACATAAAGCCCCTGATCGCCGCCCTGGAGGTGACCGACGCCGCCCCCAACGAGCTTTTGCTGACGGCGCGGCTGTCCGCCCAGGAGCCGTCCCTCTCCCCGGCGCAGCTTCTGGCCGCCGTGGAGCAGCTGGCCCCGGCGCTGAAGCCCGACCACGTCCGGGTGAAACGCCTGGAAGTTTTCGATAAGGATATGAATATATTCAGATAAACGCGTTTGCCGCGGGCCGCGCAAGCCGCCTCCGGCAAGGGATTCCCCAGAGAGAAATTGGAGGAGAACATCATGGCTGAAACAGTATCCAAGGTAAGAAGGATCGGTATTCTCACCTCCGGCGGCGACGCGCCGGGCATGAACTCCGCTATCCGCGCCGTCGTCCGCACCGCCCACAGCCTGGGCATCGAGTGCATCGGCGTCCGCCGGGGCTATCACGGCCTGATAACGGGGGATATGGAACCGCTGTCCCCCCAGGACGTCTCCGGCATCACAAGCCTGGGCGGCACCATGCTGTATACCGCCAGAAGCGCCGAGTTCCGCACCCCCGAGGGGGTGCAGAGGGCCGCTGACATCTGCCGGTTCCGAGGCATCGACGGCCTTGTGTGCGTGGGCGGCGACGGCACCTTCCGGGGCGCACTGGAGCTTTCCAAATACGGCATCAGCGTGTGCGGGATCCCCGCCACCATCGACAACGATATCGCCTGCACCAGCTACACCATCGGCTTCGACACCGCCTGCAACACCGCCATTGAGTGCATCGACAAGCTCAACGACACCATGAAGTCCCACGAGCGTTGCTCCGTGGTGGAGGTCATGGGCAACCGGGCCGGGTTCTTGGCGCTGTATGTGGGCCTGGCGGTGGGCGCCTCCGCCGTTTTAGTGCCGGAAAAGCCCGTGGACTATAAGCGGGACGTGATCCTGCCCATTCGGGAGGGCCAGCTCCACGGCCGTACCAACTACGCCGTGATCGTGGCCGAGGGCGCGGCCCACGCCACCGAGGTGGCCAAGATCGTGGCCGACGAGACGGGCATGGACACCCGGGCCACCATCATCGGCCACGTCCAGCGGGGCGGGCGGCCCAGCGTCCGGGACCGCGTCCTGGCGGCGGACTTCGGCTACAACGCCGTGAAGGTGCTGGCCGAGGGCATGACCAATAAGGTGATCTGCTACGACGGGCAGAAGATGTTCCCCATGGATATCGTGGAGGCCCTTCAGATGAAGAAGGAGCTGGGCGAGCATAATTACACCATGATGGAGACGCTTCGCTCCGGCATGTGAGCCGGGTTTTTCCGCCCCAGGCGGGGTTTTTACAAAAAATCAAAAAATCGCAAAAAAATTCTTGCAATTTTCAAAACATTGTGTTATTATATCAAAGCCTTTGTGGGTATGCTTCTTTTTGAAGGAGGGATGCCCGCGCATCGGGGCGGTCCTATGCCGTAAAAACGCGGTAAGAACGCCTATCAAGAGGGGAGGAAAAACACAATGAATTTAGTCGAGACACTGAATCAGCAGTACATGAAGCCTGAGCTTCCCGAGATGAACGTGGGCGACACCGTCCGCGTCACCGTCCGTGTCAAGGAGGGAAACCGCGAGCGCACCCAGGCTTTTGAGGGTACCATCATCGCCAAGAAGCACGGCGGCATCAACGAGACCATCACCGTCCGCCGCATCTCCTACAATGTGGGCTGTGAGAAGGTCTTCCCGGTACATTCTCCCAGCATCGTCTCTGTGGAGACTGTCCGCCGCGGTAAAGTCCGCAGGGCCAAGCTCTATTACCTCAGAGACCGCGTGGGCAAGAACGCCAAGGTCAAAGAGAGGATCTGAGTTTTCTGACACAAAAAAGGGGGGAGACGTTTCCCCCTTTTTTTGGTATCAGGAGCAGTCTACCGTTTCGGAAAGGCAGTGAAACCGTGGCAGAGGACTTGAAAGACGGCTCCGAGACCCCAAAGGAGCCGAAAAAGCAGAAGGGCAGCAAGGGCGAGGGGAAGATGGAGATCTACGACTGGATCCAGTGCATCGTCAGCGCCATCGTGGTGGGGATCCTCATCTTCATGTTTGGCTTCCGGGTGGTCAACGTCAAGGGCCACTCCATGGAGCCGACGCTGATGGACACCGATATGATCCTGACCTCGAACTTTCTTTACAGGCCGAAAAACGGCGACGTCATCGTATTGCAGACCGATTCCTACGGGCCTGAGCCGCTGGTGAAGCGGATCATCGCCACCGGGGGCCAGACCGTGGACATCGACTTTGAAGCGGGGATCGTCTATGTGGACGGCGTGGCCCTGGACGAGCCGTATATCGCCGAGCCAACCAATGACCGGGAGGATTTTGAAGGCCCCGTGGTGGTGCCGAAAGGGTGCCTCTTCCTCATGGGGGACAACCGCAACCGCTCCACCGACAGCCGCACCACCACCATCGGCATGGTGGATCAGCGGTGCATCATCGGGAAGGTGCTGGTGATCCTCTATCCCGTCGTTGGCAACCCCGCGGAGAGGGACTACGACAGGATCGGGAGCATCTATTGATGGACGGAGAAATGAATATCCAGTGGTTCCCCGGCCATATGGCCAAGGCCCGGAGAATGGTGTCGGAGAACCTGGAGCTGGTGGACGCCGTCTGCGAGGTGGTGGACGCCAGAGTGCCGCGCTCCTCCCGGAACCCGGAGATCGACCAGCTCACCGCCGGGAAGCCCAGGCTTATCATATTGAACCGGGTGGATCAGGCGGATCCCGAAAAGACAAAGCTCTGGCGGGCCTGGTTCCGCGCCCAGGGCTCCGGCGCGCTGGAGACGGACTGCAAGTCCGGCAGGGGCGTGGGGGCCTTCACCGGGGCCATACGGGAGCTTTTGAAGGACAAGCTGGCGGCCTACGCCGCCAGGGGACAGGCCGGAAAGCCCCTGCGGGTCATGGTGCTGGGGATCCCCAACGTGGGCAAAAGCTCCTTTATCAACAAGGTGGCCAAAAGGAAGGCCGCCGAGGCCTCTGACCGGCCCGGCGTGACGCGGGGCAAGCAGTGGATCAGCGCCGGGAACGGCGTGGAGCTGCTGGACACCCCGGGGCTTCTCTGGCCCCGCTTTGAGGACAGGCTGACCGGGGAGAATCTGGCCTTTACCGGCGCTGTCCGGGACGATATCCTGGACACGGAGACCCTGGGGGCGCGGCTGTGCGAGCGGCTCAGGGATCTCTATCCCCAGGCGCTGACGGGAAGGTTCGGTATCGACCCAACGGAGGGCAGGGCCGGTTTTGAGCTGCTGGAGGCCTGCGCGCGCCGACGTGGCTTCCTCCTGTCCGGCGGGGAGCTGGACACGGAGCGCATGGCCAAGGTGCTGCTGGACGAGTTTCGGGGCGGCAAGCTGGGCCGCCTGACCCTGGACGGGGCCCCGGAGGACTGACCGGCGGAAAAGCCCTGACGGGCCTTTCCCGCGCCCGTGCCGCCGGAAATTAAACCTGAAATTAAAATATATCGGATCAGATTTAAGCTTTTGGAGAAGCTTGCCGGAGGAGTACCATGGATCTTTGGGAACAGGAGCGGGCGCTGTACGCCCGCGGCTATACCGTCCTGGCCGGGGTGGACGAGGCGGGGCGCGGCCCTCTGGCGGGGCCTGTGTGCGCCGCCGCGGTGATCCTGCCCCGGGAGCTTGTCATCGACGGGCTTAACGACTCCAAGAAGCTTACGGAGAAAAAGCGGGAGGCGCTTTTTGACGTTATCCGGGAGAAGGCCCTGGCGTACGCTGTCGCCTTCGCCTCCCACCAGGAGATCGACGAGCTGAACATTCTGAACGCCACCTACCTTGCCATGAACAGGGCCGTGGCGGGGCTGGCGGTGAAGCCGGACATGACCATCATCGACGGCAACCGCTCCGCCGGGATAGACTTCCCCAACGTCACCCTGGTGGGCGGGGACGGCAAGAGCGCCAACGTGGCCGCCGCGTCCGTCTTGGCCAAGGTGACCAGGGACAGGCTGATGCGCCAGATGGCGGAGAAGTACCCCGGCTACGGCTTTGAAAAGCACAAGGGCTACGGGACGAGGGAGCATTACGAGGCATTGCGGAGGCTGGGCCCCTCGGAGATCCACCGGGCCACGTTTTTGAGGAAATTACATTGAACACGAAGCTGCTTGGCCGCTGGGGCGAGGCCGCCGCGGCGGATTATCTGCGGAAAAAGGGCTATAAGATCGTGGCCTCCGGGTACAGGACGAAGATCGGGGAAATCGACCTGATCGCCGAAAACCGCAGGATCCTGGCCTTCGTGGAGGTCAAGACGCGCCGGGACGACAGCTTCGCCGACGCCAGGGACTCCGTCACATACCGCAAGCAGGGGAGGATCATTCAAACGGCAAAGCTGTATCTGGCCGCCCATGAGACGGATAAGGAGGTACGCCTGGACATCATCGAGGTGTACGCCCCGGAGGGCACCGGCACCGCCAGGCCCATCATCAATCACATTGAAAACGCCTTTACCGAGGATCGGTAAATTTGAGTTTTTTGACAAGCTGTGGAGGAACCACCTATGCGCTATATCAGCACACGCGACAAGGAAGCATCAGTCTCCTCGGCCCAGGCCATCGAGCAGGGACTCAGCGTCGAGGGGGGCCTTTTTGTACCCGCCTGCGTCCCACGGCTGCCGGAGGGGGCGCTGGAGGAGCTTTGCGCCATGAATTACCGCCAGAGGGCGGTGTATGTCATGAAGCTCTTTCTGGAGGATTATCAGGTGGCGGAGCTTACGGATTTCGTGACCCGCGCCTACGGCCCCGGGGGCTTTGACACGCCCCGGGTCGCGCCGGTAAGGAGACTGGACAGGAACACCCACTTTTTGGAGCTGTGGCACGGCCCCACCTGCGCCTTTAAGGATATGGCGCTGCAGATGCTGCCCTATCTGCTCACCGCCGCCGTGAGGAAAAACGGCGAGGAGCGCAAGGTATGTATCCTGGTGGCCACCTCCGGCGACACCGGCAAGGCGGCCCTGGAGGGGTTCGCCGACGTGGAGGGGACGAAGATATGCGTCTTTTATCCCCGGGACGGGGTTTCGGATATCCAGAAGCTCCAGATGACCAGCCAGGCCGGCGGGAACGTCCTTGTCTGCGCCGTCAACGGCAACTTTGACGACGCCCAGACCACGGTGAAGGAGATCTTCTCCGACCCCGCCATGCGGGAGGAGCTGTCGGAGGCCGGGTGGATGCTCTCCTCGGCCAACTCCATCAACTGGGGCCGCCTGCTGCCCCAGGTGGTCTACTATATCTCCGCCTACTGCGACCTGGTGAACGGGCAGGAGATCGCCCTGGGCGACGCCATTGATTTTTGTGTCCCCACCGGCAACTTCGGGGACATTCTGGCAGGCTACTACGCCAAAAACATGGGCCTGCCGATAAAAAAGCTCATCTGCGCCTCCAACCGCAACGACGTCCTCACGGACTTTTTCAAAACCGGCGTCTATGACCGCAAGCGGGAGTTCCACACCACCATATCCCCCTCCATGGATATCCTGGTGTCCAGCAATTTAGAGCGGCTCCTGTTCCACCTGTCCGGCGGGGACGATAAAGAGACGGCGGGGTATATGGACGACCTGAAGCGGACGGGGGAGTACACCGTCTCTAAGAAGATCAAGGCCGCCATGGACAGCCTTTTCGCCGCCGGTACATGCTCGGATCAGGAGACGAAGGAGGTCATCAGGCGGGCCTTTGAGGAGCATAAGTACCTGATGGACACTCACACCGCCGTGGCCTGCGGGGTGCTGGAGAAGTACCGCCGGGAGACGGGGGACGACGCCGTTACGGTGGTGGTCTCCACCGCCAGCCCCTTCAAATTCTGCGGCGCTGTGCTGGAGGCCCTGGGGCAGACCCCCGTGGGCGCGGGGCCGGAGCTTATAGGGCAGCTTGAAAGCGCCAGCGGCGTCAGCGCCCCGGAGCCGCTGAGGGCCCTGGCCGGAAAGACGGCCCGGTTCACCGACAGCTTTGATAAAGCGCAGCTGCCGGACGTTGTGCGCCGGTTCCTGAAATAGACCCAAAGACTATGTACCCGGCTTTACGCCGGGGCAGTTTGTCAAAAAACTCAACTTGAGCGTTTTTTCCGGCGGCATGTACGTCGGAAAAAATCCCTTTTGTCACGCAAGTGTGCTGATGGGGCCCCCGCCGGGCCGCTGCCCGGTGGGGAGAGGCGGAGCGAAGTCCGCGACTGAGCCTTCGCGCCTGCGCGGAGGTGAGGTATCGCGACTTCCGCGACGACGACGGCGCGCGCGGCGTGACGGCAGGGAAGATTCGGGTGAATTTCGCAAAATTCACCCGAATCTTCCCACACGTTCCCCTTTGTCGGAAAAGGCCAACGGCCTTTTTCGACAGGCTGACCCGGCTTTACGCCGGGGTCACAGGGAGGCCTTGGCCTCGAAGGTGCCGCAGAAGGTCTCGGCCTTGCGGATTGCGGAGTGGTTTTCCACCACGATGGCGTCGGCGTGGCAGTGGCCGTCGGTGCCGTGATACTTGCAGTTGATCACGTCACAGCCCACACAGCCCAGCTTGTCGCCGTGGGTATTTATGTTTTCGCTCATATGCTCTGCCCCTTTCTGAAAGTGTCCCTTTTAGTTTCCGCGTTTTGCTTGAAAATATTCGTGGGAGGTCAATATGCTCTGGACGATCGGCGATCTGCATCTGTCCTTTGAGACGGACAAGCCCATGGATATCTTCGGCCCGGAGTGGGTGGGCCACGCGGAGAAGCTTTTGGAGGGCTTTTCCGACGTGCGCCGGGAGGATACCACCGTTATCTGCGGGGATCTGACCTGGGGCATGGATATGAAAAGCTGTCTCGCGGATTTTCAGTTCATCGACGGGCTGCCGGGCCGGAAGATCATTCTGAAGGGGAACCACGACTACTGGTGGAGTACAGCCAGCGCGGCGAAGAAGTTCTTCGCGGAAAACGCCATCGGCACCATTGATATCCTCAACAACAACTGCTTTTTCTATGAGGACGCGGCCCTATGCGGCACCCGGGGGTGGATGTGTCCCAACGAGAACCCCGCGCCACACGACAGGAAGATCATGCTCCGGGAGATCCAGCGGCTGGAGACGAGCCTTCAGGCGGCGGGGGAGCGGGAGCGGAAGATCGTCTTTCTCCACTACCCACCCATCTTCGGGAGGTTTTACGCCGAGGGGCTTATTGGCGTCATGGAACGCTACGGCGTTCGGGAGTGCTATTACGGCCATATCCACGGCGCGGGACGGCCACTGGCCTTTGAGGGGATCGACCGGGGGATCCGCTACAAGCTCATTTCCGCCGACCATTTACGGTTCAGACCAATAATGATCATGTAAAACGCATTTTTGTTAAAACGTTTGACCAAATATTAGTTTGATTGCGAAAAAATGTTTGCAAATCCGCCAATCTCTGCTATAATGATAAAGTTGCCCGAAAAAGAGGCATCAAGACAGGAGGAAACCACATGAACGTTAAGGAATTTGAGAAGAAAGAGAAGAACACCGCCGAGCTTACCGTGCTTGTCACGCCGGAGGAGTTTGAGGCCGCCGTACAGAAGGCGTACCTCAAGGGCCGCGGCAGGATCCAGCTCCCCGGCTTCCGCAAGGGCAAGGCCCCCCGGAAGATGATCGAGGCCATGTACGGCCAGGGCGCCTTCTATGAGGACGCCGTCGAGGCCCTGGCGCCTGAGGCGCTGGACGCCGGTATCCGGGAGAAGGAGCTTTCCACCGTGGGCCGTCCCTCCCTGCTGGATTTCAACATCGGCGAGGACAAGTCTCTCTCTGTCAAGTTCCTGGTGTCCCTGTACCCCGAGGTGAAGCTGGAGGGCTACAAGGGAATAGAGGCCCCCAAGCCCGACGTGAAGATCACGGAGAAGGACGTGGAGCGGGAACTGGAGTCCGTCCGTCAGCAGAACGCCCGCATCGAGACCGCCGAGCGGCCCGCCCAAAACGGCGATATCGTCACCATCGACTTTGAGGGCTTTATGGACGGCAAGCCCTTTGACGGCGGCAAGGGCGAGAATCACGACCTGGAGCTGGGCTCCGGCCAGTTTATCCCCGGCTTTGAGGAACAGCTGGTGGGGAAATCCGCCGGTGAGGACACCGACGTGAACGTGACCTTCCCCCAGGCCTATGCCCCCGAGCTGGCCGGTAAGGACGCCACCTTCAAGGTGCATATCCGCGAGGTCAAGGCCAAGGAGCTTCCCGCCCTGGACGACGAGTTTGCCAAGGACGTCTCCGAGTACGACACCCTGGCCGAGTACAAGGCCAGCGTGAAAAGCGAGCTTACCGAGCAGCGGCGCGGCCAGGCCCAGTCCGCCTATGAGGAGGCCGTTCTGAGCCGCCTGACCGATAAGGTGGAGTGCGAGATCCCCGAGGCCATGATCGACGAGCAGGTGGATCAGATGGTCAGCAACTTCCGCTACAACCTGGCCTCCCAGGGCCTGGAGATGGAGAAGTACTTCTCCATGATGGGCATGACCGTTGAGGAGTTCCGCATGAACACCCGGCCCACCGCCGAGAAGCAGATCAAGCTGGATCTGGCCTTTGAGCATATCGCCAAGACCGAGGACTTCCCCGTGTCCGACGAGGACGTGGAGCAGGAATATCAGCGGCTTGCCGACCAGTATAAGATGCAGCTGGACGAGGTCAAGCGCGCCATCACCGCCGATTCCGTCAAGACCGGCCTGAAGCTGGAGCGGGCCCGCCAGCTGGTGCTGGATTCCGCCGTCGTGGAGAAGAAGGCGGCCAAGAAGCCCGCCAAGAAGGCCGAGGAGAAGGAGGCGGACAAGGAGGAGGCCGCCCCGGAGGAGAAGCCCGCCAAAAAGCCCGCCAGGAAGTCCACCAAAAAGGCCGAGGAGAAGCCGGAGGAAAAGGCTGAATAATCCGGCCCCGTCCTGGCTATCATTTATCAGTACATCCGCTCCCCCGGCGTTTGGTCGGGGGAGCGATAAGCGTTTTGATTATCGCATTCAGGAGGTCATTTTATGAGCTTGGTACCCTATGTAGTTGAACAGACGTCCCGCGGTGAGAGAAGCTACGATATTTTCTCCCGCCTTCTCAATGACCGCATCGTTTTTCTGGGCGAGGAGGTCAACGCCACTACCGCGTCCCTGGTGGTGGCCCAGCTTCTCTACCTGGAGGCCCAGGATCCCGACAAGGACATTCAGTTCTATATCAACAGCCCCGGCGGCTCCGTCACCGACGGCATGGCTATCTACGACACCATGCAGTATATCAAGTGCGATGTCAGCACCATCTGCGTGGGTATGTGCGCCTCCATGGCGGCTTTCCTGCTGTCCGCCGGCGCCAAGGGCAAGCGCATCGCCCTGCCCAACGCGGAGATCATGATCCACCAGCCCTCCGCCGGTACCCAGGGACAGATCACCGATATGGCGATCCACCTGAAGCGGCTGGAGACCATCAAAAAGCGCATGAACGAGATCATGGCGGCCAACACCGGCAGGAGCGTGGAGGAGGTCACCGCCGCCTGCGAGCGGGACAACTTCATGTCCGCCGAGGAGGCCAAGGCCTTCGGCCTTATCGACAAGATCATCACCAAGAGATAAAGCTTACCCAATCTGACCTTTTGAAAGGATCGGACCCATGGCGAATATTGAAGAGATCACACCCAGATGCGACTTCTGCGGAAGGCCCCAGGGGCAGGTACACCGCCTTTTCACCGGCCAGTACGCCAACATATGCGACGAGTGCGTGGAGCTTTGCCACGAGATCATTCGTGACGGCTGGGACGAGGACGAGGAGTCTGACCGCCGCCGCGTAGACGGGGAGGAGCTTTCCCCCTATGAGATGGCCAAGCGCCTGCCGCGCCCGGTGAAGATCAAGGAGTTCCTGGACCAGTATATCATCGGCCAGGACAGGGCCAAGGTGGCGCTGTCCGTGGCTGTCTATAACCACTACAAGCGCATCTTCTGCCAGACCGGCAACGATACGGAGATCCAGAAGAGCAATATCCTGCTGGTAGGCCCCACCGGCTCCGGCAAGACCATGTTTGCCCAGACCCTGGCGCGTATGCTGGAGGTACCCTTCGCCATCGCCGACGCCACCACGCTCACCGAGGCCGGGTATGTGGGCGACGACGTGGAGAATATCCTCCTGCGGCTTTTGCAGGCGGCGGACTTCAACGTGCCGCTGGCCGAGCGGGGCATCATCTATATCGACGAGATCGACAAGATCGCCCGCAAGAGCGAGAACACGTCCATCACCCGCGACGTGTCCGGCGAGGGCGTCCAGCAGGCGCTGTTGAAGCTTCTGGAGGGGACCGTCGCCAACGTGCCGCCCCAGGGCGGGCGCAAGCACCCCCATCAGGAGTTCATCGCCGTGGATACCTCCAATATCCTTTTCATCTGCGGCGGCGCCTTTGACGGCATCGACAAGATCATCGAGCACAGGCTGGATAAAAAGTCCATGGGCTTCGAGGCGGAGATCCGCGGGAAGAGCGAGAAGGACATCGGCGATATCCTGGAGCAGATCCAGTCCCACGACCTTTTGAAGTTCGGTATCATTCCCGAGCTTATCGGGCGTATGCCCGTCCTTGTCCCCATGCGCCAGCTGACCCGGGAGGATCTGGTACGGATCCTCAAGGAGCCGAAAAACGCCCTGACACGGCAGTACAAGGCCCTGATGAGCTATGACCGGGTGGATCTGGAGTTTGACGACGCGGCCCTGGAGGCCATCGCCGATAAGGCCATCGCCATGGATATCGGCGCGCGCGGCCTGCGCTCCGTGGTGGAAGGGATCCTCACCGACATCATGTTCGAGATCCCCTCCGCTGAGCGGGTGGACCGGGTCACCGTCACGCGGGAGTGCGTCACCGAGGGTGCCAAGCCCCGTGTCCATCTGCGCCCGCGGCCCCAGATCGACCCGGACGCCGAAGCCATATGACCATATCGCGGCAAGAGCCACACGTCAGGTGCGGCTCTTGCCTGTACCCACGGCAAAAATGATTATGTAACCCTTGCGAGGAAACCATGCTATGAATGAAGACTATTCCAAGCTCAGCCTTGAAGAACTCCCCCTGATCCCCCTGCGCGGCGTGTCGGTCTTTCCCGGCACGAGCCTGAAGCTGGTGGAGGAGCGGCCCGAGGTCATCGCAGCCCTTATGAGATGCTTTCACGCCGACAACCAGGCCTTTGTGGTCAAATGCGAGGATCTTTTTGACGACAGCGACGCCGCCGGCGCTTCCGAACCCCAGGACGGGGAGGGAGAGACGGTCACCTTTACCGAGAAGGATCTGGACGCGCTTTTCGACACCCTGAACAGTCTCCTGCCCGACGGGGAGGGGGCTTTTGAGCGGCTCCAGCCGGGGAATCTGCGGGGCCAGACGGTGCCTCTGGGCGCTGTCTGCACCGCCGACCACTATTTCCGTATCCCCGGCGGCGGGATCGTGGCGATGATGACCTGCCTGTGCCGCGCCACGATCCTGGAGGAGCATGACGGGGAGAACGGCCCTGTGGCCTCCGTGATGCCCCTGTCCGACGAGCCGGTGAGAGTCACCGCCAGAGTCCGGGCCTTAGTGGCCACCTCCATGGATCTTTACCGCCGCTACGCCCAGCTGACCGGCAGTCCCGTGGCCTCCGCCGAACCCATCGAGAAGGCCGGATATGCCGGGGACGTGGGCGGCATGGCCGACACCATCGCCCAGAATATGTCCCTCCGGGTGGATCAGAAGCAGCTCCTGCTGGAGCTTTTAGATCCCGTCAAGCGGCTGCGGACCGTGACGGATATGCTTCGCGCCGCCGTGGAGGTCATGGACGTGGAGCGGGACATCGGCCGCAAGGTGGACGAGTCCATGGCCAGGACGCACCGGGAGCAGATTTTGCGGGAGCATATGCGGGTCTTGCAGTCGGAGCTGGGCGACGACGATTTCTCCGAGATCGAGGAGTACAGGAAGAAGATCCTGGATCTGCATCTCTCCGAGGAGGTCACCCGGAAGCTTCTCAAGGAGAACGAGCGGCTTGCCAAACAGCCCATGGTCTCCGCCGAGGCCTCCGTTATCCGCTCCTATCTGGACGCGGTGCTGGAGCTGCCCTGGAACGTATCGACCCAGGAGCGGCTGGATATCGCCGAGGCGCGGCGGATTTTGGATCGGGATCACTTTGGCCTTGAGAAAGTGAAGGAGCGTATCATCGAGTCCCTGGCCGTGCGGTGCGTCTCCCCGGAGTTGAAAGGCGGCATCCTGTGCCTTGTGGGCCCTCCCGGCGTGGGCAAGACCTCCATCGCCGTGTCCATCGCCGGGGCCATGAACAGGAAGCTTGCCCGCATGAGCCTGGGCGGCGTCCGTGACGAGGCCGATATCCGGGGCCACCGCAAGACATACATCGGCTCCATGCCGGGGCGCATCATGACGGCGCTCACCGAGGCCGGTACCAGCAACCCCCTGATGGTGCTGGACGAGATCGACAAGCTGGGCAGCGACTACAAGGGCGACCCCGCCAGCGCGCTTCTGGAGGCGCTGGACCCGGAGCAGAACCACGCCTTCCGCGACCACTTCCTGGAGGTTCCCTTCGACCTGTCCAACACCATGTTCATCGCCACCGCCAACACGGTGGACACCATTCCCCGGCCCCTGCTGGACCGCATGGAGGTCATAGAGATCACCAGCTACACCGACGAGGAGAAGCTTCAGATCGCCAAGAAGCATCTCCTGCCCAAACAGCGCAAGCTGCACGGCCTGACGGCCAAGAACCTGAGGCTGGCGGACAACGCCATTCGGGAGCTGATCTCCGGCTACACCAGAGAGTCCGGCGTCCGGCAGCTTGAGCGCGTCATCGCGCGGCTTTGCCGCAAGGCCGACCTGGTCATCGCCTCCCACGAGGGGGAGGGCCTCTCCGTGACGGCCTCCAATCTGCCTCGGCTCCTTGGCCCCAGAAAGTATAAGCCGGAGCGCCTTGCCGGCCCTGACCGGGTGGGCGTTGTCAACGGCCTTGCCTGGACCCAGGTGGGCGGGGAGATCCTTGAGGTGGAGTGCGCCTGCCTGGAGGGCAGCGGCAAGATCGAGCTTACCGGCAACCTGGGCGACGTGATGAAGGAATCGGCCCACGCCGCCGTCAGCTTTATCCGCTCCCGGTGCGACAGGCTGGGCATTGACCCGGACTTCTATAAGAAAAAGGATATCCATATCCACTTCCCGGAGGGCGCTGTCCCCAAGGACGGCCCCTCCGCCGGGATCGCCATCACCTGCGCCGTGGTCTCCGCCCTCACCGGCGCGCCGGTGAGAAGGGAAGTGGCCATGACGGGGGAGATCACCCTGACGGGCCGCGTCCTGCCCATCGGCGGACTGCGGGAAAAGACCATGGCGGCCTTGCGGGGCGGCCTTAAGACGGTGATTATACCCTTTGACAATTTGCCTGATTTGGAGGAGATCGACCAGACGGTGCGCCGCGCCCTCACCTTTGTCCCGGTCGTGCGGCTTGACGACGTTCTGGACAAGGCGCTGATCCTCCCGGAACCCGCCGCCAGCGCCCAGAAGCGGGCCCAGAGGCGGCCCCGGAAGTCCGACCGGGCGGAGGCAAGGCAGTAAGCTGCCCCTTTGACGGAATCATGAAAGGAGGGGAGTCCCCCTTGGATTACAGGAAAGCAGAATTTATCAAATCCGCGGCGGATCCCTCCGGCTTTATCCGGGACGGGCTTCCCCAAGTGGCCTTCGCGGGCCGCTCCAATGTGGGGAAATCCTCGGTGATCAACTCCATCGTCCAGCGGAAGAATTTCGCCCGCGTGGGTTCCTCGCCGGGAAAGACCGCCCATATCAACTATTTTCTCATTGACAAAAAATTCTACATCGTGGATCTCCCCGGCTACGGCTACGCGGAGGTCTCCAAGGCCGAGCGTGACCGGTGGGGGAGGCTCATGGAGGCGTATTTCGCCTCCGGCCTCGTCACCCTGGGGGTGCAGATCGTCGATCTGCGCCACAAGCCCAGCGCCGACGACATCACCATGATGAACTGGTTCAAATCCGCCGGGATCGACACCGTCGTTGTGGCCAATAAGATGGACAAGTGCAAAAAATCCGAGCTGCCCGGCAATGTGGCCCGGGTGCGGGAGACGCTGGAGCTCAGTGAGGATCACCCCCTTGTCTACTATTCGGCGGTGACCAACTCTGAGCGCGAGGCCCTGCTCCTGGCGCTGGACGGGGCGCTGGAGCTTGCGTGACGCGATATGGGAAATATACTGAGGAATCTGGACTGGTCGGTTTTGACCGACGCGCTGTTCAACGCCGTTCCCGTGCTTATCTGCATCACCCTGCACGAGTGCGCCCACGGGTATGTGGCCCTGAAGCTGGGGGACACCACCGCCAGGGACATGGGGCGGCTGAGCCTTAACCCCATCAAGCACTTTGACTTCATGGGCTTTGTGATGATGGCCTTTTTGGGCTTCGGTTGGGCCAAGCCCGTGCCGATAGATATGCGCCGCTTCAGGCGTCCTAAGCGGGATATGGCGATCTCGGCGGCGGCGGGGCCGCTGTGCAATGTCCTCATCACGGTGATAACGCTCTTTTTGTGCGGGCTTATGTCGCCGCTGTTGTACCGCCCCGGAAAGGCGGTTTTCTACCTCTACCTGGGCCTTCAACAGACGGCCTATCTGAGCCTCGCCTTCGCCGTATTCAACATCATTCCCATTCCGCCGCTGGACGGCTCCAAGGTGCTGTACTCCGTGATCCCGGAGCATGCCTACTGGAAGCTCATGCGCTATGAGCGTTACGGCATGATCCTGCTGCTCCTGCTGGTGGTGACGGGCGTCCTGTCCGGGCCGCTGAACAGCGCGGTGAGCTGGCTTTTTCAAAGGCTCCTTTTCATTGCCCAGGCGGGCAGTGACCTTATCAATTTGATCATCAGGTGACACATGGACAATCCCACCTTCCACCTGGAGGGCGTCATCAGGACCCGCGAGGACATGGAGGACTTTGAAGGCCCCCTGACGCTGATCCTCCAGTTGCTCTCCAAAAACAAAATAGAGATCCAGGACATCAGGATCGCGGAGCTGACGGATCAGTACCTGGCGTGGCTGGAGGAGCGGAAGGCCATGGATCTGGACGTGGCCTCCGAATTCGTCCAGATGGCCTCCCACCTTGTGTATATCAAGGCCAGAATGCTCATCTCCGCCGGGGAGGAGACCGGGGAGCTGGAGGAGCTGATCGAGTCCTTGGAACGCCTTAAAAACAAGGCGCTTTTTGAACAGCTTCGTGACGTTTTGCCGAAGCTCGGGGAGATGTATACCCGCGGCGCGGGGACGCTGATCAAGCCGCCGGAGTACCTGCCGGTGGACAAGGAGTACCGCTACTTCCACGTCCGGGAGGATCTGAGCCAGGCCATGGCCAGGGTACTCTCCCGGGAGGACGCCGCCGCGGCGTATATGAATCCGCCCGGGTTCCGCTACCCGGAGCGCATCGTCTACTCCGTGGAGGAAAAGACCAAGCAGATCGTGAGCCTTCTCACCGCCGACGGCCCCATGACCCTGCGGGGCCTCTTTGCCCGGAGCGGCAGCCGCACGGAGCTGGTGGCCACCTTTATCGCGCTTTTGGAGCTGTGCCGGGAGGGGGATATCCTCATCGACGGCGACGGCGACGACACGAGCGTTACCTTGACTGAAGAACAACCTGAGAGGGCAAGCTAATGGATCAGGAAATGGACACAAGCGGGCTGGGCCCCGCCATAGAGGGGATCCTCTTCGCCTCCGGCGAGGCGGTCAGCGTCAAGCGCATCGCCGCCGTGCTGACGGCCAGCGAGGAGGAGGTCCTGGACGCCGCCAAGAAGATCGCCGACGAGCTGCGCTTTGCGCATCGTGGCATACGCCTGGTGCGCCTGGAGGACTCCCTGCAGCTATGCTCCGCGCCGGAGCTTTCCGACATTATCCGTCAGGCGCTGGAGACGCGAAAGCCCCCGCGCCTCACCCAGACGGCCCTTGAGGTGCTGGCTGTCGTCGCCTACTTCCAGCCGGTGACCAGGGCCTATATCGAGGATCTGCGGGGCACCGACTCCAGCTACACCGTGGGCGTACTCCAGGAGCGGGGCCTTATCGAGCCCTGCGGTACCCTGGACGCGCCGGGCCGCCCCACTCTTTTCCGCACCACCCCGGCCTTTTTGCGCACCTTCGGCCTCTCCTCCCTGGACGAGCTGCCGCCCCTTCCCCAAAAGGACGGCGACGAGCCGGAACAGCTTCGCATCGAGGAGGCCATTCAGACGCTCCAGGAGGCCCAGGAGCTGGAGGCGCAGACATCTGCCCCGACGGGGGAAACCCCCGCGCAGACGCCCCCGGAGGCCCCGGAGAGTACGCCGGACGGCGGTTGGCAGGAACCCCAAGGCGGCGATTGACAGCCTGATTGCGGCGTGATAAAATGACATTGACCGGGAGGTGATCCCTTGCTGACAATTTTGTATTTTCTGGCGTTTGTGATTTTGCTGTGCTGCGGAAAATTCAAGATCGCCCTTATCCTTCTGGGGGTCACCTTGGCCGTGGATATCCTGATCCTCCTTTTGCGGGTGGGCGCGAGGCTCACCCTGGACGGCGGCGGCCTTACCCTGCGCGTCATCGCGGGGCCTGTCAGGCTGAAGCTCCTGCCCGCCGGGGAGGAGAAGGCGAAAAAGCCAAAAAAGCCTAAGAAGCCCAAAAAGGAGGAGCCGGAAAAGCGGGAGCCGCCCGCGCCGGAGAAGGAGAAGAAAAAGCCCAAGATCAAAATCACCTTTGAGCTTGTTTCCACCGTCCTCAAGGCGGTGGGGGAGCTTCTTGGACGGCTTCGCCGGAAGATCTGCATCGACAGGCTGATACTCCACTACACCGTGGCGGCGGCGGATCCGGCGGACGCGGCCATGACCTTCGGCTACGCCAGCGCCGGGGTCAACGCGCTGATGCCGGTCATTGAGAACATCTTCAAGGTGAAAGAGCGTGACGTTGTCGCCGCCGTGACCTTTGACACGGATCAGAGCGAAATTTTCGTGGACGCGCAACTTACGCTGGCAATTTGGGAAATACTTTATATCGTGCTGGCCGTCTGGCCGCCTGTCAAGGCGCTTATCGGTCAGCTCATAAAAAACGGAAAGGTGGATAAAAATGGACAAGCATCCGATCAATGACCTTATGGGTACCGTCATGGAGAAGCTTCGTGACCTGGCGGACGTCAGCACCGTTATCGGGGAGAGCATCGTCACCCCCGACGGCATCACCCTGATCCCCATCTCCCGTGTCAGCATGGGCTTCGCCTCGGGAGGCTCCGATTTCACCGGCAAGCACCAGAAGGACGGCCAGGCCAGCCCCTTTGGAGCGGGTACCGGCGGCAGTGTGAAGATCGACCCCATCGCCTTTGTAGTCATCAAGGAGGGCATCGTCCGCGTGATGACCATCGAGCCGCCCGCGTCCACCACAGTGGACAGGATCATCGACAACGCGCCGGAGATCGTGGATAAGATCACCGCCATTGTGGACAAGAAGAAGGCGGAGAAGGCCGAAAAAGCCGAGAAGGAGGCCGCCGAGGAGGCCTTGCCCGAGGCTCCCGCGGAATAATCCCTGCCCTTACGGGGCATACTGACACACCGTAAAGGTGGTGTCATGATGAAAAAACAGTTCATACCGGCAATCGCCGCCATGTTGTTCCTGGCGGCGTTTACCGTTTTTAACGCCCACGCCGAGGACGGCATCAGCGCCCGCTCCGCCATTCTTATGGAGGTCTCCACCGGCACGGTGCTTTATGAGAAGAACCCCGACGAGCGCCTGCCTATCGCCAGCACCACAAAGCTGATGACGGCCCTTGTGACGCTGGAAAACGACTCTCTGGAGGACACGGTCACTATCCCCGCCATCTGCGAGGGGGTGGAGGGTTCCTCCATGTACCTGAAGGCCGGACAGACCTTTTCCGTTCGTCAGCTGCTCTACGGCCTTATGCTGGAGTCCGGCAACGACGCCGCCGTGGCCCTGGCCGTCCATATCGCGGGGTCGGTGGAGGCCTTCGCGGATATGATGAACCAACGGGCCGCCGCCCTGGGCCTTGAAAACACCCATTTTCTGAACCCCCACGGTCTCCACGAGGACGGCCACTATTCCTCCGCCCGGGATCTGGCGCTGATCATGCGGGCCTGCATGGAGGATCCGCTTTTTGTGGAGATCGCGTCCACTAAGAGCGTCACCTTCGGCGGGCGCACCTATACAAACCACAATAAGCTTATGTGGAGCTACGAGGGCATGGTCACCGGCAAGACCGGCTACACCAAAAAGGCCGGCAGGACGCTGGTCACCTGCGCCCAGCGGGACGGAATGCGCCTTATCTGCGTCACCCTCCGGGACGGGGACGACTGGGCCGACCACGCCGCACTTCTGGACAGCGGCTTCTCCCAGTGGCAGATGCAGACGCCCGTTGAGACGGGGGAGATCCTGGGGCGCGTCCCGGTGATCTCCGGCGACGTCTCCGCCGTCCCGGTCCGCGCCGCCTCCGGCGTCTCCCTGCTGACCGGGGCGGGGGAGGCGCTGACCCTCCGGGTCTCCCTGCCCCGCTTCGTCTACGCCGGGGTCACGGAGGGGGCCCTGGCCGGTACGGCCGCCGTCTTAAAGGACGGCCGGCAGGTGGCGGAGATCCCGCTGGAATACGCCGAAAGCGTCTCCCGGGACAAGCCCCGGAAGAGTACCCCCCTGGAGC
>CANPWM010000036.1 GCA_947584295.1 uncultured Oscillospiraceae bacterium | reverse complement strand
GACACCAGAATGGCGAAGAGGATGGAGAACCGGGCGCCCACGCCGATGCCGCAGAAGATATCCTGGCCCAAGGCGTTGGTACCCATAAGGTAGGCGGGTTCTCTGCCATAGAGATACTGGTAGTAGTTGTAGTAGAGAATACGGCACTGGACGGAGCCGGATTTTCCGTAGGAATATATGTAGGTGCCGTCGTCGCCGGGGATACGCAGGGAGTTATACTCCGCGCCCGCCTTGTCCACGCTGTGGGAATAGGCCGGAATGAAGTTGCCGTCCTTGTCCAGAACAGCGGCGCCCTTGGAATCCACCTGATACCAGATGTTGGGGTTATCGCTGATATCACTGATATCCTTGGGTTCCACATAGGGATAGATCACCTGAATACCCGTCTCGTTCTGCCAATCCTGAACTTTCTGGAACTCAGCATAGGAGAAGGTCTTGTAGATCATGTCCTTGGCGTAATAGGCGTTGACCTCGATATCATAGGTGGTGCGGGTAACCATCTGGCCCCTGTATTTGACCTGGGTTTCGTGGGTACCCGTGATTCCAAGGACGGGGTCAAGGCCCGTTTCAACGCCAATGGCTTTCCACGCCAGCATGGCGGCGTCGTTCTGGCTGTCCATGGTCTTCGCGCCGTCCAAAAAGCCCAGACCCTTATCGGCGACAGAACGGATAAACGGCGGGAAGTTGATGTAAATGCTGTCCTGGGTATGGATATCATAGGGAGAGAGGATCGGGGCAATGATGGCATAAAGGAGAAGGAACGCCAGGATCCAGGTGGCGATAACGGAGGATTTGTTTTTGCGGAAACGCACCATGGCGTCGGCAAAGAAGCCCCTGGATTTGGTCTGCAACGCTATGTCGTGGAGCTTCTCGTCCTCCTGAACGAAGCGGAACTGCTCGGCAGGGATTTTTTCGTAATCCATTTTTCTTCCCCCTTTCTTATTTCTTGGAACCCATGCGGATGCGCGGGTCGATGAAGCCGTAGCTGATATCCACTACTAAGCCCGCCGCCAGGCCGATGGCGGTGTAGAAGCAGGTGGACAGGACGAAGATGTTATAGTCCTGGGCGTTGATAGCCTCCAATGTCAGTGAACCAACGCCGGGAATGGCGAAGATGCTCTCGATGATCAGGGAGCCGCCCAGGATCCCGATGAACTCGCCGAAGATGCCGGGGACGATGACCACGAAGCAGTTTCGCAGGGCGTGGCGGACGGTGGCCTGGGTCTTGGTCAGGCCCTTGGTCCGGGCCAGGAGCATGAATTCGCTGGTCAGCACCTCCGTCAGCTCCGCGCGGGTGGTGCGGCAGAACCCCGCGATAACGCCGAAGGAGAGAGCCAGCACCGGCGGCACCATAGACTTAAACATGGCTGGACTGAACCAGTCTGTCCCGCCTTTTAAAATTAATGGGAACAGCCTCAGTTTAAAGCAGAGGGTGTACTGGATCAAAAAGGCGTAAACAAAGGAGGGTACTGAAATGACCACCATAGTCAGGGTGGAGATGGTGTAGTCCACCCAGGTGTTCTTCTTCAAGGCCGCCCAGATGCCCAGGGCGATGCCCACGGGGATCGTCCACAGGATGGAGTAGAGGTTCACGATCATCGTGGGGGGGAGCTTTTCAAGAAAGACCTCCAAAACGGGACGGCCTATGTAACGCTTCTCTGAAACGCCCCAGTCAAATTTGGTGAACACGTTTTTTAAGAAGATCCAAAACTGCTCCAGATAGGGCTTGTTGTAGCCCAGGGCCTCCCGGCGCATCAGAATGGCCTCCGTGTGGATATCGTTGGGGGGCAGAGCTGGCAGCGGCAGCATGCGGATGAGGACGAAGCACATGAACGTGATCACCATGAACACGAAGAACATGTATACGATCCTCTGCAAGACATATTTAATCATTTTTGAAGGATCCCTCCGTTTCTTTTTGGTTCTCATTCGCCCCGCAATTCATTTCTTTACCCAATTAAATACGGCCGGAGTAAATTGCGGGGCAAATGACAAGCAAAATAGAACACGGACGGGGGGCGTATAAACGCCCCCCGCCGTCTTTGCCAAAAGGGGAGTCAACGAAACTCAGTTGACGCGGGAATTAATACTGGAGCGTGCCGCCCTGAGAAGCAACGTACTCGTCCCACTCGGCGTCGCTGTAATTGAAGCGGCGTCCGCCGTAGCCCTGGAACAGAGGATTGTAATCATCGGTGATATTGAAGAGCTTCTGGGACAGAAGCACCTTGGAACCGAAGTTGCACAGGGGCAGGATATCGTAACGGGACATCATACGGCCCTCAAGAGCGGCCAGAATGACCATGCGGGTGTTGGTGTCCACATCGGCGCTGCCGAAGGAGTAGTTCTTACCGTCCACGGTGACCATGGTACCCATCATAGCCTGATACCAGTCAAAGACGCTCATGGTGATGTCCTCGCCGTTGATGGACACAGTCATCATATCGGTGGTGGGATCATACCAGTTGGCGGTCAGGTTCTGGGCGGGGTCGCAATAGAGAGCCATAGCGTTGAACGGATCGTAGATGGAGCCGCCTACGCCAGCGATCATGCAGTCAGCAGAGCCGTTACGGTAAGCGTCGATCCAGCCGCTGCCGAGAGGAGAGGACTCCACAAAGTTGATCTTGCCCTCGAAGGGGGTACCCTCAACGGCCTGGCCAACCCACTTGTTCAGGTAGTTGATACGGCGGGTCACATAGTCGGCGGGAGCGTCGGAGGCGTAGATCATGGTGATGGTCTGGTCGCAGATACCGTCGTTGTCGGCGTCGGTGATGTAGCCAAGGCTCAGGGATTCCTCATAGGCGGCCTTGTAAAGCTCCTTGGCGGCGTCCAGGTCGAAGCCGGTGATGGAGGCAACAGCCTCGTCAAGATCGGCGAACTTGGAGGTATCCACGGAGTAGAAGTCGCACAGGGCCTTCTTGGCCTCGTCGGTATCACGATAGAACAGGCCGCCATCTACGTCATACAGATACTGGTCGCCCAGGATGCCGTAGCCGGGGGTGTAGGCGGGGTGGCACTCGTCGCAGAAGGCCTGACGGTCAAGGGAGACGGCCAGAGCCTTGTGGAAGCTGACAAGGCCAACGGTCTGAGTATCCTGCTTGGTCTGGTCGAAGTCAGCGGCGGCCTCGCGGGCGTTCAAACCGGCCATATTGCCGGTGACCCACAGGCCCGCGGCGGTCTCAGAAGGATAGGGCCAAGCGTACTCGGAGTGGCCGTACTGCTCGTAGTCGGTCTCCTCAAGGTTGAAGGTGTCGATCTGGCCGGACAGGAACATCTGGCGGCGGGTAGCGGTCTCCTTCACATACTGATAATCAAAACCGGTTGTCATATTTCTGCGGTAAACGTTGCCGTCGTTGGGATCCTTATAGACGTGATACACGTCCTCGGTCCAGCCGAACCACTTGTCGTTCTTGGCAAACGTGAACTGCTTGTCGGTCTGATAGTCAGTCATGGAGTAGGGGCCGTAGGAGGGGGAGGTCTCCACGCTGGTCATGTAGGTGCAGGACCAGACGCCCGCCTCGTCCTGGCTCATGCAGGACTTGTAGATTTCAGGCTCAACAAGGACGATGGAATCCTTGATGGCGTAAGTATACAGATAGAAGCCCTCGAAAGCGCCATTGAACACCTGAACCAAGGTATAATCGTCCTTGGCGTAGAAGCCGACGTTTGCATCGTAGTCAACGGCGTCATGCTCGTAGCCCAGGAAGACCATTTCCTCGAACTCGATGTAAGCGTAATCGCCACGGACGGCGGCATAAGCCTCGGTGTTCTCAAAGCCCTGGAGCAAGGCGATGTAGTCCTGAAGATCCTTCATCAGATCGGCGGTGAGCATGACCCAGCCGCGGCTGTCGGCGGCGTCCAGAAGGCGCTGGATATTGGGATATTTGGACGCGGCGGCGGACTGAGCCTTAACGGCGTAATCGGAGCCGCCCCAGTTACCGGCGCTGCCGATGTTGAGGACGATGTCCTTGCCGTCATACTGGAGAGTACCCTTGTCGGTGGTGGTGAAGGTAGCGGGATCGGGGTAGACGGCGGTGTTGCCTACGTCGTCCTCGGACAAGAAGTTGTCCAGAGAGTAACCGGCTTTGGCATAAGCCTCAGCGCCCACAATGCCGTAAGCGCCGGAGTAAACATCGGTAGCACGGTAGTTCTGGAGACGCGGGTCAAGCAGGAGCTTCATGGACTCTACATAAGTCTGGGCGGTAATGGGGGTGCCATTATCGAACATCAGATCATGGCGCAGAGGAATCTCCCAGGCGTAGCCCTTGGTGGCGTCGGCGGGGATCCAGTCGGGGTGAGCGGCCTTGACCTCCTCGGTCACGTCGGTGGGATAGTCGGCGGCCATACCGGGCAGGAAGACGTAGGACGTCCAGGGCTCGGCGCCCTCCTTGGGGTGAAGCTCGTCGTTGTAGGTCATGTTGTAGAAGCTGTCAACGAGATTGTCCCAGATAGAGCTGGCCGTCGAGTCCTCGTAGTCGTGCATATTCCAGTTGCCGGGAATAGATGAGAGTGCGCTATGTGAGGTGTAGGTAGCGTTGGGGTCAAACTCCGTGATGGTGTAGCCCAGCGGATTTGACGTGTCCTCCGTGCTGTCGCCGGTGGACGGGTTGCTGGTGTCTTTGCCGGTGTCGTTGTTGGTGGTGTCGTCGCCGTTACCGCCGCAGGCGGCCAGAGCGAGAACCATCACGAGCGCCAGCAGCAGAGCCGTCAGCTTTTTCATTTTGCTCATTTTCTTTTTTACCTCCTTATACTTGCTGCATCTTATGATTTCCACAAATTCCGTACGCTGAGAACCTGCGGGAAAACACGATGACACAACTGTGCATAATATTGTAAACTTAAAACGCAACAACTGCAAGCTTTTTTTTGCCGAATTTGCCCGGAAGGGGCCGGAATTTTTTCGCAATTTGCATAAAAATGGCAAAAATTTTTGCATTTTTTCCGATTTCGGCTTGCAAATCCGGGGGTTTTCGGCTGGATTCAGCAGGAAAACAGGCAAATCGCCCAACGGAACGGGAAAAACGCGTGGGAATTTGTGAAAGTAAACAAAATTTTGCCCGCCGGGGGGAATCCGCCCCCGCCCGGCCCGGGAAATCCCCCGCCAAAACCCGCCGGGACGGTTGATTTTTGGCGTATGTTGTGGTAGAGTGACGGCAGGAGTGAATATATCTTGTATTTTACGGAGGAGGCGCTTTTATGAAGGACGGGCGGGGGCTGCCCCGTGTGGCGGTGACGGAAAAGGGCCGGCGCTGGGCCGATACGGGGCATATGTGGATCTACGCCTCCGACGTGACCGCGGAGCCGGAGGGGGCGGAAAACGGCTGTCTGGTGGACGTGACGGGGCCGGGGGACGTGTATCTGGGGACGGGCTTTTTGAGCCGGGAGAGCAAGCTGCGGGTGCGGCTTGTCTCCCGCAACGCCAACGACCGCTTTGACGCGGCCTTTTGGGAGCGGCGCGTCCGCTACGCCTGGGACTACCGCAGGGCCGTCATGGGCGGGGACACCGGCTGCTGCCGGGTGATCTTCGGCGAGGCCGACGGGTTCCCGGGCCTGACGGTGGATCGGTTTGAAAATCTGCTGGTGTGCCAGTGCGCCTGCGCCGGAATGGAGCGGCTGAAGGACGTGATCTATCCCCTTATTATAAAGGTATTGCGGGAGGACGGTCAGCGGGTGGACGGGATCTTTGAGCGGGACGACCTGATGAGCCGCCAGCTGGAGGGCCTGCCCCGGCGGAAGGGGTGGTTCGCCCTGCCCGGGGAGAGATGCCCGGAGCGCGCCGTGACGGAGATTTGCGAGAACGGCGTGGTCTACGCGGTGGACGTGGAGAACGGGCAAAAGACCGGGTTTTTCCTGGATCAGAAGTATAACCGGGCCGCCGTGGCGCGGCTTGCCCGGGGACGGCGGGTGCTGGACTGCTTCACCCACACCGGCTCCTTCGCCCTGAACGCCGCCCTGGGCGGCGCGGAGCGGGTGACGGCGGCGGACGTGTCGGAATCGGCCCTGGAGATGGCCCGGGAAAACGCCCGCCGGAACGGGCTGGAGGGGAGGATCGACTTCGTCCGGGAGGACGTGTTTGACCTCCTGCCCCGGCTGGCGGCGGAAAACAGGCGGGAGCATGACCTGATCGTTCTGGATCCCCCGGCCTTCACCAAGGCCCGGGCCACCGCCGACAGCGCCTACCGGGGGTACCGGGAGATCAACTACCGGGCCATGGCCCTCCTGCCCCGGGGCGGCGTGCTGTGTACCGCCTCGTGCAGCCACTTCATGCCCATGGAGCGGTTCGAGCAGATGCTCCGGCAGGCCGCCCGGGACGCGGGCCGCGAGCTGAAGGAGATCGAGATCCGCAAGCAGGCCCCGGATCACCCTATCCTGTGGAACGTGCCGGAGACGGAATATTTGAAATTCTACATCTTTCAAGTTATATAAGGACTGGCCCCCCATAGGCGGGGGCCGCTTTTTTATGCGGAAAAACCCGGCGTTTTTCCCGCCGATTTGGCTATTCTCACAGTTGAAAACGGGCCGCTTTGGTGGTATTATAGCTGACGGGAGACGAACCCACGCCGCTCCACGCGGGCCCTTTCCGGCGCTTTTTACCTTGTCGTCGTCGCCTTGCGTCAGCAAGGCTTCCTCCTTCGCGGCAAAATTCCCTCGAAAATTGCTCCGCGTGGAGTGTTGCGCAGTTTTCGGCGAGCTGACTTGCGTCAGGACGCGGAAAAAGCCACAGAGAATACTTGCGTATTGTCAAGGCTTTTGACAAAGTACTGGCGTAAATCAGCCGGCGAAAACCGGCGCGGGTTCGACTCCCGTCAGCTATACTATGGGCCGGGATTGGAGAATCCGGCGATTTTCGCCGGGTTTGCCCGGAACAATCATGTTTTTTGCCCCGCCGGGGCGGAAAGATGGGGATTTTTGCATGAAAAAAGTTCAATTTACCGAGACGGTGCTGCGGGACGCCAACCAGTCGCTGATGGCGACGCGCCTGCCCTTCGCCGACTATGAGGAGATCCTGCCCACCATGGACAGGGCCGGGTATTACTCGGTGGAGTGCTGGGGCGGCGCGACCTTCGACTCGTGCCTGCGGTATCTGGGGGAGGATCCCTGGGAGCGGCTGCGGAAGATCCGGGCGGCTATGCCGGACACGCGCCTCCAGATGCTCCTGCGGGGCCAGAACCTGTTGGGCTACAAGCACTACCACGACGACGTGGTGGAGGAGTTCGTCAGGCTGTCCATCAAAAACGGCATCGACGTCATTCGCATCTTCGACGCCCTCAACGACTTCCGCAACATCAAAACCGCCTTCGAGGCCACCAAAAAATACGGCACCGCCCGCACCGTGGCCTCCGGGTGCATCAGCTATACCCAAAGCCCCGTCCACACCGTAAAGAAGTATGTGGAGATGTGCCGGGAGCTGAAGGAGATGGGCTTCGATACCATCTGCCTTAAGGATATGGCCGGGACCATGTCCCCCGCCGAGGCCGAGGGGCTTATCAAGGGCATCAAGGACGAGGTGGGCGATATCCCCCTGATCCTCCACACCCACTGCACCACGGGCATGGCCTATATGACGCTCTTGAAGGCCGTGGAATCCGGCGTGGACGTTATCGACACCGCCACGTCCTGCTTCTCCAATGGCACCAGCCAGGCCGCCACCGAGACCCTCTATTACGCCCTGACCCAGATGGGCATCGAGACGGGCCTTGATGAGCGGGTCATCAACAAGGTCAACGATTTCTTCAAGCCCGTGAAGCAGAAATACATCGACTCCGGGCTTATCAACCCCAAGTCCATGGGTACCGACGCCCAGGCCCTGGTCTACAAGGTCCCCGGCGGTATGCTCTCCAACATGATCGCCAACCTGAAGGACATGAACGCCATGGACAAGTTCGACGAGGCCCTGGTGGAGATCCCCAACGTCCGCCGCGACCTGGGCTATCCCCCGCTGGTGACGCCCCTCTCTCAGATGGTGGGCAACCAGGCGGTGGTCAACGTGCTGATGGGCGAACGGTATAAGCAGATCTCCAACGAGATCAAAAACTACTTCAAGGGCGAGTACGGCATCGCCCCGGCCCCTGTCAGCCAGGAGCTGCAGGACAAGATCATCGGCGCGGGCAACAAGCCCGTGGACTGCCGGATCGAGGACGCCAAACGCACCGGGAAGGAATTTGCCGACGCCAGGGCCGCCCTGGGGGATCTGGCCCAGTGCGAGGAGGACTACATGAGCTGGATCTGCTACCCCGACCAGACCATGAAGTTCGTAAAGGAGCGGCGGGAGCGGGAGGAACACCACGTCCGCTACTCCATCGTGGAGGAGTGAGCCTGATGGATCTGAAAATGAATCTGGGCGACGCGGCCATCGACGCCGTCATGGGCTACGCCATCGTCTTTTTGGGCATCGCCCTGCTGGTGCTGGTGGTGGTGCTGATGGGCCGGATCATGAGCCGCAAAAAGCCCTCCCCCGCCGCCCCGGCGGCAGTACCCCAGCCCGCCCCGGCCCCGGCCCCCGCGCCCGTGGGCCCCGCGGCCCCCGGCGTCGCCGGTGAGCTGAAGCTCTACGACACCCCGGACCGGGACGCCGCTATGATCATGGCCATCGTGGCCGACGAGCTGAAAATACCCCTTAACGAATTGCGCTTCATCTCTATCAGGGAGGTCAAAAAGTAATGAAATATCTGGTAACGCTCAACGGAAAGACCTACGAGGTGGAGGTGGAGCACGGCGAGGCCATGCTTCTCAGCGAGTATGACGCCGCCGCCCCGGCGGGAAAAGCGCCCGCCGCCCCTGCGGCGGCTCCCGCGCCCGCCCCGGCTCCGGCCCCCGCGCCCGCCCCCGCCCCCGCGCCGGTGGTGTCCGGCGGCGAGAGCGTCAACGCCCCCATGCCGGGGAACATCGTGAAGATCAACGTCAAGGCCGGGGACACCGTGAAGTCCGGCGACGTGCTGGTGGTGCTGGAGGCCATGAAGATGGAGAACGAGATCATGGCGCCCCGTGACGGCACCGTGGCCCAGGTGGTGACCCAGAAGGGCGCCAAGGTGGAGACCGGCTCGCCCCTGGTGGTGCTGGCATAAGGGGGCGCGATCCGTGAACAACATTCTGGAGACCCTGAAAAAGCTGTGGCTGGAATCCGGCTTCATGGGCTTCTTTGAAAGCGGCGGCTGGAAGTCCCTCCTTATGATCGCGGTGGCCCTGGTACTGCTGTACCTGGGCATCAAGAAGAAGTTCGAGCCGCTTTTGCTGGTGGGCATCGCCTTCGGCACCCTGCTCACCAACCTGCCCGGCGCGGGCCTGTACCATATGTCCCTGTGGGACGCCTATGTGTACGAGTGTCCCTACGACGTGACCTACGACTACGCCCTCTACAACACCGCCGCCGGTCACGCCTACACCCAGGAGGAGTATTACTACTATGTGGCGGCCCGGGGCTGCGGCTATACCGACGGGCAGATCGAGGAATATTTCGAGAACCAGGCCCGGACGGGCCGGGATATCACCGCCGATTTCCAGACCCTGGCCACCTCCGCCGACTTTGACCCCGCTGTGCTTTCGGATATGGAGGTCATCGAGAAGCTCACCTTCACCGACATCGCCCACATCGGCGGGCTGTTGGATATTTTGTATATCGGCGTGAAGGCCGGTATCTACCCCTGCCTCATCTTCATCGGCGTGGGCGCCATGACCGACTTCGGCCCCCTGATCGCCAACCCCAAGAGCTTCTTCCTGGGGGCGGCGGCCCAGTTCGGCGTGTTCTTCGCATTCTTTGGGGCGGTGCTTTTGGGCTTTGACGGCAACCAGGCCGCCTCCATCGGCATCATCGGCGGCGCGGATGGGCCTACGGCCATTCTGACGTGTATGCTGTTGGCCCCGGCGCTTTTAGGCCCCATCGCCATCGCCGCCTACTCCTACATGGCCCTGATCCCCATGATCCAGCCGCCCATCATGCGGGCGCTGACCACCGAAAAGGAGCGTTCCGTCAAGATGGAGCAGCTGCGGGAGGTCAGCAAGACCGAGAAGATCGTCTTCCCCATCTTAGTGGCCGGATTCGTGATCCTGCTGCTGCCCTCCACCGCCCCCCTCATCGGGTGCCTGATGTTCGGCAACCTCCTCAGGGAGACGGGCGTCACCGAGCGCCTTTCCGACGTGGCACAGAACGCCCTGATGAACATCGTCACCCTGTTTTTGGGCATCTCCGTGGGCGCCACCACCGTGGCCGCCCGGTTCCTGACCCTGAACACCCTGAAGATCGTCCTGCTGGGCCTTATCGCCTTCTGCTTCTCCACGGTAGGAGGACTCTTAGTAGGCAAGCTGATGTATAAGCTCTCCGGCGGGAAGATCAACCCCCTCATCGGCGCCGCCGGCGTCTCCGCCGTGCCTATGGCCGCCCGGGTGGCCCAGGTGGAGGGCCAGAAGGCCAACCCCTCCAACTTCCTGCTAATGCACGCCATGGGCCCCAACGTGGCCGGCGTCATCGGCTCCGCCATCGCTGCCGGATTCCTTATCAAAGTGTTCGGCGCGTAAGGCCCCTTTTACAACCTACCCCCTCCCCGGCGGGCAGCTGCCCGCCGGGGATTTTTCGCGCCTCCCGGGATAGTTTGGATTATACCACACAGATGAATATTTGTCAAGTAAAAATATTATAAAAATAATTAATTTTTCATGAACAAGCCCACCGATACCTAACACGGCCCGGTCGGGCGTACAACTGACGGTTGAAAAAACTCAAAAAAGCCTCCATTGAATTCAACTGCTGTTTTTGCTATAATTCAACCATCAAGCCGAAAGGACGGTGCATTGCATGGCAAATGAACTGAGCGAGCGGATCGCCGCGTTGCGAAAAGAGCGCGGACTTACACAGGAGCAATTGGGGAACATGGTGGGCGTATCCGCCCAGGCCGTGAGCAAATGGGAAAAGGGCGGCACGCCAGACGTGGAGCTGCTGCCGATCCTGTCCCGGCAATTGGGGGTGACCATCGACGCCCTCTTTGGCATGGAGGGCGGGGAGCGGGAGGCCCCGGCGGAGGCCGTGGGCCGGTGGCTCCGGGGATTCCCCGCCAAGGAGCGGCTGAATCAGTTTTGCCGGCTGGTGTGGGAGTCAAGAATACACTTTACACCGGGGGACTGCGAACTTCTTTTGCCGGATATTGGCTATCCCGAAACCTGCCAGTTCGCCTACGGCGACGATATCATCGAGCTCCAACTGTCCCAAATCGTGACGGCTGGCGGGTTCCTCTTTGACGTCCACTCCGAGGACTTGACCTTTGTCACCCTCTGGCCCCGTCCCCAGGGAGGCTGGGCCAAGTGGCTGGCGCCCAAGGAGGACTACCGAAGGCTCTTTGCTGTTCTGGCAAAGCCGGGGTGTCTGGAGCTTGTGGAGTTCATCTACCGCTGGAAAACAGTTTGGTTCTCATCAAGAGCGGTGACGAAGCATTTCAAAATGGATCAGGAGACTGTGGAGAAGCTGCTGGAGGATCTGGCGGAAGTGAGGATGCTGACATCTATGGAGCTGGAATTGGAGGACGGCGAGACGACCGTCTACAAGGTGGTGGAACCCTGGAAGCTGATCCCCTTCCTGATGCTTGCCCGGACGATGATGCAATATGATTCAAACTTTTTCCGCATTGGCGACGCCTCGCCCCTCATGGAGCCGGACGAGGTGTGGGCGGAGACAAGGAGATCGCGCGATGACGTGAATGACAGAAAGGAGCAATCAAAATGAGCTATTATCTGAAAAAATATTGGGGTGTCAATCTCGCGGCGATTTTGCCGGGGCTTGTGGTGTGTGCCCTGCAGGTCGGAAACGATCTTTTGATGATGCGGGTCTTTGAGAGTGTCATCAAACTTGACCTGCGCGGCTTTCTCTTCTGGGAGCTGATGATGGTGGTCGCTTGGGTCATTCTTTTGTGGGTCGGCAGTCTGCGGGATTATTTCCAGGCCCGCGCCATCAGGGCCATGAATAACGCGGTCCGGAGGGACATGGCGGCGACACTGCTTCATAAGTCCCATGTGGAGTTCCACGGGAAGGACACGGGGGAATACCTGTCCCGGTTCGTGAGCGACGTTAACCAGATGGAGGATCTGGCGTGGGCCCCCTTCTATCAGTGCGTGGATCTGGCGGCCACCGCCATCTTCTGCGTCGTCGCCCTGCTGACGCTCCACTGGTCGCTGTTGGTGGCGGCGCTGGTCAACGCGGCAATTATGCTTCTTGCCCCACAGTTTTTCACCAAGCGCATGGAGAGGATGGGCGAAGCCTGTGAGACGGAGCAGGCCAAGGCCACAAGCAAGCTGAAGGACATTCTGGCGGGGTACGACGTTCTGCGCGCCTTTGGCCGGGAACCGCGCTTCCGCCAGGGTGCGGAGGGCGCCAGTGAACAGATAGAAAAGCCCAGGTTCAGGTTGAGAACTGTGAAGGCTTTCATAACCGCCGGATTCGGCTGCGTAAACGTAGGCTGCCAGATGCTGATCAATCTTTTGATCGGCGTGCTGTCCATCAGGGGCGTGATCCTCCAGGGCGCCCTGATGGGCGGGGGAAATCTGGTGGGAGGTCTGTCCAACAGCGTCGGCAGCCTGGCCCAGTACCTGCTGTCCTTCTCCTCCACAAAGCCCTATTTTGATAAGATCACCGTCCACGGCGAGGAGGTTCGGGACGAGGAAAGCGACGGCCTCCCCGAGATCAGCAACGCCATCACCGTGAAGGATCTGACCTTCCAATACGACGAAAAGCCCGTCCTGGACGGCTTGTCCCTGACCTTCAGAAAGGGCGGCAAGTATGCCCTGACCGGGCCCTCCGGGTGCGGCAAGTCCACCCTTTTGAAGCTCCTTCTGGGGTGGCTCCCGGATTATGGCGGAACTATTCAATTTGACGGCGCGGACGCCCATGAGTTTACCGCCGAACAGCTCCAGCGGCAGATGAGCTGTATCGAGCAGAACGTGTTCCTCTTTAACACCACTATCCGGGATAACATCACCTTGGGGGAGGAGTTCACCGACGCACAGATGGAGAAGGCTCTGCGGGACAGCGCCCTCGCGGGGGATCTTGCCGCCATGCCGGAGGGCCTGGATACCCCGGTGGGCGAGGACGGCAGCAACCTCTCCGGCGGGCAGAAGCAGCGGGTGGCCATCGCCCGGGCGCTGATCCACGACCGTTCCATTCTCCTGGTGGACGAGGGTACCAGCGCCCTGGATCAGAAGAACGCGGGCATCGTGGAGGAGAGCCTGCTTGCAAACCCGGAGCTTACGCTGATCCTGGTCAGCCACCACCTCGCCCCGGAGCGGAAGGCGCAGTTTACCCGGGTGTATACCATCTCCGCCCCCGCGCCCCAAAAAACCGCGGCGTGAGAGGGATATACGAAAAATAATTTTTATCCGAAAAAGGTTCTGTACGGGCCGGACACCCGGCCGGCCCACCGTATTCCTGAAAAACTACCCCACAAATTGTAGGGGCCGCCTCTCTTGGCGGCCCGTGGAACCATCGAATTTCGCAATAACTCATTCTTACGCTTTCGTAGGGGTCGCCCTCCCGGGCGACCCGTCCATCGTTGATTGACTGCCAGGTGGTTGACCGGGACGGGCCGCCCGGGAGGGCGGCCCCTACGACGGTTAAATTAAATTCCCTGTAATTCGTTTGGCGGGCCGGCCGGGTGTCCGGCCCGTACGGGTGGATTTTGCGTTGGGGAAAATAAAATGATATGGGGAAATTATTGCGTATGACGGTGGGCCGCCGTGGGCGGCGGCCCCTACAAGTTCTGAATTAATTTTCCTTCAATTCCTCAGGCAATTCTCTGCGCGGGGGTAGATACAGGAACGGCTCGATATCCCGCACCGTAATGTTCATCTTCAAGGCCCGGTTGATGGTGCGGAAGATGCCGCCGTGTTCCCTGTCGTCCCAGACGGCGATGAGGCGGCAGGAATTATCCAGCAGCCAGCGGGTACGCGCGGCACAGGCGCCGGGACGGTAACGCTCAGAGAGAACAATCACCTGGTCGCACCGGCCTATAAGCCGCTGAAATTCCTCATTTTTGTCCTTTAGCCGTCCCCGGTGGGAGATCGCCGCCACAAGCTCCACCTGGGGGAAGTATTTCTTCACGACCAGCACATTCTCCGCGAAAATCAAATCAGTCCCGGTGGCCATTCCCGTCACAAAGCGCGTACACCCGGCGTTCAGGGCCTCCATGATCTCCAACGCCAGCCGCACCGACAGCAGTGGCGCCTCGGAGGGCTGTAAATCCCTGTGGCCGGAGATGCAACAGGTGTGTTCTCTCATAATAAGTGCCTCCAATCTTATCTGCAAGCTTATGTTGTTATAGTATAACAGATAATATGCAATCGGTCAACGTGAATATAGTCTAAGAAGTAACAAAAACTTCTAAAAACTATGTTGACCGGGAGGCATATATGGAAAGAAAACCACTTGGCGCGCAAATCAAGCTGGCAAGAAAGCAGGTGGGAATGACTGCGGATAAGCTTGCCGAAGCGTGCAATATGGACACCACCTACTTGCGGCAAATCGAATCGGGGCATAAAATGCCGAGTCTGCCCATGTTCATCATTCTCTGCCGGGAGCTGAAAGTCTCGCCGGAGAGGCTTTTGGCGGACTATCTGCCGACGCCTGTGTACGAGGAGAGGGACAGGCTCCACGAGCTGTATAGGACTCTAACGCCGGAGCAGAGGGCCTTGGCCGTCAGGCTCCTGGACAGCATGAGGGAGAGCCTCGCGGCTGGGGAGTGAGACGCATAGCGGGCGGGTTTGGAACCCGCCCGTCTGCGATTTAGAGAAAAATTATCTTCCAACGCCGTACGGGCCAGACACCTGGCCGGCCCGTGTATCGTATTTCTGAATGGCCACCCCACAACTCTGTACGGGCCGCCGCCCACGGCGGCCCATCGAATTTTCGGAAGACTATCCCACAAATTGTAGGGGAAGCCTCTCTTGGCGGTCCGACATTTTTTAATACGCGGCGAAGCCGCAACCTTTTGGGAAGGCGGAATCGAAATTCGATTGGCGGGCCGGCCGGGTGTCCGGCCCGTACGGAAATTGGTGCGTTGGGGGGAAATAAAAAATATGGGGAAATCGTTGCGTATGACGGTGGGCCGCCGTGGGCGGCGGCCCGTACGGCGATAGAAGATAGGTTCCCGGAAATTCGTCGGGCCGCCTAAAGAGGCGGCCCCTACCGCCGCGCGGCGGCGGGGAGATTGAATTGGAAGGGGAACCCTGATGGTTCCCCTTCCAATCCCTTCCTTCCGATTATACGAAAAATGCGTTTTATCCGAAAAATGTTCTGTACGGGCCGGACACCCGGCCGGCCCGCCTATCGAATCTCCAATATCCGCTGGTTTTCAATCTTCCTTCCGCCCCTTTTCTCGCTTCTTCGCCAGCAGGGTGGTCAGGGTGACGGCGGAGGCCAGGAGGGGGAGGCGCGGGAAACCCAGGAGGAGGCTCGTCAGAGTCATGATGGTCTTTATCCTGTCCCATTCCGAAGCCGTGACGGCGGACGGGATCAGCATCATCAGGTGCTTGGAAACCAGATAGGAGGCGGCGGGCAGGATCACCAGCGCCAGAAGCCACAGCGCCGCCGTCAGGGCGACGGTTTTGGCGTTCCGGGGCAAGGCGCTCTTGCGGAAGGAGAGGGCCGTCCACACCACCATCGCCAGATCCACCAGCAGCAGGGCCGCGGATATGATGAGCGTCGGGGGGGAGAAATAGGCAAGCTGCTCCGGGTGCAGGAGAAGACTGACGAGGCTGGCGGGGGAACTTCCCGTGACGGTGTTCAGACAGAGCGGTACCATCAGCACCACCGACCACACAGCCCACAGGGCCGGGCGCTTTTTGCAGGCAAGACACAGGATCCCCGGCACACACAGGGGGACGGTGAGAAGCAGGATCCCAATGCCCGCAAAAAGCAGCCCCAGCACCGTCCCCACCCCGGCGACGATCAGGAGAATGGCCCCCGCCAGCCGCGCCCCGCTGAGGGGCCTGACAGCGGCGGCCCGCGGCTCCGGCTCCGGAGGCGGGGTTGACTCGGCCGGGGCGCTCTCCGGCGCGGCGGGGCCGGGCCTGTCCAGCACCAGCTCGTCCAGGGTCACGTGGAACAGCTCCGAAAGCCTGATGAGCTTCTCCAGCTCCGGCACCGAGGCGTCCGTCTCCCACTTGCTCACCGACTGCCGGGACACCGCCAGCATCTCCGCCAGGGCGTCCTGGGATAGACCGGCCTTATTGCGCAGTTCATACAATTTTGTTCCAAGGCTCATAGGTAAGCCCCCCTTTCATGGGCTATCATAGCGTAAAAGCGCCGGATTGTCTGCAAACCGGCGCTTTGAAATTGCGCAACTGCCAGTTGCGAAAGGTTAGAAATACGTCAATATTGATGCAACTTTTGAATAAATTAAAAATACTTCAAAAAGACGCTTGACAATGGTTAGATATCGACGTATAATGCGCTTATAGAAAAGCTCCGGCTCACTTCGCCCGCGTGTCGCAGTAGGCGCAGCGGTAGACCCGGTTTTCCCGGTCCGTGAGCTTGAAGATGTGCTGGATCTCCTGCTCGGTGGAGGTGATGCACCGGGGGTTTTTACAGCGGATCACGTCCCGGATCTCGTCGGGCAGGTCGGGGTGGCGCTTCTCCACCCGCTCGCCCCCGCGAATGATGTTGACGGTGATGTGGGGGTCGATGTAGCCCAGCAGGTCAAAGTTCAGGTCGATGACCTCGTTGATCTTCAAAATGTCCTTTTTGCCCCGCTTGCCGGAGGGGGCGTTTTTGATGAGGGCCACCTCGCAGCTGAGCTTGTCCAGCCCCAGGTAGCCGTACAGCTCCATGCCCCGCCCCGCGGGGATATGGTCGATAACGATCCCGTCGATGATGGTTCCGATAAGCATCTCACTCCACCTCCAGAAGCATAAGGATCAGGGCCATGCGGATAAATTTGCCGTTGAGTACCTGCTTGAAGTAGCAGGCCCGGGGGTCGGCGTCGATGGCGACGCTGATCTCGTTGACCCGGGGCAGGGGGTGCAGAATGGACAGATCCGCCCGGGCGCTCTCCAGCTTGTCCGGGGTGAGGATATAGGTATCCTTCAGGCGCACATAGTCCGCCTCGCTGATGAACCGCTCCCGCTGGACGCGGGTCATATAGAGGACGTCCAGCTCCGGCATGGCCTCTAAGAGCGACTCCGTCTCCCGGTATTTGACGCCGGAGGCGTTGAGGATATCCGTGCGCACGTGTTCGGGGACCTTCAGCTCCTCCGGGGAGATCAGCACGAAATCCACGCCCTCATAGCGGCTCATGGCCCCTAAGAGGGAGTGTACCGTGCGGCCGAATTTCAGGTCGCCGCAACACCCCACGGTCATGTGGTGGAGCCGCCCCTTCTCCCGCTGAATGGTGAGCAGGTCGGTGAGGGTCTGGGTGGGGTGGTTGTGGCCGCCGTCCCCGGCGTTGATGACGGGGATACTGGCGTTCATGGCGGCCACCCGGGGCGCGCCCTCCTTGGGGTGGCGCATGGCGATGATGTCCGCGAAGCAGCTTATGACCCGGGCGGTGTCCGCGACGCTCTCGCCCTTGGCGGCGGAGCTGGACTGGGCCTCGGAAAAGCCGATCACCGAGCCGCCCAGCTCCAGCATGGCGGACTCGAAGCTCAGGCGGGTGCGGGTGGAGGGCTCGTAAAAGAGGGTGGCCAGCTTCTTGCGGCGGCACTTTTCCGCGTATTTGTCGGGGTTTGCGATGATGTCCTGGGCCTTGGCGATCAGGGCGTCGATCTCCGCCACGGAGAGATCGGAAATATCTAAAAGACTTCTCATTTTTTCGCTCCGTTCACCGCCAGATAGTCCCTGATGCGCTTGACGTTGGCGGCGTTCTCCGGCTTCTCCTCCAAATACTCGATGATATCCCACACGTCCACCACGGAGTAGACCGGAAAGCCGAATTCTGCCTCGATCTCCTCCATGGCGCCCTTGTCGGTCTTGCCCTTTTCGCCCCGGTTCACCATGATGAGGCAGGCGGCCACCTTCGCGCCCTCAAGCCCGGAGAGAATTTCCATGCTCTCCCGAATGGCGGTGCCGGCGGTGATCACGTCCTCGGTGATGACGATCTCCTCCCCGGGCTGGGGGACGTGGCCCACGATGGTGCCGCCCTCGCCGTGATCCTTGGCCTCCTTGCGGTTGAAGCAGAAGGGCAGGTCAAGCCCCTCCTTTGCCAAGGCGGCGGCGGCGGAGACGGCGATGGGGATCCCCTTGTAGGCCGGCCCGAAAAGGACGGTCTGGCGATCGCCCAGGTTGTCCAGATACGCCCTGGCGTAAAAATGCCCCAGGCGCATGATCTGCTCGCCGGTCTTGATCTCCCCGGCGTTGATGAAGTAGGGGATCTTCCGGCCGGATTTGGCGGTGAAGTCGCCGAATTTCAGCACCCCGGCCCCCTCCAGAAATTCAATAAAATCGTGCTTGTAGGTTTCCATATGATCGTTCCTCCTGTGGATTATTTTGATGGAATGAGCTTGTCCAGTTCCAGGCGGAGCTGCCGCTTCATGGCCTCCAGCTCCTCCTGCGTGGGGCGGGCCGGCCGGTGTCCGGCCCCTACGGAAGCGATGGACGAAATGATCGTGAAATTTGTTGATTTGCGCGTGTGACGGCGGGCCGCCGTGGGCGGCGGCCCCTACGGCCGTTAAAGAACACTACCGCAAGAGGATATCCTCTAATTCCGGCAGGGAGGCGGCCAGGTATTTGGCCCCGGCGGTTTCCAGCTCCTCTTTTGTGCCGTAGCCCCAGAGGACGCCCACGGTTGAAAGGCCGTTTTGGCGCGCGCCCTCCACGTCGTGGCGGCGATCCCCCACCATCAGGGCGCGGCTTTTGTCCGTGACGCCGCCCTCCCGCAAGGCACGCTCCACCACGGCGGCCTTAAAGGCCTTTTTCTCGTCCATGGGCGCGCCGCACAGGAGGGTGAAATATCTGGCCAGGTCGAACCGCTCCATGATGCGCCGGGCGAAGGCCTCCGGCTTGGAGGTGGCCAGAATCAGCCGGATCCCGGCCCCTTGCAGGCGCGACAGGGTCGCTTCGATGCCCGGATAGGGTACGTTCTCCAGCCAGCCCCGCGGCTCGAAATACTCCCGGAACTTGCTGACCGCCGTGGGCAGCTGGGCCTCCGTCAGACCGAACCGCTCCGAAAACGTCTCGTTGAGGGGCGGGCCGATGAAGCAGGTGAGGGTCTCCGGGTCGGCCTCGATGCCGAAATATCGGAGGGCGTGGGCGGCGGAGCGGGTGATGCCCACCTTGGGGTCGGTGAGGGTGCCGTCCAGGTCGAAAAGGGCGTAGTCGATGCCCATCAGTCCACAAACTCCCGGACGCACCGCAGATACGCCTCCTCCGGGTCGGGGGCGGCGGTGATGGGACGGCCCACCACGATGTAGTCGGAGCCGATCTTTTTGGCCTCGGCGGGGGTCATGACCCGCTTCTGGTCGCCCGCGTCCCCGTCGGCGAAGCGCACGCCGGGGGTGACGGCGATAAAGCCCGCGCCGCAGCTTTCGTGGACGATTTGGGCCTCCAGGGGGGAGCAAACCACGCCGTCCAGACCGGCGGAGGCGGCGTTTTTGGCGTAGCGGATCACCGTGTCCGGCAGGCGGCCGCCGATGCCCAGCTCGCCGGTCATTACCGCCTCGGAGATGCTGGTCAGCATGGTCACGGCGATGAGCAGGGGCCGGGTGCCGTCGGGGCGGGTCAGGCCCTCCAGGGCGTATTTCATCATTTCCACGCCCCCGCCGGCGTGGAGGTTGGTCATGTCCACGTCCAGGCCGGACAGCACCGCCATGGCCTTCTTTACGGTGTTGGGAATGTCGTGGAGCTTCAGATCCAGAAAGATCTTATGGCCCCGCTCCTTGATCTTCCGCACGATGTCCGGCCCCTCGGCGTAGTAAAGCTCCATGCCGATCTTCACAAAGGGCCGCGCCGTGCCGAATTTGTCCAAAAAGTCAAAGGTCTGCCTGGCGCTGGCAAAATCACACGCCACGATTACGTCCTTACCCATGATGCGCTCCTCCGATGATATCCGTTAGATTTTCTATGCCCAGCCGCTCCATTGTCCGGGGCAGCTCGTCAACGATCTTTTTGGAGGCCAGGGGATCCACCAGATTGGCGGCGCCCACCTCCACGGCCGTGGCCCCGGCCAGCATCATCTCGATGACGTCCTCGGCGCTGGCCACGCCGCCCATGCCGATGATGGGGATCTTCACCGCCTCATAGACCTGCCAGACCATTCTGAGGGCCACGGGGAACACGGCGGGGCCGGAGAGGCCCCCGGTGACGTTGCCCAGCAGGGGACGGCGGCGCTTCAGGTCGATGCGCATGCCCATCAGGGTGTTGATGAGGCTGACGCCGTCGGCCCCGGCCTCCTCGCAGGCCCGGGCGATGGCGGCGATGTCGGTGACGTTGGGGGACAGCTTCATATAGACGGGCTTTGTGGTGACGGCCTTTACGGCCCTGGTCACCTGCGCCGCCGATTCCGGGGAGGTGCCGAAGCTCATGCCGCCGCAGTGGACGTTGGGGCAGGAGATGTTCACCTCGATGATGCCGACCTGCTCCTCCCGGTCGATCCTGGCGCAGCATTCGGCGTACTCGTCCAGGGAGAAGCCGGAGATATTGGCCACCACGGGCTTGTGAAAGACCCGCCGAAGCTTGGGAAGCTCCTCCCCGATCACCCTGTCGATGCCGGGGTTTTGCAGGCCCACGGCGTTGAGCATGCCGGAGGCGGTCTCCGCGACGCGGGGCGGGTTGTTGCCGAATCTTGGCTCGCGGGTGGTGCCCTTGAAGGAGAAGGAACCGAGGATATTGATGTCGTAAACCTGCGCGAACTCGTACCCGTAGCCGAAGGTGCCGCTGGCGGGGATCACGGGGTTGGAGAGGGTCAGGCCCGAGAGGGTCACCTGTGTGTTTACCATGCCAGCTCCTCCTTTGTCAGTACAGGGCCGTCCTTGCAGATGCGCTTGTGGCTGGTTTTTGTCTTACAGGTACAGCCCATGCAGGCCCCGAAGCCGCACCCCATGCGCTCCTCCAGGGAGAACTGCCCGGAGGTGACGGACTTGGCGTAGACGGCCCTGAGCATAGGCTCCGGCCCGCAGGTGTAGAAGTAGGTGTAGGGGACGTCCATGGCGGCCGTCACGAAGCCCTTGCGGCCCAGACTGCCGTCTGCCGTGGTGACGGCGGGTTCCAGCCCCAAGGCGCGAAATTCCTCCCGGTAAAAGACCTCGTCGGCGCTGTTGAAGCCCAGGATCACCGAGGGGGCCTTGCCCTCCCGGAGCAGGGCTTTCGCCAGGGCGTAGAGGGGCGGGACGCCCACGCCGCCGCCGATGAGCAGGGGGCGCGGGCCGGAGGGGCCGGTGTCGTAGCCGTTGCCAAGGCCGGTGAGGACGTCCAGCGTCTCCCCGGCGGGGAGGGCCGCCATGGCCTCGGTGCCGTGGCCCACCACCTTGTAGATCAGCGTCAGGGATCCGGCGTCGAAATCGCACACGGAGATAGGCCGCCGGAGGTAGAAGCCCGGCAGCTTCAGGTTGACGAACTGCCCCGGGGCGACGCCCCGGGTGTCGCCCCGCAGGGTCATCTCCCAGGTGTTTTTGGCGATCTCCCGGTTGGATAGTATCTCAAAGGACGTGTCAAGCATCTGTATCCCTCCAAGCCAGCCTGCCCCCTGAGAGGGTCATCAGGCATTTTCCCCGCACCCGCCAACCGGCGAAGGGCGTGGCTCTGCCCAGGCTGAGAAATTCTTCGGGGTCTATCTCAAATTCCCGGTCAAGGTCGAAAACGGCCAGGTTGGCCGGTTCTCCCGGCGCGATCCTGCCGCCGGGGAGGCCGAAGCGGCGGGCCGGGGCGGCGCTCATCAGCTCCACCAGCCTTGCCAGGGTGGTGATGCCGCCCAGCACGAGCTTTGTATACAGCACCGGGAAGGCGCACTCCAGGCCCACGACGCCGTTGAGGCTCCCCGCCAGGCCCCGGGATTTCTCCTCCGCCGCGTGGGGGGCGTGGTCGGTGGCGATCATGTCCACCGTGCCGTCGCAAAGCCCTTCGATAAGGGCGTCCCGGTCGGCCTGGGAGCGGATAGGCGGGTTCATCTTAAAGCGCCCGTCGTCCTGAAGGTCGCTGTCGGTCATGGTCAGGTAGTGGGGGCCGGTCTCGCACGTCACGTCCAGGCCCTCGAATTTGGCCAGCCGCACCAGGCCCACCGTCTCCCGAGTGGAGACGTGGCAGACGTGGTAGGCGCAGCCGGTCTCCCGCACCAGCGCGATGTCTCGCTCCACCTGCCGCCATTCGCTGGCCGGGTCGTTGCCCACAAGGCCGTGGGCGGCGGCGTAGGCCCCGTCATGGACGGCCCAGCCCTTTTGCAGAAGGCTCTCGTCCTCGGCGTGGGCCACGATGGGGCGGCCCAGGGCTTTGGCCTTCTCCATGGCGGCGCGCATCAGCGCCTCGGACTGCACGCCCCTCCCGTCGTCGGAGAATCCGGCCACATAGGGGGCCAGGGCCTCCATGTCGGAGAGGGCCGCGCCGCCCTCGCCCCGGGTGATGGAGGCGTAGGGGCGCACGGCAACGGCGGCGTCCCGGGCGATCAGGTCGAGCTGGGGCCGGAGATTTTCAAGGGAGTCCGGCACGGGCCGCAGGTTGGGCATGGAGCATACCGCCGTGTAGCCGCCGCGGGCCGCCGCCAGCGTGCCGGTACGCACCGTCTCCTTATAGGCGAAGCCCGGCTCCCGCAGGTGAACGTGGGGGTCGATCAGTCCCGGCAGGGCCGCCGCGCCGTGAAAATCAAAAACGGCAACGTCACCGCCGGCCAAAAGGTTTTGGCCTATGGCGGCAACGATGCCATCGGTGATCAATATGTCCGCCGGTCGAAGGGCGGCGTCTAAAAAGACGTTGAGGTTTTTAAGAAGGAAGTTCATAGGGCCTCCAGAAAGGGGGTGAAGTGACGCGGGGGGACGGGCCGGGCGGACGTCCGGCCCGTACAGGGGGCGAAGAT
>CANPWM010000035.1 GCA_947584295.1 uncultured Oscillospiraceae bacterium | reverse complement strand
TGGTGGAGGAGGGTGGATTCGAACCACCGAAGGCATTGCCAGCAGATTTACAGTCTGTCCCCTTTGGCCACTCGGGAACTCCTCCGTATGCAATTTCTGGAGCTGGTGGACGGATTCGAACCCCCGACCTGCTGATTACAAACTAGCCCCAGTATATAATCCTGAGCATTTCTAAGGCTTTCCGCCCCTTTTCCCTCCAAAATCAGCAGCTCGTTCCTGCTATTCCCTCCACTGTTTCCGCCCACATATTTCGTCCAGTGGGTCAACTTGTGGGTCAGGCCGCCTCCCGAGCGGAAAGTGGGCTGGACGATTCGGATAACTCCCCAAAAGAGGGGCGAAAAGGGTCTTCGAGGATTACATAGTAACTCCGAACGGCGGAAAAGTCAAGTCATCAATAATTTGGACGCAGTGGGCAAAATAGGCTTTTTTCTCTGCCATACTCTTTCAAGCAAGATAGACCTCAACCACGGCCCCCTCAAATTCTGCGGGGGATCCCCTGCAATTTTTGGGAGGGGAATAGTATTAACAAAACGTAGAGCAACAAATATAAAGCCCTTCCAAAAGACCGCATCACACGCGGTTTCTCTCGACTTTTCCGCCCCTCTGCGGTATTGTGTGTTGCCAAGAGGGTGAAAACGGAAACACATGCCCTGTTGAGCAGATAGGCGTCCAACGCCGGAGGAAAAGGAAATTTTGAAGCGGATACACGAAAACGAGGAAAAGCTGCGGGCAGCCCTAGACGAGCAAGAGAGAGTCATCCTCGATACAATCACGGATGACTGCCTAACCGTATCCAGTTCAATAGGCAAGAGACGTTTTCACGGGGCCTTCCGTTTGGGGGTATATGTTTTTCACCAGGTGATCCGGTTATATTTTGCGTGAAATTTAACCACACTCATTAACAAACTTCAATGTGCCGCATTAATATAGAGACGGATAGAAAACCGTCTGTGGGAGGCGGCTCACCTGAGTAAGAAAATTTTTTACAATTTTTTCGCTTTTTCCTATTGACTTGTTCACGGGTGAACGTGGTATTATAATGCTGATGAATGTCGAAGCGGGATTTGTAAAAATTTATCAGAGCTGGGCCGGCCCAGCTCTGTCCGTGGGTTCCCCACGGACAGAATGACCTCTCACAACTCACCAGCAAGTCCGTCACAAAGGAACCCACAATAAAAAGTCGCAGAGTTTGCCCCTCCGCGGCGGTGTTTACTTATTCTCATTCATAGTAATTGTAGCACCCTCCGCCCCTTTAGTCAACTAATTTGTATATCATTAGCTTCGTTTTTGTGGTTCTATCCATAAATTGACGAAAGGCGCGGCATTTTTTCATCAATAATTTACTTGACCGAATTTTCGCGGTCAATCCAGCGGTCAGCTCTCCTCCGCGCAGTTTATAATATATGGAAGAGGATCCACATATTATCACAGGAGGTAAGCAATTATGGCAAGAAAAGACGAGAACATTTTCAAGCGCAAGGACGGATGGCGGGAGGCCCGGTATATCAAGGGCTGCGAGCTGTCCGGCAAGGGCAGATACGGGGTCTGCTGCGGCAAGACCTGCAAGGAGGCCAGGGAAAAGGTCACGCGATGCAAGGCGGCCTTGTTTTCGGGAACGCCTCTGCCTGTATCGGGCAGTCGCCGCCGCTTCACTTTTTTCTGCGAGGAGTGGCTGCGGCTGGAACGGGGCAAAGTCAAGGAATCCACCTATGTGAAATACGACACCATGTTGAGAAAACATGTTTTGCCAAAGCTGGGCGGGTGCTTTCCGCCGAATATCAACACCCGGCTCATTGAGCGGTTCAAGCAGGAGCTTCTGGATGAGGGCCTCGCGGCAAAAACCGTGCGGGATATCCTGACGATCCTGCACACCATCCTGAAATACGCCGCCGCGCAATATCCCGGTATCTTCCCGGTGGTGGAGATCAGCTACCCCAAAGAGCAGAAGAAGGAGGTCCGGGTCCTGGAGTTGGAGGAACAGCGGCGGTTCATTTCCTATCTCCAAACAGACATGGACGAGTGCAAATTCGGAATACTCCTGGCCCTTCTGACAGGACTTCGGATCGGAGAGCTGTGCGCCTTGAAATGGGAGAATATCTCGCTGAAAAACAGGACGATCCATGTGGGCGCGACCATGCAGAGGCTCCGGGATTTGGACTGTTCCGGCGAGAGGAAAACGAAGATCGTCATCGGCAGCCCAAAGAGCGAAACCTCTATACGAACGATCCCCCTTACCGAGAAGGTGGCCCGGCTCTGCGGACAGTTCGATCCGCATTGCCCGGACGCGTTTCTTGTGACCGGGACGGAGAAATTTATGGAGCCCCGGCAGGTTCAGAAGCGGCTGGCAAAGTACACGAAGGAGTGCGGCCTTGAGGGGGTGCATTTCCACACCATCCGTCACACCTTTGCCACCCGGTGTGTGGAAGCCGGTTTTGAGTTGAAGAGCTTGAGCGAGATCCTGGGCCACGCCAACACGTCCATTACCCTCAACCGTTATGTCCACTCCTCCATGGAGCTTAAGAGAGAAAATATGGAAAAGCTGGCGGCGGTGGGCCTGTGAATTCGCGGTTCCTCCGCCGCAGAGGGGCAAACTCTGCGGCCCGAATAGAAGGCGCGGGTTCGCCTCCCGTACCCTTAAAAGCAATTGTTTTCTGTAAGGAGAATGAAGGGCTTATGAGACAGATAAAAGCACGTATAGTGGGGCGCAGAGTTACGGCGTTTGCGCTGTGCCTGTGCATGGTCATGTCTTTGATCAGCGGCCTGGGCCTGATCCGGGCCGTGGCCGAGTCGGCCGGAGGCAGGGCCGCCGCCAACGGCAACGGCGCCACCAGCGGCGCCACCCGTCAGGCCGACCCCAGCACCATGGACACGTATCAGCAGATGCTGAACTTCTCGGAAAACACCCGCTACGCCGGACGCCTCTGGTCGGATAAGAGCGTCTTTGCCCTGGGCTCCGCTGACACCGGCAATCGTGCGGATAACTGGAAAGGGAATACACTGAATCTGACCAAGGCGCTGGACGGCGTGGACGGCACGATCAATCTCAACGAGGACTTCCTCCACGTCTTCTCCGCCCTTGGCTCCAGCCTGGAGGTCAGCGGCGTGCCTCCCGTCCGCACGGTCATCGTGTTCGACAACTCCGGGTCGATGTATAACCAATCTCCATGGGATAATACCCGTATCGCCAAAACGGTGGACGCCATCAACGCCGCCATCGACGTGCTGATGCTGTCCAGCCAGTACAACGAGGTGTCAGTGGTGCTGTTCGGCGACGGCGCGAACGCGGGGGATGATAGCAACAATACCCACCGCTACCAGGGCCACAACACCGCTATAACCATCCTGCCCATGAAGCACTATGAGCCCAGTGAAAACGCGGTCAAAGATTACAAGGATGACGGCATCATAGCCCCCCAAAATAATACCCAGTACCTAACGGCCGGCTGGAGCAAAGGCCAGACAACAGTAGACGGCAGTAAGCCAAATCATGACGCAGCAAATAAAGGCGAAAGCGGCTGGGTCTACGTTAATAATGACATCTGCGGGCTGAAAAGCAGCGGCACAGACGGCGAAGGCTGGAACGGCTGCGGCACAAACAACTATACCGCCTACGCCAACGGCACCACCAACATCCAGGCCGGTATGTACCAGGGTATGCAGGAGCTGCTGAACGCCAGCAAGACCGAAACGGTGGGCAACCAGACCTATCAGTGCGTCCCCTCTCTGGTGATACTGACCGACGGCGCCGTTACCGACGCAATCAACAACTGGCTGGATCCGAGCAAAGATAGCACGGGCATTCTCAACGACAACATGGGGTTTGCCTGTGACTTTAGCTACAAGGGTGTCTCTTTTGTTGAGCGCAATGACCCACGAGGAAAGGGAACGAGTGGCGACATCAATAATAATGCGTGGAACCAGTTCCTTGCCGTAAAAGGAAAAACTATAGATGACCCGAAAGGCTCTTTGTCTGATGAGAAACAAAAAGCATTAGATGGCACCATATATTATGAAGCCGTTGCCAGCGCGGACGCATCGGACGGAAAGTTAAACTGTGTGCAGTATAATTATACTAAGCACGATAAAACAGTTAATAATACGACCAAGGTCGACGGCAATAGCCTGACCGCTATGCAGAATTTAGCAAATCAGTATCGGGATGACGAGGCTTACATGATCTTTAACTACCTGCTGACCACGGCCTATTACAAGCAGGCGGTAAAGAGCGCCTACAAGGTCAGCGACACAGACGACTGGAGCCTCTACACCATCACGGTGGATATGCCCGACCCTGAGACCGAGGGCTTCCACGCGGGGTTTGAAGGTAACGTCGCCACAGAGGCGGCCATAACCAGCAACCCCGTTATGATGAACCCGGGCAAATTTTTTAATACAAAGTGGTTAAAGAGCAGCGGGTATTTGTCTCAGGACGGAGATGTTGAAAACAATACCTATTACGACGATTATACAGTCGGCGATATGACCGTGGAAGGGATCCAGAAGGCGATCCAGGCGTGGGAGGACTGGAAGTCTGGAAAGGATGCGAAAGCCCTTGGACTTACCACCTTCCGCACCATTCAGGGCAGCTATAATTTTAATGATAATAAGATCAAGGACAAAATTAAAGTCTACGACAACGGCACCCCGGTTGATCAAGACGATACACACACTTTTACTAATTACCTAGGCCCTAACCACAACAGCTTTTGGCGCGTATATGCTACGCAAGAGTTAGGCGAAGGGACGGGCAAGGGCGATTTCTACATCCCCACGCTGGCTGAGGCCGAGGAGGCGGCTAAGAAAAAGGGCTTTACGCTGGCCGATATGGATTATGACTACGCGACTCTGGCGTACTACGCCAAGGTCAGCGGCGGCAGCGGCGCCGAGCTGGCTAATGTCTTCGTGGATATCATCGGCGCCATCACAGAGCACCTGTTTGCCCCTGTGGGCGGCGCGAACGACCTGGGCGTGGACGACGCCCTTACCTACGTGGATCCCATCGGCAAGTACATGGACGTGAAGGACGTGGACAGCCTGTCCCTGTTCGGCACGCTCTACGACATCGTCAAGACCGCCGTGTACGATTACCAGTGGAACCACCAGTATATAGAAAACTTGAAAGACGGAACCGAAGCCCTTGACGAAGGCTGGTATAAGGGCGATCCCATTCCGGGTGACAATACCGGTGTAGAAAAACATACACCTACTAAGCCCGACGGAACCGACTATTACCCTCCCGGCTGCAAGGATATCGACGATGCCTGGGCCCAGGGGTGGGTTTACCGCGTCAATTACAAGACAGCCTCGCGGTATGTGCCCACGCTTGCGACTATCAACGAAGGCACCGAGCAAGACGCCACCACCGCCAAACAGCAGCACACGGTTTATACCTTCTATCGGATAGCCGGCGATAAGGGCGGCGATCCGATGAGCAACGAATATCTGACCGCGCTCCATATGAACCCGGCCTACGGCGACAGTGTCCCCGATAACGCGCCTGAGTACGATGAACAAAATCAGGAGCACCTGGAGACCCCCGGCGTCTACGCGCTGATAGACATCCGCATCTGGACGGAGGACAGCGGCGACTACACCGACGACACCCTCGGCGACACTTTGACCGACACCAACTACGACGAGGCCCTGTGGGTCAACGTCCCCGTGAATATGCTGCCTCTGCGCACCGTCTCCATCAATCTTGGCAAGACAGTGGAGGGGGACGGCAGCAAGTGGGAGTATTCCACCAACATTCCCACCAATACCGATACTCTCACTCCCGCCGAGTCGGCCAGCTTCCCCCTGCGCCTTTTCTACACCGTGGGCGTCAGCGACGAGGTGCTGGAGGCCTCCAACCGGGTCAACATCGCCGGGGCCATCAGCGCGGAGTACATCAAAGAGAACAAGGTGGCCTCGGAAGCGGCCGAGAAGGTTCGGAATCTCGTTCAGGGGAACCTGGAATTTTTCTCCAACTGGTATAACCCCCTGAACCGTTACAGCGACTACGCCACCACCTCCATGGACTACACCTATGGCGACCCGGTGGTGAGCTTCTCCCCCAGTAAAGATAACCGCTACTACTCCTTCGAGAAGGCCCTGCCGCTCTACGAAGCGGCGTACAGGTATTGCGATGACGAGACGACCAAGGCGTGGCAGCGCGTCGTGGTCGAGGGCGACACGCTGACGGAGGGTGTGACGGGTTATAATACCTCCGCCACCGGCTTTGGCGGAAGGCTGATCGCGCAGGATCTGGACGCTACGGCGGAAGAAATCAGCGGAAAGCTGCCGAAAGACATCACGCCCAAAGAGGGCGACATCGTCTTCCTGAAAAAAGACCGCCTGACGGACGTGGAGGTTAAAGAGGGCCAAAAGGACCCCTTCCCCTCTGACGGCTACTATTTCCTGGCCATCGAGTATTATCAGCTTGGCGATAACGCCACCTGGGCCCAGCAGGCCATTACCCGCCGGGGCAGCGAGTTCGGCTCCGGCTACGGCGCCGCCAATATCACCAACGGAGATATGCTCTGCTGGCACGATATGAGCGGGAAAAACGAGGATAAACCTTACGTGTCTTATACCGAGGAAGGGGATAAGACACGCGGTAAGCCTAAAGAGGCGGGCGAGTGGGTGGTGTCCGCCAAGAAGGGCGGCCTGCGCGTGGGCGACCTGGCCCAGAACATCCAGAACAAGGGCGGGACTTATACCTCGATGGACGCGGCCACCATGGAGGCGTTTTCTGCCGAACGGTATCCGGGGAACGAATCCGCCAATGGCCTCAACTGGGGTTACTATGCGCAAAACGTCACCCGCACGGCCAACAACTACTACATGCCCACCATCAGCACCGCCTCCAGTCTGGGCGAGAACAACGATATCATCGTCAATGTGTATCTGGGCAACAACGGGCGGCTCTATGTGTCCGACACCACCCTGCTGGTGACCAAGCAGGTGGAGCTGGCGGAGGGCATGACCGTCGAAAATTTAAAGGATAAGGAGTTTAATTTCCAGATCTTTATCAACGGGATCAACACCGGCGAATCCGTTAAGCAGAGCGCCATTGTGATCCACATCCACTGGAACAAAGACACGGAGACCTGGACCTGGCAGCGGCAGTTCCACACCATCGACCTGGAGCTGGACGGCCAGCTGTTCCTCCAGACCGCGGACGGCGCCAAGGCCATGGTGGATAAGGATGGAAATCAGGTGGTCAGCAGCGGCGGAGGGTATCAATACGCCGACGGAAGCGGCGCTTTCTCCGGCGGCACGGTGTACTATGTCTACATAGGCAAAAACAGAGGAGCGGCAGAGGTGGGTGCTTCCTCCACCGGCTTCCGCGTATACCACAATGATGCTGTGGACAGTAACGGCGCGGTCGCGACGACTGACGTCACGAGCGAGACCGACCAGGACGGCAAGACCACATACAAAGCCACAGAGGTCTGGCTGGTCTCTGCCTCCAAATTTGAGAATTGGACTGGCAAAGACCCCATTGGAGACACCGATTTTAAACTTACTAACGACCTTTACGATACAACGGTTAAAGACTTTACGCTCCTGACCCTGGATCCCACCGCGGCCGGCACCGAGGTGGCCGTCTCCTCGCCCTACCGCACCGCCAGCGCCTACTGGTCGAAGGAGCTTACCTTCGGCGTCAACAGCAACGAGGACGACGGACCCGGCACTGTGGGTAGTCCGTTGACCAAGGACGACCTCTACGACCAGATTATCCCCGTGGCCGACCGCCCGGATTACTTCGCGGATCTGAATAACAATACGATCGCCAAGAACACCGCCGAATTCACCCTGAAGGACGGCGAGGGCCTGCTGCTCAGCGGCATCTCCTCCAATTCCGTCTACCGCGTCACCGAAAAGCTCTCCAAGGAGGACATGGAGGCCGGGTATACCTTGAAGCAGGTGAGCCACAACCAGCAGGTGGGCTCTACCAGCACCTACCAGCCAGGTAAGCAGGAGATACCGGTGTATTATAACAAAGGGACGACCTACGGGGCCTTCTATCCTGACGCACCGCAGAAATCGCAGCTTTCGACGTATTTAAATAGCGCGACTGAAAAGGGCCTGACCTGGGCGCTGGACAAGGACGGAGCGGAGAATGACAAAGCGTATCTCCACACTGAGCCGTTCCACCACACCAACGCCATCGTCGCGGAAGCCTATTCCACCATGGACAAGGACGCCGCGGGCGACAACCACCATCAGCCGGCAGGGTTCCTTGCTGCGGGCAAGAACGGCAGGTCGCCGTTCTATCTGTGGGACGAGAGTAAGCAAACAAGCACGTCGGTAAGCGAGACTTTCCGCCACACCGTGGGGGATAACCCCAGCTGCAAGCCTTTGGCGCAGGGCGGCTGCGATGATGAAATAGAAGGCAATCAGGTTCGCCACTACTTCTTCAAGGACGGCGAGCTGCTTGACGTACACTACCAGGGCGAGGGTTCCGGCTTTATTCGGAACATAGGCCGTTATATCACCAGCCCCACCGTTCACTTCGCCGTGGAGGACGAGACCGAAGCATACGCCAAAACGGAAATGGCGAAATTTACGCAGAGCACCGACTACACCGGCGCGTACTCCGTCTTCGGCAACACGGGTACCTACGAGGAGTCCGCGAACTTCATCAACACCGTTGAGCCGGGGACGCTCTCTGTCACCAAGGAGCTTGCGCCGAAGGAGAAGCTGACCGACGAGGACAAGGAGAAGCTGACCGACGAAGACAAGGCAAAGTCGTTTGACTTCACCCTGACGCTCACAAAACCGGATCCCGACACCGGCATCAAAGGCCCGGCGGGTGGGTATCCCTATACCATTACCATTAAGGATAAGGACGCGAGCGGCGAAGAAGAAATCAAAACGATCAAGTCCGGCCTGCTGTTACCCAGCACCGGCACAGCGGGAGATAATAACATCGTTGCGGACCCGGAGGGGACTTGGAAATTCCAGCTCAAGGGCGGCGAGACCTTCACCGTGGGGATGATCCCCGGAAAGACCGCGTATACGGTCACGGAGGCCGACGCGAAGGGCTTCAAGACCGAAGTCAAAGTGGGTGAAGCGGCGGCGCAAACAGCTTCGACCGCCACCGGCACGATCGCCCCGGGAGAGGCAAAGAAGACGGAGATCCTCTTTACCAATACCAAGGATAAACCCGATTTCCTGTCGCTGAACAAGACGCTGACCGTGAAGCTCTACGGCGGCGCGCAGCTCGAGGGAGACTTTGTGTTCACCGTGACCCCGGACAAGGGCAACGACAAGAAGTCCGACCCCATTCGGAAACGCGATGGCTTCGACGAAAAAACCGGCCTTACCCTGACCATGCATTTCAACACCGCTGACGCGGTTGGCGACGTGCTTAAAGAGACCCTGAAAATCTTCAAGGAGGAAGAGTTTACCCAGAAGGGCGAGTATACCTATGAGATCGCGGAGCAGACCACGGCTATCCCCGGCATGAAGTACGACGACAGGGTTTACACCGCCACGGTAAACGTAACAAGGGAATCCTCAGCCGTTGGAGAGCAGGCTAAGCTCAAAGCGGAGCTGACCCTGACGCTGAAGAGCAGTGGCGAAACCGTCAATCAATTAACCTTTGCGAACGACTACGACGTGGCCAGGGCCGGGCAGACCTTCACCGTCACAAAGGAGCTGACGGACGCCGCCGGCAATCAGGTGACGCTGAAGGGCGGAGAGTTCAGCTTTACCCTGACGGCGGGAGAATGCGAATATAAGGATACCGTCGGTGGGAAAGGCACGTCCCCCATGCCGAAGGGCGCCGAGGGCAGCTCCTACACCGTGACAAACGCCGAGGGCGGCGATGTGTACTTCGGCGAGGTGGAGTACACGCGCCCCGGCGAGTACAAATACACCATCAAGGAGGTCGCCGACCCCACAAGCGACGCGCCGTTTACCTACGGTTACGACGAAACCGTGTACGACGTAACGGTGACAGTGACCCGGCAAGGCGACGGTTCCCTCAAAGCCGAGGCGGCCTATAAGAAGCATGACGCCCCGGAGGAGAGCGTCTTCAGCGCCGCATTTAAAAATACCGTCAAACTGGGCGGCCTCACCGTGACCAAGACCGTCACCGGCGAGAGCGGCGAAAAAACGCGCGATTTTAGCTTCACCGTGACCTTCACGGACAAGGACGGCAATCCGCCCACAGATGCCACGTGGAGAAGGTATGCCCAGATAGTGGTAGGGGCTTCCTATCCCGGCACATTAAGCTGGACCGGCACGTATAGCTGGAAGAGCCCCAATGTCCTGGAGTTCACCCTGAAGCACGGGGAAAGTCTGACCGTGACCGGCCTCCCGGTGGGGATGAAGTACGCCGTCCAGGAGAATCCCCCGGCGGATAGGGACTATAAAGTTGAGTACGAGAATGAGAGCGGAACCATCAAGGACAAAGAAAACGTAAAGGTTTCCGTGACCAATAAGGCACCGAATATCTATCCGTTCCCCCTGCAGCTGGTGAAAAAACTGACCCTCCAGCCCGGAAGCGACGGCGTGGACGTCCACGGCGTGTTCACCTTCACCGTGACCCCGGCCGACGGCAACCCCGCGGACGACCCTCTGAAGGGAGCAGTACGCAGACTCACAACAGACGACATTGCGGTGGGCCAAACCGGCGTTCTGGAGATCTTTACCAAAGAGGATAAATTCGGGACGTTGCACGGGAAGTATACCTACACCGTCAAGGAGGAGCGCGGCAATATCCCCGGCGTCAACTACGACTCCCGTTATTACACCGTGACGGTGCAGATGGAAGAGTATTTACTTGAGCCTTATCATCTGTATGCGTTAATCCCCACAGTCACAATCACCGACAGAAACGGCGAAACTGTCGTTTACAATAAAAAGAGTGACGGCGCACCCGTAGTTCTGGACTTTGAAAACACCTACAACGCCTACGAGATCACGGCCGCCATTGAGGCCTGGAAGACCCTCAAGGACGGCGTACTCCATAAAGATCAGTTCCAGTTTGAGCTGACCGCCGGAAAAGAAGAAAAGACCCGCAAAACCTCCCCCATGCCGGAGGGGGCTGTGGGCAACAGTCTCACCAAATCCAACACCGAGGGCGGCTTCGTCAGCTTCGGCGACATCAAGTACACGGAGCCGGGGAAGTATCACTATACCCTCAAGGAGTATACCCTCAAGGAGATCCCCGGCGCCGATAAGAGCGTGGAATACGACGGGAAGACTTATGATGTCGTCGTCACCGTTGAGAGAGCGTCTACCGGCGAGCTTACCGCCAAAGTGACCTATGACGGTGAGGACAAGGCGGAGTTTACCAACACCCAGAAGACCGGCAGTCTCACTGTCAAAAAGACCGTGGCCGGAGAGGGCGGAGAGACGGGACGCGCCTTTGAATTCACCGTGACCTTCGGGGACAAGGACAATCCGCCCACAGATGCCACGTGGAGAAGGTATGTCCGGATAGTGGTAGGGGCTTCCTATCCCGGCACATTAAGCTGGACCGGCACATACAGATGGAGCGGCCCCAATGAGCTGGTGATCACCCTTACCCACGGGGAAAGTCTGACTGTGTCGGGCATCCCGGCGGGGATGCAGTATGAGGTCACCGAGACGCCCGTTGACGGGTACAGGACCGACGTCACCGTGGACGAAAAGAAGGAAAACAACACATACACGGCCACCGGCGTCATTCCCACGGACGGGACGGCCTCGGTAGAGGTGACCTTCACCAACACCAAGGACACCCCGGCGCTGCTGTCCCTGGAAAAGAAGCTGAACATGACGGTTTACGGGGGCGCGGCCTTCACGGGAGACTTTGCGTTCATCGTGAAACCGGGTGATGACAACGACAAGAACTCCGACCCCATTCAAAAACGTACGGACTTCAAAAACGGCGTACTGACCCTGACCATCCCCTTTAACACCAGTGAACCGGGGCCGATCACAAAGACCCTGGCCATCTTCGACAAAGACGCCTTTACCCACGAGGGTACGTACACCTATACCATCCGGGAGCTGACCTCGGATATACCCGGCGTGAGGTACGACGACAGGGTTTACACCGCCACGGTTGACGTGAAAAAGAAAAGCGGCACCGGCGCAGACCCGGATCAGCTTAAAGCGACTCTGACGCTCACCCTGGACGGCGAGGAAGTTGAGAAGCTGGCCTTTGAAAACGACTATGTGGCGGCCAGAACGGACCTGGAGCTCACCGCGCAAAAGCATTTGAAGGACGCCGCCGGCAACGAGCTGGCACTGAAGGGCGGAGAGTTCAGCTTCACCCTGACGGCGGAGAACTGCACGTATTTCGACGACGTAAGAGTACCCGGAACGTCCCCCATGCCGGCGGGCGCCTCTGGCACGGAAATCACCGTGCAAAACGCCCCTGACGGCAGCGTGAGCTTCAGCAGCATCGAGTTCATGCGCCCCGGTATATACCACTATACCGTCCAGGAGAGGAACCCCGGGGACGACGGCAATATGATTTACGACGAAACGGAATACGCGGTTGTCGTGACCGTCGATAGAGACACCGAAACCGGCGAACTCACCGCCAAAGTGACCTACAACGGAGAAGCCCAGGCGGAGTTTACCAATATCAGGAAGCCCGGCGGCCTCGTCGTCAGCAAGAACGTCACCGGCCTTGGGAATAAGGACAAGGAATTTCATTTCACCGTGACCTTCACCCCCGCTGAGGGCCTGGAGCGCGCGGTCATCACCAAAAACGGAAGTCCCCTGGAGGCCGAGATCAAAAACGGCAAGCTTGAATTTACCCTGAAGCACGGGGAGTATGTGGAGATTACGGGCCTCCCCGCCGGTACGGAGTACCTGGTCACGGAGGACGACTACACCGAGGAGGGCTACACGACCAGCTCCTCCAACGCGTCCGGCATCATCCCCCCGAACGGCACGGCCAACGCCGCGTTTGTCAACGACAGGCAGGAGAGCAAGGAGCCGGGTGAGGGCAACCTGAAGGTCAGCAAGACCGTCACCGGCGAGGGAGATACCAATAAGGAGTTCCACTTCACCGTGACGCTCAGCGGCGTCTCCGTGGGCGGCACCAAGGGAGAGGAGATCACCGGGCAGTTTGGAGATCTTTACTTCACCAACGGTGTGGCGGAGTTTACCCTGAAGCACGGCCAGAGCGCGGCGGCCACGGGTCTTCCCGCGGGCATCACCTACGTTGTCACGGAGGACGACTACACGAAGGAGGACTACGACACCTCCGAGCACGGGGAGCCGAAGGGCATCATTCCCGACGGCGGCACCGCCGAGGCCAGTTACGTCAACGATTTCGGCAAGGTGCTGGAGCCAAAGGAGCGCGCTCTGCAGGTCACCAAGACCGTTTTGGGCGATGCGGGCGAAACCGAGAGGGAGTGGCATTTCACCGTCACCCTCTATAATAAAGACGGGGAAGTGGACACCTCCGTGAACGGCCCCCACGGGGGTATGACCTTCACAAACGGCGTGGCGGAGTTCACCCTGAAGAGCGGCGAGAGCGCCCTTGCCGAGAGCTTGCCCGAGGGCGACACCTACGAGGTAGTCGAGAAGGAGGCCAACCAGGACGGCTATACGACCACCGTCACCGGCGGTACCGGGACAATCACGGAGAACGGCACGGCCAACGCGGATTTCGTCAACCGCAAGGATCCGCCGCCTGAGGAGAATACCGGCAATCTCACCGTCAGCAAGACGGTCACGGGCAATGCCGGGGACAAGAGCAAAGAATGGAACTTCCACGTTGAACTGAGCGACAAGACCGTTACCGGCACCTACGGCGGCATGACCTTTAGAAACGGCATTGCCGACTTTATCCTGAAGGACGGCGAGAGCCTGACCGCCAACGGTCTGCCCGCCGGGATCACCTACAAGGTCACCGAGGCAGAGGCCAACGCGGACGGCTATCATACGACCATCGCCGGCGACGAGGGGATTATTCCCGACGGCGGCACCGCCCGGGCGGACTTCGTCAACAGCAAGAGCGACGAACCCGGGCCCGAAAAGGGCAACCTGACCGTCACAAAGCTGGTGTCCGGCACGGCGGGAGACACGGGCAAGGAGTGGCACTTCCGCGTTGAACTGAGCGACAAGACTGTAAACGGCGCCTACGGCGGCATGACCTTCACAAACGGTGTGGCGGAGTTCACCCTGAAGCACAACCAGAGCCTGACCGCCGAAGGGCTTCCCAATGGTATCACCTACACGGTGACGGAGACGGAGGCCAACGCGGACGGCTATGACACCACTTCCACCGGCGCGAGCGGCACGATCCCCGAAAACGGTACCGCCAACGCGGACTTTGTCAACAGCAAGGACGCGCCGGGGCCGGAGCTTGGCGGCCTCACCGTCAGCAAGACGGTTACCGGCGGGGACACCGCGAAAGATTGGCACTTCACCGTGAAGCTCAGCGATACATCTGTCAACGGCATCTACGGCGGCATGTTCTTCACAAACGGCGTGGCGGAGTTTACCCTGAAGCACGGTGAGAGCATGACCGCCGAGGGGCTTCCCGCCGGGATCACCTACACGGTAACGGAGTTCGAGGCCGGCAAGGACGGCTATACCACCGTTCCCACCGTCGGCAACGGCACGATCCCCGCGGGCGACATGGCCGAGGCGAAGTTTGCCAACTACAAGGACACCACCACGAAAAAGGGCAATCTCACCGTCACCAAGACCGTCACCGGCGAGGGAGACACGAGCAAAGAATGGCACTTCCGCGTGGAACTGAGCGACAAGACTGTAAACGGTAAGTACGGCGAGATGGAATTCACCAACGGCGTGGCTACCTTTACCTTGAAGCACGGCCAGAGCCTGACCGCCACGGGCCTGCCCGCCGGTATCACCTACACGGTCACCGAGACGGAGGCCAACCAGGATGGCTACATCACCACCCCCTCCGGCGAGAGCGGCACGATCCCCGAAAACGACACCGCCCGGACGGAGTTTACCAACTACAAGGATGAGAAGACCAAGAACCCCGGCACTGGGAACCTCACCGTCACCAAGACCGTCACGGCGGGGGATTTGGAAAAAGAGTGGCACTTCACCGTGTCGCTTAGCGATACAACCATAAGCGGTACTTACGGCGAGATGACCTTTACAAGCGGCGTAGCCACTTTCACCCTGAAAAGCGGCGATACGATCACCGCCACCGGGCTGCCCGCCGGGATCACCTACACGGTTACCGAGAAAGAGGCCAACCAGGACGGCTATACCACCACTTCCACCGGCAGCGGAGGCACGATCGAAGAGGGCAAAACTTCCAGGGCGGAGTTCTTCAACCGCAACGACACCACCACGACCACGGAAACGGGCGGTCTCACCGTCAGCAAGACCGTCACCGGCACAGCGGGGGACACCGCGAAGGATTGGCACTTCACCGTGAAGCTCAGCGATACGACTGTCAACGGCATCTACGGCGGCATGTTCTTTGTAAACGGTGTGGCGGAGTTTACCCTGAAGAGCGGCAAGAGTATGACCGCCGAGGGGCTGCCTGCCGGAATCACCTACACGGTAACGGAGTTCGAGGCCAACGCGGACGGCTATGACACTACTGCCACCGACGCAAGCGGCGCGATCCCCGCGAACGGCCAGGCCGAGGCGAAGTTTGTCAACAGCAAGGACGCGACGGAGCCAAAGTTTGGCGATCTCACCGTCAGCAAGACTGTCACCGGCACGGCGGGGGACACGAGCAAAGAATGGCACTTCCGCGTGGAACTGAGCGACAAGACTGTAAACGGCACCTATGGCGGCATGACCTTCACAAACGGCATCGCCGACTTTACCCTGAAGCACGGCGAGAGTAAGACCGCCGAGGGGCTGCCCGCCGGAATTACCTATACGGTCACCGAGGCCGAGGCCAACGAGGACGACTATACCACGGGCTCCACGGGCTTCGTCGGTACCATCCCCGCGGACGGCGAGGCCGAGGCGAAGTTTACCAATCACAAGGACGACACCACGACCCCGAAAACGGGCAATCTCACCGTCAGCAAGACCGTCACCGGCACAGCGGGAAGCACCACGAAAGATTGGCACTTTACCGTGACACTTAGCGATACGACCGTCAACGGCGCCTATGGCGGCATGACCTTCACAGACGGCGTTGCCAACTTTGACCTGAAGCACGGTGAGAGCCTGACAGCCACCGGCCTGCCCGCCGGAATCACCTATACGGTCACCGAGACCGAGGCCAACGCGGACGGCTATCATACGGCCTCCGCCGGCAGTGAGGGGACCATCCCCGACGGCGGCACCGCCCGGGCGGACTTCGTCAACAGCAAAAGCGAAGAACCAGGGCCCAATCTGGGCAACCTGACCGTCACAAAGCTGGTGTCCGGCACGGCGGGAGACATGGACAAAGAGTGGCATTTCACCGTGACACTCAGCGATACGACCATTAGCGGTACTTACGGAGAAATGACCTTCACCAACGGTGTGGCGGAGTTTACCCTGAAGCACACCCAGAGCCTGACCGCCACAGGGCTTCCCGCCGGCGTCACCTACACGGTGACGGAGACGGAGGCCAACGCGGACGGCTATGACACCAAGGCATCCGGCGAAAGCGGCACGATCCCCGAAAACGGCACCGCCAACGCGGACTTCGTCAACAGCAAGGACGACACCACGACCCCGAAGACGGGCAATCTCACCGTCAGCAAGACCGTCACCGGTACGGCGGGGGACACGGGCAAGGAATGGCACTTCACCGTGACCCTCAGCGATGCGACCATTAGCGGCACCTACGGCGGCATGACCTTCACAAACGGCGTGGCAACCTTTACCCTGAAGCACGGCGAGAGCCTGACCGCCAACGGCCTGCCCGCCGGGATCACCTACACGGTCACCGAGGAAGAGGCCGACAAGGATGACTATCATACGGCCTCCGTCGGCAGTGAGGGGACCATTCCCGACGGCGGCACCGCCCGGGCGGACTTCGTCAACAGCAAGAGCGACGAACCAGGGCCCAATCTGGGCAACCTGACCGTCACAAAGCTGGTGTCCGGCACGGCGGGGGGCACGGACAAAGCTTGGCACTTCACCGTGACCCTCAGCGATGCGTCTGTCAACGGCATCTACGGCGGCATGTTCTTCACAAACGGCGTGGCGGAGTTTACCCTGAAGCACGGTCAGAGCCTGACCGCCGAGGGGCTTCCCGCCGGAATCACCTACACGGTAACGGAGTTCGAGGCCGATAAGGACGGCTATACCACTACTTCCACCGACAGCAGCGGCACGATCCCCGAAAACGGAACGGCCGAGGCGAAGTTCGAGAACAGCAAAGACACCACCACGACCCCGAAAACAGGCAATCTCACCGTCAGAAAGACGGTCACCGGCACGGAGGGGGACAAGAGCAAAGAATGGAACTTCCGTGTTGAACTGAGCGACAAGACTGTAAACGGCGCCTACGGCGGCATGACATTCACCGACGGCGTGGCGGAGTTCACCCTGAAGCACGGCGAGAGCGTGACCGCCACCGGCCTGCCCGCCGGTATCACCTACACGGTCACCGAGACGGAGGCCAACGCTGACGACTATACCACGGGCTCCACGGGCTTCGCCGGTACCATCCCTGCGGACGGCACGGCCGAGGCAAAGTTTACCAATTCCAAGGGCGACACCACGACCCCGAAAACAGGCAGTCTCACCGTCAGCAAGACGGTCACCGGCACGGGGGACAAGAGCAAAGAATGGCACTTCCGCGTGGAACTGAGTGACAAATCCGTAAACGGAGACTTCGGCGAAATGACCTTCCGTAACGGCGTGGCGGAGTTCACCCTGAAGCACAACCAGAGCCTGACAGCCACCGGCCTGCCCGCCGGGATCACCTACACGGTCTCCGAGGAAGAGGCCAACAAGGACGACTATATCACAAGATCCACAGGCTTCGCCGGGACAATTCCCGCGAACGGCGAGGCCGAGGCGAAGTTTACCAATCACAAGGGCGACACTACGACCCCGAAAACGGGCGGCCTCACCGTCAGCAAGACGGTCGCCGGCACAGCGGGGGACAAGAGCAAAGAATGGCACTTCCGCGTGGAACTGAGCGACAGGACTGTAAACGGCGCCTACGGCGGCATGACCTTCACAGACGGCGTTGCCAACTTTGACCTGAAGCACGGTGAGAGCCTGACAGCCACCGGCCTGCCCGCCGGAATCACCTATACGGTCACCGAGACCGTGGCCAACGCGGACGGCTATCATACGGCCTCCGCCGGCGACAAGGGGATCATTCCCGACGGCGGGACCGCCCAGGCGGACTTCCTCAACAGCAAGAGCACGGTGACGGAGCCGGGGACAGGCAACTTGACCGTCACAAAGCTGGTGTCCGGCACGGCGGGGGACACCAGCAAAGAATGGCACTTCACCGTGACGCTTAGCGGCGAGGCCGCTGACGGGACTCCCGCGGCTGACATTGATGGCAAGTACGGCGATATGTTCTTTGTAAACGGCGTGGCGAATTTCACCCTGACGCACAAACAGAGTGTGACCGCTACGGGCCTGCCCGCCGGCATCACCTACACGGTCACTGAGACCGAGGCCAACGCGGACGGCTATGACACCAATTCCACCGGCGCGAGTGGAACGATCCCCGAAAACGACACCGCCAACGCAGACTTTGTCAACAGCAAGGACGGCACCACAACCACGCCCAAAACGGGCAGCCTTACCGTCAGCAAGACCGTCACCGGCGGCGAGGTGGCGGACGGAGAAGTGAAGTTCCACTTTACCGTGACGCTTAGCGGCGAGGCCGCTGACGGGACTCCCGCGGCTGACATCAACGGCAAGTACGGCGATATGTTCTTTGTAAACGGCGTGGCGCAGTTCGATTTGACGGACGGAGAACGCAAGACCGCCAGCGGCCTTCCCGCCGGGCTTGACTATACCGTGACCGAGGTGCCGACGGCGGGCTTTACGCCCATCCAGCCCGAGGGAGGCAGTACCGAGGGAATCATCCCTGGAAACGGCACTGCCAAGGCGGACTTCGTTAACCGCAAGGATACCGTCACCAAGAAGAACCCGGAGCCTGGAAGCCTCACCGTGACCAAGACCGTCACCGGTGACGCCGGGGATACCAACAAAGAGTTCCACTTCACCGTGACGCTCAAGGGCGAGGGTTCCGATATCACCGGCACATTCGGCGGCATGACCTTCACAAACGGCGTGGCTGCCTTCACCCTGAAGAGCGGCGAGAGCGTGACCGCCGAGGGCCTGCCCGCCGGCGTCGGCTACAAGGTGACGGAGACGGAGGCCAACAAGGATGGGTATACTACCGAGATGACCGGCGACAGAGGGACGATCTCCGAGGACACCGCCGTGTGGGCCAACTTCATCAACCATAAGGATCCCCCGCCGGAGAAGTCGGAAGGCGATCTGGTCGTCACAAAGACCGTCGAAGGCGACGCCGGGGATATCAACAAAGAGTTCCACTTCACCGTGACGCTCGAGGGCGACGGCTCTAACATCACCGGCACCTACGGCGGCATGACCTTCCGAAACGGCGTGGCGGAGTTTACCCTGAAGCACGGCCAGAGCAAGACCGCCAAGGGCCTGCCTGCGGGACTTAAATACACCGTGACGGAGACGGAGGCCAATCAAGACGGATACTATACGTACTCACCCGGCGACAAGGGAACCATCCCCGACGGCGATACCGCGCGGGCGGACTTTGTAAACGCCATGGATCCCGGCCTCACCGTGGAAAAGATGGTGATCAACCCCACAGAAGAGGATCTCTCCAAAGACTGGCACTTTGCGGTGAAGCTGGAGCCTCCGGCCGGCAATCCCATCAACTGGGAGACCTTGGTCTGGCATCATAGCGGCGGCAGGCCTGTGGAGATCGACCGGGAAAATAACACGCTGCGGTTCGTCCTCAGGCACGGGGAGCATGTGCGCTTCGGCAACATTCCTCAAAACACCCATTATATGGTGACGGAGGCCGAGGCGAACGTGGATCCGTTCAAGACCACTGTCGATCCGACCTTCAGCCCCGCGGAGGGTCTGATTAGACTTGATCCGGAAGTCTGGGTCAGGTTCCTCAACGAGCGGAGCGGCAAGCCCGATGAACCGACGCCCGGCAACGGGAGCCTCCAGGTGGAAAAGCACGTATCCGGGGCCACAGGCGAAATGAATCGAGAGTGGCACTTCCGCGTGGAGCTGAGCCAGCCTCTGACCGGCTGGTACGGCAATATGTACTTTGTAAACGGCGTGGCGGAGTTCACCTTAAAAGACGGCGAAAGCCTCACTGCCAGGGGTCTGCCCGCAGGCGTCACCTACACGGTGACGGAGGTGGAGGCCAACCGGGACGGCTACACCACCGAGACATCCGGCGAGACCGGCACCATCCCCGATGGAGGCACGGCGGAGGCCTGGTTTATCAACAGCAGGGACGAAACGCCACCGACGGAACCCGACGATACGACGCCGGAGCCCGATGACACGACGCCGGGGCCGGACGACACCACGCCGGGACCGGACGACACCACGCCGGAGCCGGATAACCCGCCGGAGACACCGAAGACCGGCGACGACAGCCATCTGGGGCTGTGGGCCGCGCTGATGATCCTCTCCCTGGCCGGCGTGGCGGCGACTTCCCTCTCCCTCTTTGGGAGGCGGAGCTTCGCCGGTACCGGCAAATGGCGGGTCGCCAGCTTCAAAGGAAAACACCTGAGGAAATGATTGCCCGTAAAGAAAGCGGCGGATAGGACACCCTGTCCGCCGCTCTTTACAAAGAGCAGGAGAAAAGCGGGAGCGAAACATGGGAAGATCAGAACAAAGGAAAAAGCGGAGAGGCAGAAGGCTCGCGGCCGCGGTATTTGCCGCGTGCCTTGTGGTCTTCTGCGTCTCCGCGTATATGGTCATATCCCAGCTTGCCCGGGAAAAAAAGGACGAGGCCGCCTTCGCGGCGCTGATCTCCCAGATACGGCATGAGAAGCCGGCGGACAGCGCGGATACCTGCGCGGATTCCTCTGCGGATACCTCCGCAACCCGACCTCAGACAATGCCGACGGAGACTGACGCCGTTCTCCCCAGCGATGAGCCGCCCCAGCCCGACCATGGCTTTCACAGGTATGATGACCTTTACGCCCAAAACAGCGATCTCTTTGGGTGGATATGTATTGAGGGAACTAAGATTAACTACCCCGTCATGCACACGCCGGATGACCCGGAGTATTATCTGCACCGGGCCTTTGATGGGAAGAAGTCCGCCAGCGGCGTGCCCTTCCTGGACGGGAACTGCTATGAGGACTGCGGCAATTATATCGTCTACGGCCACCATATGAAAAACGGAACCATGTTCGCCGCCATCACAGACTACGCCAGCGAGGAATTCTGGAGGGAGCACCCCATTATTTATTTCGACACGGTGGACGAGGCGGGCGAATATGAAGTGCTGGCAGCGTTTTACGCAAAGGCCTACAGGGCGGACGACAAAAATGTATTTCGCTTCTATAACTATACCGATTTGACGGACGAGGCGGTTTTTGACGAGTACCTGAACCGCGTTTACGACGCGGCCCTCTACGATACCGGCATCACGGCACAGTATGGCGATCAGATCCTCACCCTCACCACCTGCAGCTACCATACAGCGGACGGCAGATTTGTGGTGGTTGCAAGGAAGGTTTAACGGGTAGATCGTCCCGCAGATACAGTTCAGAAGGTATCGGATCGACATCTGTGAATAGCAGGCCGGCGGTCTTGTGGAGCGATCAAGCCCCGGTTTTTGTGCCGCCGAAACAAAGAAAAGCCCCTGGCCAGATCTCAAGATCGACCAGGGGCCTTCTTATGCCTTGATCTGAAACTCCGCCCTTACACGGTACCCGGTAGACCCCGAACCCGGATTTCCAATCTATGATTTCCCTGGGCGCCGGCTGGATCCATTTCCGCCCAAGGCTGGTGTCCCGATGTATGCCGACATTTTCGGCACCATTCCGATTGCGGAGGCACTGCTGGGAGCCGTCCTGTCCTTTATGATGTGCGTCACTACCTTGTCCCTGCCGTCTATGATCATGCTCCGCGTGTCGATTCCGATGGCAATTCTCGTTTGGCTGAGGATCTATCTGATGATGAAGGTGGATTTCAGAAGTATCAAGAATGTGGGGAAAAATCCAAAGGGATTATTTGTGACATGGATAACGAACTGGCTGATAAAGCCGTTCACCATATACTGCATTGCAAGCCTGTTCTTCTTTGTGCTGTTCAAGGGCTTTATCGCCCCGGAGCTGGCAACGGAGTATCTTGCTGGGGCTGTACTGCTGGGTGCGGCACCTTGCACCGCTATGGTGTTCGTGTGGAGTACGCTGACAAACGGCGACCCGGCCTATACGGTGGTGCAGGTGGCAACAAATGACCTTATTATCCTTGCGGCATTTGTCCCTATTGTAAAATTCCTGCTGGGCGTTTCCAATGTGTCCGTGCCGTGGGATACGCTGATCCTCTCCGTGCTGCTGTTCGTCGTGATACCGCTGCTGGGAGGTATGGCTACCCGATATATCGTCATAGGAAAAAAGAGTAAGGAATACTTTGAAAACGTGCTTGCCCAAATAGCCGCTCCCGCGGGAATGATTGGAGCGTCCAACTTCTTTGAGTTGGCGGTGGCTGTGGCTATCGCTCTGTTCGGAACAACGTCCCCCGCAGCTCTCGCTACGACGGTCGGTGTTTTAACAGAAGTCCCGGTCATGCTGTTTCTGTTGAAGATAGCAAACGGGACAAAAGGCTGGTTCCCCTCAAATACAAAATCTTGAAAAACGCGTTGAAAGCGTCAAATAAAAAATGGAGGTATTTATCATGTCACTGTTTGGAAAGAAGAAAGAAGAAACAAAGGTTCCCGCTTGCTACTGTGGCGGCGCTGCGCCCGCCAGTGAAGCACCGGAGGTCAAGAGGGCGAGTGAGTGCTACGGGAAAACTGTGGACGGTATCTGCTGTATCAAGGTGCTGGGGGCCGGTTGCAAATTCTGCCATGAGCAGTATGAAAACGCAAAACAGGCCGTCAAGAACATGGGGCTTGATTTGGAAGTCGAGTATATCACCGACATGGAAAAGGTCATGGCCTATGGCGTTATGAGTATGCCCGCCATTGTAGTCAATGAGCAGGTGGTATCTATGGGTAAGGTCCTGAAAGCCGCTGATGTGGAGAAGCTGCTCCACAAGCTGGGGTACTAAGAGTCCCTTTACTACACCACTCATAAAGAGGAACTCCTCCGACGTGAGGAGTTCTTTTTTATGCGTCGGAACAATTTCCTGCTCAACCGCACCATCGAGCGGTTGATTATCTCCACATAAGCACCCCGATGATGTTGTCCTCT